>JBBSSJ010000179.1:0-9764 GCA_038242095.1 Cytophagales bacterium
AGTTGGCGCTTTGGGCGCTCCGCTACATGCACAGCCCAAAAGCAACCGATGGACTCATAGCGGCTTACGGCAAAGCCTCAAATGCTGATTTAAAAACCGAAATCGTCGGTACGCTGGCGCGGCTTTACCACGAAGAAGCGCCCTACGACGGCTCGTGGTGGTGGAGTACCCGCCCCGATACCCACGGACCGTCTTACAAGACGGCCGAGTGGAAATCCTCACCTGAAATCAAGAAGTTCCTGGTGGATACCTGGAAAAAATCGGATGACAAGGCTTACTACACGATGCTGAACGACAAACTACGGCTGGGTATAGCAGAGTTTGGTACCGGTGAGAAAATGGTAGTCAAGGAAGAAGTGAAGGTTGATTTGGAAAAAATTAAGAACAAAAAAGGTCAGGTGGGTGAGGCCTCCATAGAGGACGTAATGCTGGCAATGGACGAAATTAAGGGCGATCCGGCACTGGGTAAAACCCTATTCACGCGGCAGGGCTGCGTCGCCTGTCACAGCGTTGCCAAGGGCGAAACGATGAAGGGCCCCTATATGGGTCAAATTGGTTCGATCATGAATCGTGAACAAATTGCCGAGTCGATCCTGAAACCAAACGCCTCGATTTCGCAGGGCTTCGCCACGGTACTGATCACCGCCAAGGGCGATAAATCCTACATGGGCTTCGTCACGGGTGAATCCGCCGACCAACTCACGCTCCGCGACATCGCCGGACAGGTGACTCGGCTCAAAACCGCAGACATCGTGAAGCGCCAGGAAATGGAAAATTCCATGATGCCGAGCGGTCTAGCTAATTCCCTCTCTTACGAAGAATTTGCCTCGCTGATTACGTTTTTGTCACAACAAAAGAAGTAGGGTAGCAATCTCAGAAAAGGGCAGGTGAATCGAATGTCTATTCGAGTTGCCTGCCCTTTTCTATCATCTACCGCTCCAATTTAAAGTCCTTATCCGTGGCTGGCCGTTTGTCAGCGTTGGCGACTTTCCAGCCGGTACGATACATCCAATCGGCCATTTTCTTTAATTTGGGATAGTCGATATTCTCGGCGTTGTCGAGCGGGGTGTGGTAGTTGGGATGCAGCAGCGTGGTGTACATGATCGACGGAATGCCCAGCCGGGCGTAGGGCAGGTGGTCGCTGCGGAAAAACCAGCCCTCGGGGTGCGTAGCCTTGTCCCATTCAGTGTCGAGCTTGAAGTTGGGTCCTTCCTTGTTAGCCGCCAGGGTCATGTCGACCAAATCTTGGGAAGTGCGGTGCGGTGGCATAATGCCTAGTACCGCCGCGCTATCGGGCGCATTGCGGCCAATCATATCACCGTTTAGTACGGCCACAACATTGGCGATGGGTACGGTGGGATGTTGGGCAAAATAACGCGAGCCTAGCAAACCGCGCTCTTCGGCCCCGTGAATCACGAAAATGACTGATCGCCGGGCGGGACTTTTGACAAAAGCGCGGGCGTTGGCCAGCATAGCCACATCGACGCTGCCATTATCGTCGGCTCCGTAGTAAATGGAATCGCCGTCGATGGCGTTGCGGATGCCATGGGCGTCGGTGTGGCCGCTGTACAATAAATATTCGGATTTTAGCTTGGCGTCGGTACCCTCGACGGTGCCCACGATATTGACGGAAGGGTAGGGGTACTTGGTCACTGCCAGATTGGCCTTGAGCGCAGCGTTTCCTTTCATAATCTCAGATTTGGCGCTCGCGCGAAGCCAAATGACGGGTACCGTAGTTGTGACATTTTCCCGCGCGCCGCCGTCGATGTCGTAGCTGCCAAGCTTGAAGTTTTCGTTGGCGTCGTCCCAGGCTTTTTCAGCGGTTTCGTCCGCGATGAAAATAACTGCTACGGCGCCATTCTTAATCAAAGGATTAGCGTATTTACTCGAATTGGACCAGCTATACCGCCAGGTTGGCAGCGACGCATTTTGGTTGATTCCCTTGGGACTAGCTTCGATTGCCACGATTTTGCCCTGCACGTCCACCGCGTCGAGGTCGATGTCAGGGCCGCTACCCAAATACACGATTGGCGCATCGAGCGAGACGTTGGCCATTTGCGATACTGCCGCATCCTGCCACATTCTCTGCGGCTTGCCGTTGATTGCAATGGTGGAATTGTCGGCTAAGTGGTTGCGCCAAAGCGTGAAGTACTGAAAATAAGTACCGTCGTCCCCGGCAGGTTTCAGGCCGATGGAACGGTACATTTCGCCCAGCCACATGGCCGCCTTTAGCTCGTCCAGCGTCCCGGCGGAACGGCCGTAAAAGTGCGCGTCGGCCAGGGCGTACAGGTCTTTTTTCAAATCCTCCTGCCGGATGGCGTTCAGGGCGGGTGGAGTGTTTTTTTGAGCAAAAAGAGTCGGGGCAAGCAACAGCAGCAAGCCCGTGATAGCGAAGTACTTCATTGTATTTTATGATTTTTTAGTTTAAAAATTTTCCCTATTTCTACCGTCCAATTTTAAGCCTCGTTTGCGCCGAAGCACCGTCCGGCAGCGATACCTGAATGGTTTTCTCCTTGAATTTGTCGCGGTCAATAGCAAGGGTGATTTGATGCATACCTTTGGGTAGTTCTATCGACCCCGCCGCTTCGGCCAGCGGAATGGATTTTTGATCGGCCCAGGCGGTCACGCCCACGGTAGAGTTTAGGGCAAGATTTACGGTGCCGGGCGTGAGTACTTCGAGGTCGAACCGGACGATCTGGTATTTCTTCTTACCATCTAATTCCAACACAGGTAATTCGGCCAGCGGTAGGCCTCCCGATACCAGGCTGTACGCAGGCAGAAAGGTAGCTTTGATGCCTGAATTAGCAAAATAACCCGGCCCTGCTTCCTTTACTTTTTTGGTCATTTCGGGAGAAACCAAAGCTTCCCAGCGCCTGACAAATCGCGTCGTGGGTACCCGATAATCGCCCGCTTCGCCCAGTTTAGACAAGAAACCGACGAGATCGCTGAATTTTTCCGGGCTCAGGCTGGCCGTCAGTCCGGCGGGCATTAGCGAGCCGGGTACCTTCTCAGTTGAAGCTACCTGGCTCTTGGGTACCGATACCTCCGTACCTGTCACGTCGCGTAAAATGAGTTCAGCGCTGCCGCTGCTGGCGATGTACCCCAGCAGTTCACTGCCGTCTTTTTTTACCACACGCTGCAATTCGTAACCTTCCTTGATGGAAGCCGTTGGGTACAGCACTGACCGGATGATCGTTTCGATGGGCGAACTCGTTCCCAAACTGCTCAGGTCAGGCCCAATGCGACCACCCGCGCCGCCCAGCGCGTGGCAGGTAGCGCAACTCGACTGCCGATATAGCAGCTCGCCGTTGGCTGGGTCAGCCGAAGCCTTGACCATCTCACCAATTCGGCCGATTTCTACATCGTTAGGTTGCTGCGGCATCCTTTCTACGGGTAGTTGTCCACCCGAGGCTTCCAGCGCAGCGATGAGTTGCCTGGCCTCAGCACCCTGCCGATTCGCTGGAATACGCTGCTGCACGATTAACCGCGCGGCGGAGGCCGAAGCGGCCGAAATTTTTTTGGTGCCGAGCGCTTCAGCCAAAGCTTTTTGTGCCACGCCATTGCCCATAAAAGCATTGAAAAAGGCGCTGGCGTCTGTATCTTCCGGTAACGTTTGCAGTAATTTTGCGCCCAGCCGGGCCGCTTCCTCAGCGTTCAAGGTGACCAATTGGGTAGCCGCCAAGAGCCGGAGATCGTCGGAATTACCGGGATCTGATAAAGCAATGAGTTCATTTTCGGCGCGTGCCTTGTCCAGCCGGGTCAACGCGATCATGGCATTTTTTTGGCTGACGGGATCGCCCTTTTTTACCAACGCGATCAGCCGTTCTGTCTGCCCGGAAAGTTGCCAGTAACCCGCCAGTCTGACGGCGGCCATCGCCAAGGCAGGGTCTTTGTCTTCGATGAAGCCAGCGATACGGTTCAGGTCGCCGCTTGGCTGGGCGTTTCGCTGACGGGCCGCTTCTTCCAGCGCCGCGAGCCGGGCAACGCGCTGCTTTGCCGAACCGGAAGTGTTGGATAGGATTTTATCAAAGATGACCTTCAAATCGGCGGAGCTACCGTAGCGCGCCAGCGAAGCCAGCACGTCCGACTGGTAAGCTTCGGGTACCAGGTCCTTTTGGTACATCGTGGCAAGTTGCGCCACGGCCCCTGGATTAGCTACCGATTTGAGGGCGTAAACGGTTTTTAGCGGGGTACCGAAAAAGTCGGGTTCGGCGGCGACGCGCCGGGTCCACTGCGGTTCGAGGCTGCGGGTAGTTTGCCAGAGGGCAAAGTCCAGAAACTCATCCATCGGTTGTTCCAGCACGCCCAAAGCCGTGCGGGCGGCTTCGGCGGTGGGCGTCAGGCGCAGGGCGATGACGGCTTCAAGGCGCACCTGCGGGTGCGGATCGGCCACAGCTTTGGTCAGTAGTGCGGGCACGTTCGGAACCTTGTCGTGCCACAACTGCAGCGCCCGAACGGAAGCTGATCGTGCCTGCGGGGTCTTGGCGTTGAAAAGTTGTGTAAACAGCGACTCGTTAACGACGTCCAGCGACTGACACACCCACAACGCTTCCAGAAGATTATGCTCATAATCGGGGGCGGATTTGTCAAGATCGGTCACCCACTTTTCGAGCGCGGGGACCACTTCTTTCTTGTCACGATTCTTGAGTAGTTGCCGCGCCTGACTGCGGGTCCAGTTTTCGGGAAGTTTCAGAGTAGCCAGGAGTTCAGGCGTCGTGGCCTGACTGAGTTTTGGTTTCTTGACCAAAGGACGGCCCTTAGCCGTGATGCGCCAGATACGGCCGTGTTCCTGATCGCGGCGCGGGTCATAGAAGTCGACCTCGCCGTGCTGAATGATGGGATTGTACCAGTCGGCCACGTAGATCGCCCCGTCGGGGCCAACCGAAATGTCGACCGGGCGGAAGGCCACGTGGTTGGTCCAAAGCAAATCCTCCATTTGCCGCGAAGCGTAGCCGCTGCCCTGTTCTTCGAGCTTGAAGCGGTTGATGCGGTTGGCCCGGAAATCGTTGGTGACCACGCTACCCAACCAGTCGATGGGCAAGTGCCGGCCCGAGATTACCTCCAGCCCGCTGTGCTTGGGCTGTCCGGGGTTAAGGCCCCCAATGATTCGCTCAGCCCCCGGTGCGGTAACGAACGTCGCCCCTGGAAAAGCATAGTTGATGCCCTCGCCGCCCGCCCCGTCGGTCAAAAACGATTGACCCCAGCGGTCGAACTGCAAACCCCAGGGATTGATGAGCCCACGGGCGTAAATGGCCAGGTCCTGCGTTTTGGGTTCCAATTGCCACACGCCGCCACCATCGAGTCGCCGGATGCCCGAAGGCGTCTCGACGTTGCTATACGTGTAAATGGCCTGATTAAAATACAGCCGCCCCTCGGGTCCCCAGCGGAAAGTATGGATGAGGTGGTGCGTATCAGCCACACCGAAGCCGTTGAGAATGCGGCGTTTTTTGTCGGCTTTGCCATCACCATCGGTATCAGCAAAAAATAGGATCTCGGTGGAATTGGCTACGTACACGCCGCCATCGCCGGGCAAAATTCCCGTGGGCGTGCGCAAGCCCTCAGCAAATACGGTTGACTTGTCGGCCTTGCCGTCGCCGTCGGTATCTTCCAGCACGTAAATCTTGTCGTTGGCGACTTCTCCAGTTTTGACCATCGGGTAGGCAGTACTACTCACGACCCATAGCCGCCCATCGGCGTCCCAATTCATCTGAATGGGCTTAACCACCAGCGGCTCCGACGCAAACAGCGTCACCTCGAAGCCATCCGCAACCCGAAAGGACTCCAACTCAGCCCGCACACTGGGGTCAGGATCTTCCAACCGATTATCCCGCTGAATCGCCGCCACCAATACTAACAGCAAAGGCAGGAGTAAGGCTTTCAGTAGTACTTTTGTCTTGATGATTTTTCTCGCAAAAAAAGACCTCATAAGTGAGTATTAATTTGTTAGGGACGCATAAAGAATAAGTTGGCAATTTGGTGCCCCGGAGGAGCCGGCCCCTCAGGGGCGCAGTTGAATGGGTCAATTATGGATCTATCAACGGTACACCCCTCCGGGGTTTTGAGTATAATCACATACCAAGTTATTTTTTACTTTTTCTAAGTGTTTGGGTATCGAGTACTAAGCATTTAATTCAAGAGTTAGCCTTTATTTTGGTCAGAATGAGTGTACCGGAAGGTAAAATTCCATTGGCCGTTGACCGCCACGGGGCGTCCCGGTTTCACCCGTCTACCTTTCCCCGTTCCACCTTTCTACCGTTCCACCCTCCTCAATTCGTAAACCTGCGCCACCGGTATCCGGTTTAAGGCGATTTGGGATTCCAACCAGGTAATTACAATGCTCAACTCGGCCAGGTCCCTGGCGTGACGGCCCTGTTCGTAGGAGCGGAATCCAATGATGTAGGTTCGGTTTTGGGGACGGTATTGGTGAAAAAAGGTCAGATTTTTGTCGATAATTGTCTTTTGTAAAGCCATCGCCTGCGTCATGAGCGGTCCTTGAGTAAGTGCAATGCCCTCGGCCCAACTCCGCGCTGTTCCTACGGCCATTAAGGTGCCATTGGAAGACAATGCGTAAATACCTTTTTCTAAACCGTTGATTTTAAGTACTTGTTTGAGATCGACGCTTTTGGAATTTCGGCCGGGGAGCGGTAACGGTAAGGTTTTCTGGCCGAGTTCAAAACCAAGCACTGCGCCTTCGGGAGCCGAGGCTGAAAGTCGTGCCGTGCTTGACGAAGCACTCCCTTTCCTGGAAACCGAAATAGTGATATCCTGCGGTGGTTCGCTTAGATCCAACGCTTTCAGGACGATATTAGCCAGAAAATAATAGCCTTTCTCGTTGAGATGAATGCCGTTTTCAGTGATGGTGGCTTTATCGGCAATTTGTTGAATTGGATTGAAAATATCGACGTAACGGCTTCCGCGTTCAGCGGCGGTACTGGCAACGACCGTGGTGTAGCGCGTCAACATGGTGTTGCGCTCGGCGGTATTAGGTAATGCGTTGACGGTCAAAACCGGAATAGGCGAGAGTAGCACAGCCTTAGCCCCTAACGCCGCGATTTTATCGAGCAACTTATTCAAACCCTCGGTGAAGCGCGGCAAACCATCTTCGCCCGCCTGAGCCTCGATCCCTCCGTAGGCTACGAATACGAGGGTCGGTTTGGCGTCGGTCAATTGTTGCAGCAGCAACTCGTAGGGCGTCGGCGGGTTGGTAATGTAGTTGCGCGACTCGCCGAAAACCGTGTCGCCCGTCCAGCCCAGGTTGCGAAAAGTGACCCGTCGGTCGGGCCAGCGGGTAGAGAGCGCCATTTCGAGGTAGCCGTATTGGAGGTCGTTTTCAAACAATGAATTACCCACAAGAACTACGCGATCGCCATCCTTTAATTCAAATTTTTGGGATGTAGGCTGCGCCGCTACCAATCGCATTGAAGCCAAAACGAGACTGAAAGCAAATAGTATTTTCGGTGTAAGTAGCGAACTTGATTTCATTTCTTGAAAAAACTAATTCATATAAAAAGCGGGTAGCCCCTAAGGAACTACCCGCCAAAAGGCCCCGAAAATCGGGCTTTGAAAAAAGATTTATGAGTCAAACCTCCATGATAAACAAATCTTCGGGAGACTTTCTGACTTTCTTAGCCTTAGCCAAAAAATCCTTTTCTGCATCGCGGTAGCCGAGGGCCATAAGTACGACGCTTTGTAAATTCTGTTCTTCCAATCCCAGAAGCTCGTCCATCGTGGTGGCGTTAAAACCTTCCATCGGGCAGGCGTCGACTTCTTCCAGGGCTGCCGCCACCAAGCCAAAACCCAAGGCAATGTACGCCTGGCGGGCGCTCCAATTTGTAAATTCCTCGTCGGTACGGGAGAGTAGATTGCCTTTGATTGATTCGGAAAAGCCACGAAGCGATTCAATGTCCGTACCGCGCGTCTCGGCGATGCGGGCCATGTATTCATCGACGTGCTCAGCGGTTAGCGAAGTTTGCGCGGCGAAGACCAACAGGTGTGAACCTTCAACGACCTGCGCCTGTGGGCAAGCCTTTTCGTGGATTTTTCCCTTCAGTTCGGGATTAGAAACCACGATGACTCTGAAAGGCTGTATACCGTTGGAAGTAGGTGCCATGCGGATGGCTTTCAGAATGGCATTGATTTTTTCATTGGGAACGGTGTGGCCGTTTAAGTTTTTGGCGGCATAACGCCATTGTAAAGCTTCCTTAAATTGCATTTTGTGGTAGTGTAAGTAGAATGGATTGCAAGCAGACCCAGTCGTCCGCCCCAAAGTAACAATTGCCATCGGGTTAAATTCCCTTTTTACGATGAGGGAGCCCGTTATGCCAAAATTTAGGTATTTTTGAATTTTGTATTTCAATTCATAAAATATGCGACCCAAACTCCCTTCCCTGTTAATGAAACCGTTACTTTGTTTAGCCTTGCTCGCGGGCCTGTTAGCCTGCGATTCTCAAGAACCCGCCAGGCTGACGGAGCAAAGCCTCATTCCAATTCCGGTGTCGATGCAGTCGGCCGATGGCTTTTTTGAACTCACTGACAAGACGGTCATTTACGTGCCGCAAGGCTCGGATGAAATTCAGAAAATCGGGCAATACCTGGCCGATTTTCTCAAACCCGCCACCGGCTTACCGCTTGCGGTTGAAGCGTCGGCCTCGGAAACAGCGACGGGAAATATTGTGCTGGCCCTGAAAACGGATGCCACGCTGGGCGATGAAGGCTACGACCTCAAAATCACCAAAGAAGGCGTAACCCTGCTCGCTAATGCGCCCGCCGGTTTGTTTCGTGGAATCCAAACCATTCGTCAAACCCTGCCCGCCGACATTGACGCCAACGACAAGCAAAGCGGTTCCTGGGAAATTCCGGCCGGAACGATTCGCGACTTTCCGCAGTACAGCTACCGGGGCGCGATGCTCGATGTGGCCCGGCATTTTTTTAGCGTGGAGGACGTCAAGCGTTATATCGACCTGATTTCGGCCTACAAAATGAATACGCTACACCTGCACCTGTCCGATGATCAGGGCTGGCGTATCGAGATAAAATCGTGGCCCAAGCTGACTGAATTCGGTAGCAAGATGGAAGTCGGTGGCGGCAAGGGTGGTTTTTACACCCAGGAACAATACAAGGACATCGTGCGCTACGCCCAGGAGCGCTATATTACGATCGTGCCCGAAATCGACACGCCCAGCCACACCAACGCCGCGCTCGCTTCCTATCCCGAGCTGAACTGCAATCCCAAAGACCCGAACCCTAAGCCTTACCCCGGCATTGAAGTTGGATTCAGTACTTTATGTACCAGTAATGAAACCACCTATAAATTTGTGGATGATGTGGTGCGCGAACTAGCGGCAATCACCCCCGGCCCGTTCATTCACATGGGCGGCGACGAGTCGCACGTGACCCCAATGAAAGACTACATTCCCTTTATCGAGCGCGTGCAGGGGATCGTTAAATCGCACGGCAAGCGGATGATTGGCTGGGACGAGGTGACCAACGCCAAACTCGATCCAAGCTCGGTGGCGCAGTTTTGGGCAAAAGCCGAGTATGCGCAATCGGCGGTGAAGCAGGGGGCGAAAGTAATTATGTCACCCGCGACGCGTTCCTACATTGATATGCAGTACGACTCGACCTCAAAGTATGGATTGCACTGGGCGGCCTACGTTGAAGTGGATTCTTCGTACATGTGGAATCCGGCTAAGTTTGTTCCGGGTGTTGGTAAAGAGAATATTCTGGGTGTCGAGGCGGCACTGTGGACGGAAACAATCGATAAC
>JBBSSJ010000180.1:0-9697 GCA_038242095.1 Cytophagales bacterium
TAAATCTCTAAGATTAGGCAGCCATGGCGTAGTTAGACTCGCCGTGTATTGTTTGGAAGGCATTTGTTACGGAAGATACCCCCAACTCCCGACATGCTTACACAGACCTCCAACCCGCTGTCAATACCAGTCGCCCCCAAGTCAATCGAGACGAAAAACAGACTTTAAAAAATCTGCTTCCGAGTAAGTTTTACAATTTTATCGGAAAAAAGGTTCAGACATAAAGTTATCGATCGTCAGTTTTAAATGCTTTCAGAACTCCAAACGATTATGAACCAAAAGATTGCCTGTACTAATTTTTAAATGTCCAAAGTCCAGTATCCAATGTCCATTAATTAAAACTCCCAACGGTAACTCACAATTGGTATCAAGCCTAGTTGAAATTTCTGAACCAGCTGACCCTGAAACGTGTCAAAATAACTGAACGCTTGGTTTTGGGTGCCGCTAACGTTCTGAATATCGAGGGCAATGGTACGGCTGTAACGGGCGTGGTTTTTCTTCCAATAAATGCGCAAGTCGGGCCGGAAGTAATCTTTATTTTTGAGGGTGAAGGTTTGGTCATTCAGGTAAATCGTGGTACCCTGACTGGCCGATGCCGCCACGTCGATGGGCGTATTGCGGAAGCCACCCAGCCAAATAAACCGTGCGTTGACGCCCCAGATGCCATTTTTGTTGGTTTTGAATTCGCGGCCCGTCGTGAGGCTAAACGTGTGGTTGCCGTTATAGCGGGTATCACGCCGCACGCCATCGCTGCCAACGTAGGTGGAGTTGTAAAGAGAGCCCGAAACCAAGAGATAAAAATCCTCCGTCAGGTACTTTTGGTAGCTCACTTCTACGCCATAGTTGCGGCCCGTGCCGGTATTTTTTAGTTCTTGGTCAAGAAAATTCTCTACCAGATTCAGCGTCGAGAATGAGGACGTGGCGATCGTGACGGGTACGTTGAAAATATTCTGCAAATACCCCTCGACCTTCAGATTGCCGGAAGTACAGAGGGTACGCTGGTAGCCCGCCACAAAATGGTGCGCGCGGGTAGGGGCGAGGCCGGTATTTTGCAATGCGTAATCAGGGAAACCAGAATCAAGATTGACCCGCGCCAAGTAAGTTTGCGGCTGTTGCAATTGGCTGTGCAAGCCGTACGAAAGGCTGAACGATGAGCGGTCAGTTGCCTGATACCGTAGCGCGGCGCGCGGTTCCAGCGAGCCGGTGTTGTTGTAAGTGTAATGCAGATAGTGCAGTCCGAGGTCGGAGGTCAGGCGGGGCGTGAGTTTCCACTGCCAGGAGGCGTAGGGCTGAATGACAAAGCCCTTCAACTCGCCCGCCGCCCGCTTGATCGGGTCGATCGATTTTAAACTATCGGCTTGATAAGTCAGGAAAACGCCCGTTTTGAGGAGGTAACTGGCGTTGAGTCGGTGGCTCAGCGAAGTTGTAAACGAGACCCGGGTTTTTTTGTTGGCGTCCTGTTCCGTCAGATTCCGCTGCTCGGGGTTGGCAGCAGAATGCCGGTAGCCGTTGCGCGTATTTTCGAGCGCCGAAGCGACCAACACGGTTTTTAAGCCGGTTTTCGCGCCCAGTTGCAGCGTATTCGTGACGCCCAGCGCGCCCATTTTGCTTTTGAAATCGATATCGAAGCCGTCTTTTTCAAACACCCATTCCTTCGGGTCCTGGCTGGCTCTGAAAATATTGCTGCTGGCCCCGCCCATACCGAATACGGTAAACTCACCCGCTTTTTTGGTGGGTAAAGTAATGTTGAACGACAAATCCTGGTAACGGATGTCTTCGCCGCCGAAGGTCACGCCCAGCGCGCCCAGCAAACCGGTGAATGAGTAGCGGTAATTGACGAGATAGGATGCTTTTGACTTTTTGGAGAATGGCCCTTCCGCCGCCAAATCGAAGCCAATAAGTCCGGCCTGCGCCGTAAACTCGCGCTTCTCGTCGTTGCCCTTGCGTAGCCGCATGTCCATCACGCCCGACAACGCGTTGCCGTACTCAGCCGGAAAAGCGCCCGTCAGAAAATAGGAATCACTCAGCAGCTGAGTACTCAGAATATTGACACCGCCGCCCGTTTGGGTAGCGCGGTCGCTGAACGTCCCGGCGTTGGAAGTATGGTTGGGGTTGACGATCTCGACGCCTTCCAGCCGCCACTGCATGCCGTTGGGCGAGTTACCGCGAATGACAAGCCCGTTGGCCTGATCGTTGGCCGTAGCCACGCCGGGAAACGAAGTCGCCAGCCGTGCCGGGTCGAGGTAGGTGGCGGCGTAGCGGAGCGTCTGCTCGGGCGTAATGGTCTGAATGCTGTTGTAGGCAATGAGCCGACTGCTGCGGACGATGGCCGCGTCGAGTTGCTTGCCCGCTTGCTTTAACCGTACTTCCACGACCTTTTCCTTGCCCGATTCCAGCAGAATTTCCGGCACAGCCATCGTTTCGTAGCCCAGGTACGAAACCGAAAGATTGTAGCGTCCGGTAGGAAGTTGGTCGAAGCGAAAAGCCCCCGTCGCATCGCTCACAGTGCCTTTTTCGGTGCCGACGAGTTGGACGGTCGCCCCGGCCAGCGGCTGGTTGGTGTCGAAGTCCTTGACATTGCCGCGCAGGGTGGAGGTGAGCGTTTGGGCCTGGCAAAAGGTGGTGGTCAGAAGGATACAAAATATTATACGTAGCATTGTGAACAATCAGGTGGGTTGAGAGACGGTGTCGAACGTTGCTTTTATAAACGGAATATGAAAAATACCATTCCAAAATAAGCCACCTTTGACCCAAAGCTAATCATCACGGGAGACAATTCGAAAAAAGAAGGCTTTTAGTGCCGTACAGTTCGATCAGCAGAATATCCTACAACTCGCTTTCCACGCGAATATACACTGCCACCTGTCCCCGGGTGCTGGCGGTGAGCATGAGTTCAATACGTCGGTCAGGAAAGTGGCTTCCTGTTCAGTCCATTCGGCGGTAGCGGCCCGTTCCCACATCTCGACGTTCAGGCCGGTGAAGAAATCTTCGTACCAGTTGTTGTTGATGGTCATGGTGTTAAATCAATTTAGTTTGGATAGAGTGCCAGCACCGTATCCGCAGTGTGGGCGTAAGCATTGCCCTGGTGATTAGGATACCAGAGTTGGCGAGAGATGTTGGGTAAAATTTTTAGATTTGTCCAAGTCCAGCACTAATCAAAAAACAACTACTTACGCGAAGCTATCTGATCTTTAACCGACTGACGGTAATTTTATGGAAAAGCATTTTCTAAATCCCTTAAGCCTGCCTAATTGGGAACAGTCTTTTTCCCAGCTCGTAACGGTGAGAACTGATTCTATTAAAACCATTTACCTTTCCGGGCAGGTGGCCTACGACCAAAATAACTACCTGATCGGCGAGGGTGATTTAAAGGCACAGGCCGTTCAGACGTTTCAAAACGTAGCCAGGGCTTTGGCCGCCGCAGAGGCTACCCCGGCAGACGTGGTCAAGATGACTATTTATTTGAAAAATTATACCCCAGCGGATGCTCCAATTGTCAGCGAGGCATTGCAGAACGTATTTTTTCCCCCACTTCCGGCAAGTACCTGGATTGGCGTGGAGTCATTAGCACTGGAGGGCCTGTTGATAGAAGTGGAGGTGATAGCGGTTGTATCCATCACAACCTAGGTTGGTCGTTTGAAGAATCGGTTTGCGGGTAACTGATAAATACATTCCCAATAAACACTCGTGGCCTTTGGTTGCGATCATAGGGTGTGTTTCAATGGGGCTGCAAGCCCTGCTGAACCAGCCACGCTTCGGTTTCGGCAAAGAATTGGTCACGTTGTTCGAGAAAAGGAAAATGACCCGCTTCGGGAATGATGACTAAGTCGGCGGTGGGAATGGCGGCCTGAATACGTTTAGCCTGCGATTCGACGGGGCAGATAAAGTCGTCATTGCCAACCACCACCAGCGTGGGTGCGGTAATGCGGTTCAGCGTCGGAAGCAGGAAGGTATCGCCCATTTTCGAGGTCGTGAATCCCTGATACGCCTGCACCGACTGCGATGACCTGCCCAGCGTACCTATAGCCGTGGCCATATTTCGGACATCGTGGAAATAAAAGGGCATGGCCAGGTTGAGCCGTTCCGACATCGGTTTGCTCTCGTCCACGCCCGTTTTGTAAGCCTTACTAAACCAGGGTTCGCCTTGCCGTTTGAGCAGTTGTTTCTCGAAATCGACCTGATACACACTGTCTTTACCCGCCGTTCCGTCTATGACCAGCAGGCCCCGGCAGCGGTCGGGATACTGGCTTGCGTACCGCATAACCAGATAACCGCCCTGCAACAGTATCTCCATCAGCCAGACTTTTGGCTGATGGAGATACTGTTGCAGGGCCGATAAATCGGCCATAAACTGATCGAGGGTATAATCATTGAGCGTTGGAGGTCGCTGAGACTTACCGGTGCCTCTGGTATCGACATGAACGAACGTCAGATACCGTTCGAGGGGCTTCATGGCCAGCAGGTACGCATCGTAACTCGGCCCCCAGCCGGGTGTCGGCATCAGGCAGACTGGCCCCTGCCCAGCCACGGCGTACCGAAACCGCAGCCCGTTGAGCGTAGCGTAGTGTTCGCCGGGAGCCAGAACTGTATCCGCAGCGTGAACATAAGCATTGCCCTGGCCGAACGAAGCGGAGAAGACGATACTAATCAGCGCGATTCTGAGCAATAAAGTTTTCATTTGTTTCATGGGTTGGTGCGGGGGTACAGGTTTATTGTGATTCAATATCGCTTGATATTACTTAACCACGACCAGTTTTTTGTCGGCATACGCCTGGCTGGTCAGGGCGGCAATCTTCCATTGATCGGCCCGCTTTTCCATAATCAGCAAGTCACGGCTCTGGTTTTTCTGCCCGGCTATTTCCCAGTGGGTCGGGCATTGACCCAGGCCGTGTTGCCATTGACGTGGATGCGGGAATCGCTCATGGATGTCTTGGTTTGAGAGGCAGCAGGATTGGTTTCCATATAGCCGCCGACCATGTGGGTCATAGCCTCTCAACCCTGCGCCATAATTACCTGCCCGTCATCGGTATAGACCTGATAATACAGGTAGGGCGATTTAACAAATAGAGCAGCAAAACCCTTAAGGTCACGCTTGTCAAAAGTTGACAGTGACGCATCCAGGACTTTCTGAATGGCCGCCTCATCGCCCGATTTTTGAGCCGATGAACGCGTTGTAAAAGCCGTCAGCGCAGCGGCTGACAGAAGTAGCGAAAGCAGGGTAATTTTCATTGGTTTATTGATTTGTGTTTAACGATTCAAAATAATGCCGGTCTATGAGGGAAAACCTAATACCCGTGACTTAGTGATGGGTCCACCCACCGTCCACATTAATCGTCTGGCCGGTGATGAAATCGCTGTCATCCGAGGCTAAGAATAGTACCACTCCCGCCAAATCGGCTGGTTCTTCCGGGCGTTTGATAATTTGCTGGTCAACGGTAATGGTTTGAATGTAGGCCACCGTTTCCGGGTCGGCCATTTGCCGGACTCCCTCAGTCAATGTAAGGCCGGGTGTGATGCAGTTCACGTTAATGCCCGTACCAGACAACTCGCGGGCCAGCGCACGGGTGAATGCCAGGATAGCCCCTTTCGATGCCACATAAGGTAAAAGCATGGGGGTGCCTGCCCAGACGGTGTTGGAGGAGACGTTGATAATTTTTCCCTTTTCCTGCTGCCGCATCGTGGGCACAATGGCTTTGCAACAAAGCCACATACCTTTTACATTGACGGCCATCACCTGATCCCCGTCGGCTTCCTGTACCTGATCGAAAGGGGTGAGTTTTGGAATAAGGGCGGCATTATTAACTAAAATATCAATCCGTCCGTAGTGCTGTACGACCTGGTCTGCCATAGCCTGCGTACTTTGTGCATCGGCCAAATTGGTGTTAATCTCCAGAATCTGCCCACCGGCTTTCTGAACTTTGGCAACGGTTCCCGTACAGGCCAGCCTGTCAACAGCCACAACGTGGGCACCTTCTCTTGCCAGGGCCAGGCAGTATGCCTGACCGATTCCACGGGCCGCTCCCGTGATAATGGCCACTCGATCTTTCAGTCTCATTTCAGTATTAATTTAAACAGGGTGATTAGGAGTTTGTGTAATGCTCAGGAATGACACGATGGAACTATTCCTCAATTCGCCCGCCGGATTTCGTCGTCCGAGCTGGTTTTTCGTTGTCGGGCGCCTTTTAGTTTCTGATTGCCAAAGGAGTATGTCAGGTTTAGCAGCACAATGCGCGTGTCGAAGGTGAGTCGGGTATTTCCGTAATAAGAATTTACATCCGTGATGCCAATGAATCGGTTGGTATGCAGGATGTCCTGGACGCTCAGCTTGAGCCGCAACACGGGCGATACCGTTTTTTGCAGCCCCGCATCCAGCGCCCCCAGCCAGGGCGATTGCCAGATGCCGTTGACAGCCGGGGTACTGACCCAGCCGTTGAGTTCGGCGGTCCAGCCCTTGCCCAGCGTAAAGGCGTTGTTGCCGTTCAGCCGCCCGGCTATGTTCTGAATTTGGAGGGGGGAGCCTTCGTAATCATACTGGAAACGATTGTAGTACCCCAGCACGTTGGTTTGCAACTGCCAGCCTTTCGCCACCGTTATTGGCCAGCTCAGCGTGAGGGCGTAGCCCTGCGAATGGCCGAGGTTTTCGTTGGTGACGTAGGTTTTATTCCCTTCCAGCGCGTGGATGGTAAAAAACATCAGGTCGGTGGTATAGTTGGCTCCCAGCGAGGCAAAAATACCGTCTTTCAGGCTTAGTTTGCCTTCCAGTGCGTGGGTGAACTGCGGACGCAGGTAGGCGTTGCCAATCCTATACGCAAACGGGTCCACGTAACCCCGCGCCGGATTCAGGTTCTGGTAGTTGGGTCGGTCGATGCGGTGGCTGTAGGAGAACGTCAGTGTCTGGCTGGGCGAGAGCGGCCGGGACACGAACAGGCTCGGAAACCATTTCAGGTAATCGCGTACGACGGCCTGATTCAGCGTAAGCGAATTCCCCTCCGAATGGGTGTGCTCGGCCCGTAAGCCCACCTGAATATCAGTTTTCGGTCCGTCACCACGGCCCCATTTACCCGAAATACTGGCATAGCCCGCATTGACCCGCTCAGTGTACTGAAAGCGATTGGACAGGGCCGGGTCAATGGTCAGCATACCCATTGGCCCGCTGCGCAAGATCAAATCGTTGTCGGTTTTTACCGAAGCAGTCTTGAGCCCCGTTTCCAGTTTCCAGCCTTCCGCCAACGATCGGTAATAATCGACTTTGGCCGTACGAATGTCGATGGCCGTTGGCTGCGTAATCAGCAAACCCCCGACCGGAGGATTGGCATCGCCTGTGGCCACGAGCGCTTCGGTCAGCAGGCTGTTGGTGTACTGACGGCTGAAGTACCCCACATCGACATCCGCCGTCAATTGACCGGATCCACGGCTACCCTGTTTTTCACCAAAGGAATGCTGAATATTCAGGTTACCGATCTGATTCTGGCTGAAGGTGTCATACGTTTTGTCGGTCCGTGTTTGCAGGTGAACCGGGCCGGATTCGGTACGCCGGAAACTGGCCCCGGCAGGGCCGCGTTCGCGGTGGTCGCTCCAGAGACCGGTCCAGACCAGGCCGATGGTTGTTTTCTGGTTAGGCGAAAAATCCAGCCCCGCCTTGGCATTCTGGCCCAGGTCGCGAAACGTCAGCAGCGTGTACTGACTGCCGATGCTCCGCCGGGCGGCATCCGTCGGGCTGGGGTCGGGCTGGCTGCGGTTGAAGCGAAAATCCCAGTAGTTGCCGCCCCGGTTCAGGCTGTACGAGCCAAACAGGTTCAATTTCTGCGTCCGGTGATTGAGTTGAAGGCTGCCCCGTTCCCGGTCAAAGTGCCCCGATCCACCCGCCACCGATACCGTGCCGTTGGTGCCGAGGTTGCTATTCTTTTTGAGCCGGATGTTGATGATGCCCGCATTACCCGCCGCGTCGTATTTGGCCGAAGGATTGGTAATCAGTTCGATCGTTTCGATATTATCGCTCGACATCGACCGCAGCAGCGCAATCACATCCTGGGCCGAGAGGTAAGTTTGTTTCCCGTCGATCTGCACGATCACGCCGTCCTTACCGCGCAGTTGCAGCCGCTCGTTCTGGTAATCGACCGTTACGCCGGGCGACTTTTCGAGTACTTCCAGCGCGGTGCTGCCGCTGCCCACGATGCTGCCCGCCACGTTGACCACCATGCGGTCGAGTTGATGCTCCACAAAGGGCTTTTTGGCCGTTACCTGTACTTCCGCCAGCTTGCCGATGAGTTCGGGCAGTATCAAAGTGGGCAATCGGGTTGGGTCGGACCGCACCTCGACCAGGGCCGAATACACTTTTTGGAAACCAACCGCCGTAGCCCGGACGATGTACTGCCCTGTTCGGACGTTTTCGAACGCAAACTGCCCTTCGGCATCCGTAGCGGTGGTTTTGGCCAACCGGGTGGTATCGCTATCGACAAACAGGGCTACCGTAGCGAAGGGGAGCGGTTTGCCGAAAGCATCCTGAACGGTACCGGAAAGCGTCGTTGCGTGTTGCCCAAAAACAGGCAGCCCTGTTAGGGTAAAAAGGAGGATGTAGATGGTAGTTTTCATGTCGATGGGATAGTCAGTTTTTTTACGGCTTGTAGAAATCCTCCCCCACGTGGACAATCTTCCATTTGCCGTTTATATTTTCCAAATAGCGCATTTCGTGGGCGTACTCTTTTTGGCCGTCGGGAGCTCCACCTTGGTCTGAGGGGGATGCGTCCATACGACACAGACCTTTACCTTAATTATCCTACCTCTAATTAGTAGCCTCGTCAACTACATCAGCATCAATTTCAATGAGGAATTGCTTGTCAGCCAGCGCCGCTACTCCAATTAAAGATAAGGCTGGTAGTCGCCCAGCAGGAAAAACCGCTCTTAACTCTTCTCGGATGATTGCCGCTTGCTCATAATGGTAGTCTACTACGTAAATAATAAGCTTGACTACATCACTCACGCTAACTCCAACACTGGCTAAATCCACTTTCAGATTGCTTAAGGCTTGTCGAGTTTGCGTTAGTAAACTACCATCACCTGCCAGTTTTTCAGTCTGGTCTACGCCTACTTGACCTGAAATATGAACCAACTTTAACCCATTCTTCTCGGTTAAGACTACTTGCGAGAACATTCCACTCCATTCCGGTAATGCTTTTTGATTATTATGCTCCCGTTTCATATGAGATTCTTTCAATATCTTATTTTATTTCGCCTAACGGATTATAGCTTTAAGAAGTAAGGGCATTTGGAAAACGTCAGCTTCATTCACTTCATACTGCCCAATAAGTAAATTTGTTTAGCACATATTTATTAGCTCATATTTTTTAACGCTAATGTTGGCTACTGGTATTTTTCAATCGTTTTGTTTTTGCAATGTACCAGGGAACCGGTTCAACTGGTGCTACTGGATTATTTAAATACGCTTTTATTGCTGTTGCATCTTCAATCTTATCAAACAGCCCATAGCTATTAATTTTCAAGGAAAACCTGCTAATCAGGTCATCTTTTATATAGTGGCAGTAAAATGAGTGAAAGCCTCCGTCACCTTCAACACCAATAGACTTGTTGCAATAGGAATATAAATGTATTTTTGGTGCTATGAATATTTCAACTACGAGTTTAACAACGGAAAGAAAGTGGCGTTCTGTGACTGGATATGATGAGAGTCGTTTTAGAA
>JBBSSJ010000181.1:0-9693 GCA_038242095.1 Cytophagales bacterium
CTCATGTACGCCGACCGCATCACGGGCTCCATGCGCAACGCCATCGACGAAACCAACCGCCGCCGCGCCATCCAAACGGCCTACAACGAAGCACATGGCATCACGCCGCGCACCATCCTGAAATCGCGCGAGGCCATCCTGGGCCAAACCTCCATCGCCGACTCTAAAATCAAGAAAATGTACGTCGAACCCGACGAAATCCGCATCGCCGCCGACCCCGTAATCCAATACATGGGCAAGGGCGAACTCCAAAAACTCATCGCCGAAACCCAACGTAAAATGGAAGCCGCCGCCAAGGATCTGGACTTCCTGGAAGCCGCCCGCTACCGCGATGAGTTGGTGCAGTTGAAGGAGAGATTGAAGGCGGAGAAGGTGGCGGGTTAGTAGGTTTTGGAGAAATTTTGCTTATTTTTCGTTTTTGTTGGTGGGTTGGGCTGATTGATACTTGGGGGTTAGCAGTGGTATTACGTACAAAAAAGTACAAATAAATATGAAAAAATTGTATCGGAAAATTATGATTGTGGCTATAATTATAATAGGAATAACTTCAATTTTTGGGCAGCAATATTATTATTTCAACTGAATCGATCAAATTCATCTGTTACATATTTAACTTCGACTGGAAACTTGATATTATCTATAATAAATACTTGCACGATAATTATTGCTTCAGTATTTACAGTTCAGCAACTTCGAGAAACAACTAATGCTCGCAAAGTATCTGCTTTCATTTCTATAACTGAGTTTTTGCAGAATGACGATATGAGGGAATGCAGAAAGCTGGTTTATTTATTAGGTGATGGCGAAATTATAAAACACTACTCTAAATGGACAGAAGATGAAAAAGTTGCAGTTCAAAAAGTATGTATTCTTTTGATTTAGTTGGAAATATGATAAAATATGAAATGCTTGAACCAGATTTGACGGAGAATTGGGATTACGCAATAACAAAGACTAATAATATCACGGATGAATATTTAAAGGAAATTAGAAAAACGCGTGGAGAAATAAAGTACTTTCCAGGTCTAGACACTCTTTTTAAGATATCAAATGAAAGATTTGGAATAAGTAATAAATAGAAAAATTATTGGAAGTACGTCCGTAACCTATTTTTAGTTTTGGCCTTTCTTTGGCGTTATCATGTTGGAGACGTGACGGAACGTAATCTTAATTGAATTTGGGCTAACATAATTTTCATATTTAACATCAATTTAACATAATGCGGTTATGAAAGATATTTTTCCTGGATATTGTAGAAAATCAGAAATCGAGTTGAAAAAGATTTGGGAGGATGGAATAATATTTTTTGACACTAATGTGTTATTAAATTTGTACAGGTATTCAGACTCTACTCGTAGGACGATGTTAAGTTTAATAAGTAAGTTTTCAAAAAATATGTATTTGCCCCATCAAGCTGCATTAGAATATAATATTAATAGATATGAGGTAATTGCCGAGCAAGAGAAGGCATACAAAGAATTTTTGAAAAATATAGTTCAAATACAGGAAGATTTACAATCAACTAATAAGCCACCATTTTTATCTAAGGATGTTGATAAAGATCTTAATAGTATTTTTGAAAGGGTAAATAAGGAGGTTGATGATAGCATAAATAAATATAGTGGATATTTAAAAGATGATCCCATTTATAATGAATTATCAGAATTATTTGAGGGGCGGATCACACAAGGCTTTTCTAATGACGAATTGAAAGAAATATATACAGAAGGAGAAGAAAGATATAAATCAAAAATACCTCCTGGATTTGAAGATGAGAAGACAAAAGACGGCGAAAGAAAATTTGGAGACTTATTGCTCTGGAAACAAGTATTGTCAAAAGCAAAAGAATTGAATAAAGATGTAATACTTATTACCGATGAAAGAAAAACAGATTGGTGGTGGAAAATCAAAGATGGACGTAATATGGGGCCGAGACAAGAACTTGTACAAGAAGTAAAGTTGGAAGCCAATGTAGACTTTCATATGTATTCATCTGAAAGATTTTTAAGTTATGGCCAAACATTTCTTAAAGAGCAAATAAATCAGAAGGCATTGGATGAAATTCAAGCAATGAAGAAAGCTGAATTAGTTGAATTGAATAATATGAGGGCATATCACAGAAGAGAAATGTTACAGAGGGAGAGGATGATAAATAACGAAGAGAAAATGATTTTCCAAAATATTGAGGAGATTGATGATAAACTTTCGAAGATCAAAGAAGAAGCTAAGTTTGATTTTAGAGAAATCGATTTAAACGACAAAGATCAAAGTTATTTCTACAAGCTCAGGAATCAAGAGTCAGTGTTGAATGAAGAAAAAATGATGCTTATCCATAAGCTAGACTCACTAAGGAGATCAATTAAAGATTTGAATAGTGAAAAGGAAAGAGCGAAAATAAGAAATTACTATATTCATAATCAAGATGAAAATGATCTGTCTAGTTCACCTAGTTCACCGTAGCCTCAACAAAACCTAGTTCGTCGTAGTGTTCCGCGCCGCGATGTTGTGCCTAGTTCGTCGTAGTGTTCCTCGGCTCCTAGTTCGCCCTAGTTCGTCGTAGTTTTCCGCACCGCGATGTTGTGCGTGGTCTTCCGAAGGGAGACTGCGTACTCAAAATAAAAGGCCGTTTGTAACGGCCAGCGTCGTCAAAAGCCACGGTAGCAAAGCAAACCTTCAAAGCAATTCAACCTCCAGCAAACCTTCCAGATTATTCATATAATCTCGCGCCGAGGAATAGCGGTACTCCCAAGGTTCATCGACCAGCCCGGCCTTCACCGGATTCATATGTTTATAATCCAGCTTTTGGTCAATGAATTTGTTGCTAATCAGTTCAATGGGATGATTCTCTTGCTGCTAAAACTGGTACTGCTTGTTTTTCGTATTTGCTTCACCTGCTTTTTTAAATATCCAAAGCATCCAATTTCTTCGACTTTCGGGCTGCTCCTTATCTTCGATAGCGGCGATAATTTTTTTCGAGGTAAATTTCTTCAAGTCTCGAAGGGCGTCGGACGGGTGATGGCCGAATTGGGTCGAGATCATCAAATGGACATGATTGACATGATACACCACGCGTGAATGCGCAGCCCTTTTTCCTGCTGGCAGTAGCGCAGGCTGTCCAGGAGAATATCGACGTAGGTAGCGCGTGTGAAGACGTCCACCCACTGCACGGTGGCGAAGGTGACGAAATACAGGCCTTCGGGGTTTTGGATACGGCGGGAGAAAGGCATAAATTGGTCGGTGATTTTAGAGGTTAGCGCAAATGTACTTGATATCATGGTCGCGGATGGGCCGTTGCAAACGGCCCGCTATTTTCGGTACGCAGTCTCCCTTTGGAAGACTACGCACAACATAAAAAAGATATAGCGCATGGTAATTTCAATCGAAAAAGCAGATTACCAGGGTGATTACCGTATTCGCTTTGCGTTTTCAGATGAAACTGAAAAGGTTATTGATTTTAAGGATTTTCTGAAAAACGCAAAAAATCCAATGACAAGTAAGTACTTAGATGAAAAGCTATTTCAATCCTTCACTATTGAGTACGGATACATCGTCTGGAACGATTATGAAATGTGCTTTCCTATCTGGGATTTGCACGAGGGTGAAATCTGAGTAGCCGCCGTGGTGCGGAGTCTTCCGAACTGAGACTGCATACTGAAAATAAAAGGCCGCCGACGTTCGGCCCGCTGAACGGCCAGCGTCGTCAAAAGCTACCAGCTCCTGCGGCTGTCTTTACTCACCTGCGGCTGCCTTTACTCAAAAGAAATACTTATCGAAAAATGGAAATAGAGCAAATAAAAAGCCAAGTCCTGCCAATTCTCCGCCGCCACCGCATTTCAAGAGCAGGTTTGTTTGGCTCAGTGGTTACTGGCGTTGCCAACGAACAAAGCGACATTGACATTCTGGTTCAGTTGGGCAGCAAAATGGGGCTTTTGGAATTTGTGGGTATCAAGCATGAGTTAGAGGACGTTTTGCGAAAGAAGGTAGATTTGGTTGAATATCGGGCTTTAAAACCTGCTTTGAAAGACCGCATCTTATCCGAAGAAGTAAGAATGTATGGGTAAGCAGAGTAGAGATGAAATGGTGTTCTTGCAGGACATTTTGGACTGCATCGCCAGAATCGAGGAATATTTGGAAGGCGTGACTGAGCGTGAGTTTGAGAATAACTTTGAAAAACAAGACTCGGTCATCCGCCGGATAGAAATCATGGGTGAAGCCGTAAAAAATATTTCTCTGGAAACGCGGCAAAAACATCCTGAGGTGCCTTGGCGGGATTTTGCCGGAATGCGTGACATTCTGATTCATCAGTACTTTGGCGTTTCCCTCGATATTGTTTGGCAAACGGCGACTATCGAGATACCGGAGTTCAAAGAAAAATTAGTCTTGATTTTAAATGAGTTGAAAATAGGTTAGTCCGTAGTGTTCCGCTGATTCCTAGTTCGTCGTATTGTTCTGCGCAGCGAGGTTGTGCGGGGTCATCCGAAGGGAGACTGCGTACTGAAAATAAAAAGGCCGCCGACGGTCGGCCCCGTTGAACGGCCAGCGTCGTCAAAGGCCCCTGGTTCGCCGTAGTGTTCCGCCGTTGTGCGGGGTCATCTAATCCGTGGTCTGTGTCCCCACAGACCTGCCGCCATACAGTACTATGATACGATATGCAACACCAGGAAAGCAAGTACCGCAACTCACGAATGGAGTTCGACAATGTGTACTTCTGGACGGACACAATAAAGGACTGGAAACGGCTTTTAACGCCAGATAAATACAAGGAGGTAGTCATTTCATCGTGGCAAGAATTAATAGAAAGGAAAATGATCATGGTGTATGGGTTTGTGATTATGCCCAATCACCTGCACGTAGTTTGGGAGATGAACGAACCAAACGGCAAGGAAATGCCTCACGCAAGTTTTAACAAATACACAAGCCACACCATTTTGAAAGACTTGAAGGCCAGCCATCCCGATGTCTTGCCGCATTTCAAAGTGAACGACCCGGAGCGTTCCCATCGCATCTGGCAGCGCGACCCGTTGGCGATACTGATGGACACTCAAAAAAAGGTTGAACAGAAAATAGTTTATATGCATAACAATCCATTGCACGAACGCTGGAACTTAGCCGACCGCCCCGAAAACTACCGTTGGTCATCCGCTAATTTTTACGAGAAAGGCGTCGATGAGTTCGGAATTTTGACGCATTACATGGATCGGTATTAGTGTATTTCATCATTTGAGTAGGGTCTGTGGGGACACAGACCACGGAGTGGATACGACGGGGGAAAGGCATAAATTAGCTGGTGATTTGGGTTAGTAGCACAAATCTACGAGATAGCAACGTCGCGGACTGGCCATCACAAATGGCCAATTATTGTAAGTACGGAGTCTCCCTTCGGAAGACTCCGCACAACGCATAGGAATTATAGAGAAAAATATAGCACATGGTAATTTCAATCGAAAAAGCGGAGTATCAAGGTGACTACCGTATTCGCTTTGCGTTTTCAGATGAAACTGAAAAGGTCATAGACTTCAAGGATTTTCTGAAAAATGCAAAAAATCCAATGACAAGTAAGTACTTAGATGAAAATCTATTCCGATCCTTCACTATTGAGTATGGAGACATCGTCTGGAACGACTACGAAATGTGCTTTCCTATCTGGGATTTGCACGAGGGTGAAATCTGAGTCCCAGTTGGTCCTAGTGTTACGCTCCGCACAACGTGTATCCTACGGTTCGCATTCATTGCGCTGACTCGCAAATCTTGAAGAGGCAAACCTTTCCAGGCAAAGTCTCTGACCAAGCTCAGCCAGCAAGGTAGTATTCGTCATAGAAGCGCCGAGCAATTGTCCCTAATTTTGCGGCCACAAGTCCGTAGCTATGCACCGACCCCTTCTTCGGTAGTAGCTGCGACGTATTCAATATCGAAAAACCCAAATCAAAAGCATTTATGGACAAGTACTTATCAAACCAAACAGCCTTGGTGACCGGCGCTGCTTCGGGAATCGGCAGAGCTACTGCGCTTTTGTACGGGCGACTTGGAGCCAACGTAATGGTTTCGGATATAGACGAGCCACAAGGCCAGCAGGTGGTTGACGAATTAACGGCGGCCGGGGCCAACGTCCGCTTCTTTAAAGCGGACGTTGGCGATCCGGCCCAATGTCAGCAGCTCGTTCAGGAAACCGTGGCGGCCTTTGGCCAGTTGAATATTGCCTTCAATAATGCGGGCATCGGGGGGGAGTTGAATGAGACCGCCGATTACTCCTTAGCGGGCTGGCAGGAGATTATCAACGTTAATCTCAACAGTGTTTTCTATTGTTTGAAGTATGAATTGGAAGCCATGCTAAAACAGAAAGGCCCCAGAGCGATCGTCAACATGTCCTCCATTCTCGGGCAGGTCGGTACGGCGCAATCACCGGGTTATGTAGCCGCCAAACACGGGGTTGTAGGCCTGACGAAAGCCGCTGCCATCGAGTACGCCGCACGCGGTATCCGGGTCAATGCGGTGGGTCCGGCATTCATCGACACGCCCCTGCTAAGCGTCTTGCCGCAAGAAACGAGGGACGCGCTGATTGGCCTGCATCCAATTGGTCGGTTGGGACATTCGGAAGAGGTAGCCGAGTTAGTGGTTTGGCTATCATCCGAAAAAGCCTCGTTCGTCACAGGCGCTTATTATCCTGTCGACGGGGGGTATCTCGCGCAATAGCCGCCAACCATGAATCCGTGGTGGTCTTGTATCGAATGCCATGATACGGCTTCTTTCCACCATATGAAAAAGGTCCATCCGGTATTAGCCAGATGGACCTTTTCGTGTACTAAAATAATAAAAATGGCCTCAGCCGGTCCTCGCTACACCAGCGATTTCTCCCGGCTCCAGAAGCGACCTTTTCCAATAGCTTCGATGAACTGGGCGGAAGCGTCGTCGCCGGATTCCGCAACGGTAACGACGCCCTCGCTGGTCAACATGTCTTCGGCGCCCGAATTGGCGGCAGCTTTCAGGAGATTTACACCTTCGGCGGTAGCCGCGATGGGCTTGCAGTGCATAAAGGCTTCGCGCACGAAACGAATCGCATCGGGCTCTTGCCGTAACCGGTCCGCGCTGGCCTGTCCACCCGGCACGTACACGGCGTCGTAAAGCACCGAGGCTTCGGTTTGCAGACTTCCGTCGATCTTCATGGGTTCGCCAGAATCCGGTTTCAACATGCCCAGATGCGGGGCGATAAGTTTTACCATCGCGCCTTC
The DNA here is from genome assembly GCA_038242095.1 of Cytophagales bacterium. GTDB lineage: Bacteria > Bacteroidota > Bacteroidia > Cytophagales > Spirosomataceae > Persicitalea. Next base: position 7,227 of record JBBSSJ010000181.1, read on the forward strand.
CTGCATGAGGGCGTCTTTCATGGCTTTCAAATCAGCTGCATTAACACCGTCGGCGGCTAAAACCGCCACCTGACGCGTTTTGATGCCTTGCTTTCCGGGATGACTTTCCATGCTGAGCGCCTTGGAACTACCCACATCGTCGCGGGCGGGCTTCGACTGGTATCGAGCAGGATCGGCATCGGCGGGCACGCCCAGGTTAAGCAGCACGTCCTTGGAAGGAGGCAGGTCGAGACCCAGGCCCTTGGCCACCAGGTTGGCCAGTGTCTGATCGACCTGCACCAATTGAACCAGCATCCGCTTGCGGATGTCCTCCATTTTTACCTTGCCTAACTCAAAGCGTAGCGCCTTAACCATGTGCGTCTTCTCGGCGTCGGATTGACTGTTCCAGAAAAGCTTGGCCTGGTTGTAATGGTCGATGAAGCTTTCGCTGCGCTCACGGATTTTCTGACCGTCGACGCGCTCGGCGTAGCTCGTAAAGCCGCCCATGTCCTGTCCGGCCTGGAACGGGCAGCCACCCGCAATTTTATTGGGGCCGTAGCTGGTTTGGCCTTTATTGATTTCCTGCCGCATGTGGCCGTCGCGCTGGTTGTTATGGACGGGCGCCACGGAGCGGTTGATGGGGATTTCATGGAAGTTAGGGCCACCGAGGCGCGTCAATTGGGTATCGGTGTAGGAAAACAATCGTCCCTGCAACAGCGGATCGTTGGTAAAGTCGAGGCCCGGCACCAGGTGGCCCAGGTGAAAAGCTACCTGCTCGGTTTCCGCGAAGTAGTTGTCGGGGTTGCGGTTAAGCGTCATTTTGCCAATAAGCACTACGGGCACCAGCTCCTCGGGGATTAGTTTGGTAGAATCCAGCAGGTCGAAGTCGAACTTGTGCTCATCTTCCTCCTCCACAATCTGCACGCCCAGTTCCCATTCGGGGAAGTCGCCGTTTTCGATGCAATCCCACAGGTCGCGGCGGTGAAAGTCGGGGTCGCGGCCCGAAATGAGCTGCGCCTCGTCCCACATAACCGAATGCACGCCCATCAGGGGTTTCCAGTGGAATTTTACAAAACGGGCCTTGCCTTCCTTGTTGATAAAACGAAAAGTGTGCACCCCGAAACCTTCCATCATCCGCAGGCTGCGGGGAATGGCGCGGTCGGACATGGTCCACATGATTATGTGCATCGCCTCGGGGGTCACAGAAATGAAATCCCAGAAGGTATCGTGCGCCGAAGCCGCCTGCGGAATCTCGTTGTTGGGTTCGGGCTTGACGGCGTGGACCAGGTCGGGAAACTTAATGGCGTCCTGAATAAAGAACACGGGCATGTTGTTCCCTACCAGATCAAATACGCCCTCTTCAGTGTAGAATTTTACAGCAAAACCCCGTACGTCGCGGGCCAGATCCGTCGAGCCCCGCGAACCGGCCACCGTTGAGAAACGCGTGAACACCGGCGTTTTTGTGCCTGGCTGCAGAAAATGCGCCCGGGTCAAATCGGTGTTATCGCCATACGCCTCGAATATTCCGTGGGCGGCTACGCCACGGGCGTGCACTACCCGTTCGGGAATGCGCTCATGGTCAAAATGGGTAATTTTTTCGCGCAGGATAAAGTCTTCCAGCAGGGTAGGCCCGCGCGAACCGGCTTTCAAAGAATTCTGATCGTCGCTTACCCGCAGGCCCTGATTGGTCGTCAGGTACTGGCCGGTGCTGTCCTCGCGGTTTTTATCCAGTTCTTTCAATTTTTCATTCATGATTTTTCAGGATATAGGTTTTAATAATAAACATGTATGTGAAAAATATTATTCCCGGAAAGCCTGAGGAAATCATTCTTGCCAACGTAAATAGATTAGCCCAAGATTGTCTGCGCGGCGCAACGTCCGAGTTATTTTTTTAAAAGTCACTTCGCTCGATCTCAGCTTCAACTTTCTGCAAAAAGTCATGCACGACCTCGCGGGGAGTCAGGGTTTGCAGTTGGACGAGGAGCCGCCGCAATTCGTGTTGTATCAACCGGTCTTTATGGCCATACTCCCAGATGGGCAGCAGCGTATCTTCGAATATCTTCTCAAAGGTCAATTCCAGGACGACGATTCTGGTTTCATTTTTCTTATTCTGCACAATGTTGCGCGGGAAACGGGATATTCGATACGAGAACAAATTAAAGATAAATCGCAGGCTCAAAATAGCTGTCCCGGGATCGTTAATGGCGGGGCTCAGGGCTTTCACGGCGATTTCCGTCAGTTGCCGGAGACCATAAAAATAATTGTTGTCGATTGACTCGCGGGTGTATACCAGCAAGGCGTCGCGCACGTCCTCTTCCGCTCTTTCTGTTAGCGATTTGCTGCTTTTGAGCACTGGCATTCCGGCCAAAAGATAGGTGCCGGGCAGATGAATGGTACTGAAAAGACAGTCGTATTTATCGGCTATTTTTAAAAGCTGATGCGGGTCGATACCTTCGTACACACCCGCCCGACGCAGTGGAATAGGATA
>JBBSSJ010000182.1:0-9636 GCA_038242095.1 Cytophagales bacterium
CGGGCTGGCGTACTACCGGGCTCGCGCAATAATGATGAATTTCATGCTTTTTGGTCCAATTATAGCGCTGTCAGCGTTAACTATGGGAAGATAAATTATGCCTCCCCTCAAAAAATAACCAAATATAAAAACAGCATGACCAGTAACACCGCCACGATTTGGATCCAACGATTTTGTTTGGGGAATTCGTAGGTGCAAATAGGGCAGGTGGCGCTATTGGCGTCGATCATCATGGCGCAGGAAGGGCATTCCATTTTACTTTTGCTCATCGTATCTCGGGTAGTAACAGGCTTTGCATTATGTGCCGACCTGCTTTTTGGACAAATGAAAAAGACTTTTTCACAAAGAATAATTCGGCCCGGCGGCTCAATTTTAAGAAGAAAGAGAAAATGAGCCAACCCGACCGTAATCTACTGATTAGGCTGCTGGATCGCATCTCGCGCATATCCTGGAAAAACGTTTACCGTATTTCCTCGGCGCTCAATTGGGTGGCATTTAGCCTGATTGGCTACCGTAAGAAGGTAGTCCTGCAAAATCTAAGCCGAAGTTTTCCAGATAGATCCGGGCATGAAATCAAGCATATCGCGCAGCGCTTTTACCTGCACCTGACCGATCTCATCGTCGAGATGGTTAAGCTCCGAACTGCTACGCCTGAGGAAGTACTGGCTCGGGTAGTCGGCGATATCAGTCTGGTCGATGGGTTCTACGCTGAAAATAAAAGCATCCTTTTTCTGATGGGCCATCGGGGCAACTGGGAAACGGCCAACCTGTTTGCCTCGCTGCGTTTCTCGCACGAATGTTTGGTGGTGTATCGCCCCCTGAGCAATAAAGCATTCGACCGCTGGTTTCTGGACTTGCGCAGCCGCTTCGGAGCCCGGCTGATTCCGATGGAAAGCATCACCGCCGAACTGCGCAAGCCCCGAACCCGGCCCTACGCGCTCGTGTTGGCCAACGATCAGTCGCCCCCGCCGGATTCGGCCTACTGGACTACCTTTCTGCATCAGGATACCGGCTTTTTTCGGGGGGGAGAGATCATTTCACGGCGTTACGACTTACCGGTTCTTTACGCCGATTTCCGCCGCACTGAATCGCGGCGCGGTTTCTACGATGTCGAGATTTCACTGCTCACCGCCACGCCCCGCAGCTGCAGGCGCAACGAAATTCTGGAAGATCAAATCAGGATTTTGGAACACGATATCAGGGCGCAACCCTTCAACTGGTTGTGGAGTCACAAACGCTGGAAACACCGACGTCCCGATCGCCTCAACGCAGTCGCGGGGCCTGAAGTAAGCTAACTACGTTTGATTCCTGCGCGACAGGTCGTAAATTGTGCCCGATTGCCGCATCGGCGCGTTAACCCCAGTTTCGTTTGGAAACCTCCCTGACCCAAGCCCGAGAAAGTACCCGCAGCCTGGTACTTTTCTTTTTGCACAACTTCTTTATCAGCATCGGCACGATCCTCATTTATGTGTGCGCCACGGTGCTGCTGTTGCAGAACAACCCGGACTTGTCGTTGCCACTGGGCTACTTTCTGGCGGCGTTGGGCTGCGTGGCGGTGGGCAAAGCCTACGAACACTTCGAGCATCGACTGGCCCTGAAAAAACTCGTGCGGGGCGTTATGCTGGTGACGGTGGCCGTCGTGGTGCTCATGTCGGCCGGCCTGTATTTACTCGACCCGTTCGTGGAAGCAGTGGTACTTCTGATCGGCTACCGGACGGTGTATTTATTGTCGGGTCTTGAATTTTGGGGACTTTCGGCGTTGGTGTTTGACGTACGGCAGAGCAAGCGAATTTTCGGCATTATTGGCTCCGGCGATCTGCCCGCCAAAGCGATCGGGGCTATATTGGTGGTATTGATTCATTCGGCCTATTCACTTTATATTCTGCTTTGGGTGGCTTCGGTGGCCTTTTTACTGGCCCTGATTATCCAAAATCTCACCTTTCGCTACACTGCCATTCCCGACCATCACGCGGCCCGCAAGCGCCATTCGGCCACGGTGGCCGCGCCACGCCTGATCGACCGCTTTTTTGGCGAGAGCCAACTCGTTTTTTCGCTTTGCGCGGGTATGGTGTTCATCTCGGCGGCAGCTATCTTTATCGAGTACGGCTTTTTTATCAATGTCAAGCACAAGTACCACGACGAGGGCGACGTGATGTCTTACATTGGTTATCTGCTGGCGCTGGCTTTCGGCGCGGCGACCATCATCAAACTGGCGCTGTCGAGCCGGGTGATTGACCGTTTTGGACTCGGAAAAGTCCTGGTGCTGTTGCCAATTGGTACGGCAATCGCCTCGCTGTTCCTGTACGGATTTTCTTTTCTGAGCCCCAGCGAAATCGTGCTACTGAATATGTTCAGCGGGTTGTACATATTTTTTGAAATCCTTCGTAAAACTACCTACGATTCAGTTTTTCTGGTGATGTTCCAACCGCTATTTCTTACCCAACGCCTGCAAGCCCATACCCTCGCCAAGGGAATTTACGAGCCACTCGGAATGGCTATTACGGGGCTTATTACGCTGCTGGCATACGCCGCACAGGTCCACTACGGTGCGGTATCTTTTCTGTTTATTCTGGGATTTGCCATGATGGGGTTTTATTTTCTGGCCCAGGCCCGTCGTCATTATCTTCGGGAATTGCAGCAGGCGTTGAGCAAGCGTTTTTTGAGCGAGCAGGACCTTGTTTTTCAACATGACGCCGAGGCTATTGTAATCGGCAAGCTGAGTAGCGATCTGCCCAGTGACGTACTTTTTTCGGTGAATTGGCTAGCCGAGTATCTTCCTGCGCGCCTCGAAGGGCAATACAAGAAGTTGCTCGATAACCCCTCCCCGCCCGTTCGTCGCCAAACGCTCCTGACGGTGCTGCGGCTAGGCGTAGCGTATGATCCGGCTTTACTATTTACCCTGGCAACGCGTGAACCGCAGCCAGACATCCGCCCGCTCTACGGTCAAATCGCCTGCGGCCAGGCGGGGATCAGTGAAAGGCAAGCACTATCTTTTCTCAATTCACAAGATCTTCACATCGTGCAAGGTGGCGTAATGGGGTGCCGCCAATCCGGAAAGTTCGACCTCCAAACGACGGCCACGTTGCGATACCTGGCCAATTCGGATTACGAGGTGGATAAACTGGCTTTGTTAGCGGTCCTAGTCCAAATTCGTGATCCGTTATATGGTAATTTTATTGCGCAATGCCTTCACTCTGATTCATTTATAATCAAGGATAAAGCTGTCGCCGTGGCCGCGTTGATCCCATCGGAACCCTTGGCTGCTGATCTGTTCGCCCTGACGCAGGACCGCGATTACGACAAGCAATCGGTGCTTGGGCTTTTTGAAATGGGCACAATCGGGGTTCATTGGCTGGAAAAAATAGCGGCGGGTAGTGAGCCGCAACTTATCCATTTTCTGACAATCGGCTGCGAACGCTACCGTCGACCTGACACGCTGCAAATATTGCTGGGGCTGGTCAGGGGGCCACGCCTTCGCACCCGCACTGCCGCACTGCGGTCACTCACACGGATCGATCCGCCCCGCGAGCAGCTGGGCGACTTACCTAATCTTCTGAACGCCGAATTTGACTTCATATATCAATTGCTAACCGGGCAAGCCGAAACAGTCGACCTGGCACTCAACGCGAGCCTGGGCTTTGAAATCGATGAAACACTCCGCCGTATTTTTTATATTTTGATGTTGCAGTACGACTCCAAAATGGTCGAAAACGCGATGATTAACATCGAGCACAGTTCGCGGGAGAAAAGGGCGAACGCCATCGAAATTTTGGACAATATCATTCCCCGCCAGGAATACCTGGCCTTGCATAGTCTGCTGGAAACGGACGATGCCGCCCAGGTACAGGCTGTTTTTGCCAAAACCGTCAGCCGGGACACCGCGCTTGAGCCAATTCTGGATTACGTCCTGAATGCTGGTGTCGATCGTTTCAGTGAATGGACAATCGTGCATGCAATCGCCGGGCTACCCTCCTCGGCCGTGGCGGCAAAACTAAGCAGGTATCGTCATCTGCCCGGGGAACTGATTCAGGCAGCGGTTCGTCTCAGAATCGACGACGGAGATTTTAACAAAGAAAAAAGCACGACCACCATGCACCAACCCACCGCTGCCGTTACCGTTTCGCCCATCGAAAAAGTGATGGTTTTAAAAAGAACGCAACTTTTCGAGAACACACCTGAGAACGTGCTGGCCGCCATTGTGCCCATTATCAGCGAATATTCGAGCGGTCGGGGGGAGGTGATTTTTGAAAAAGGCGATCTGGGAAATTGCATGTACGTCATCTACTCAGGCAAGGTCGCTATCATGGACGGCGAAACCCAGTTGGCCGAATTCGGAGCTGACGACATATTTGGCGAGTTGGCCCTACTCGACACCGAAAGCCGCTCCGCCTCGGCCGTGGTGACCTCCAACGCCCTGCTGTTCAAGATCGGGCAGGACGATTTTTACGACCTGATGGAAGAGCGCACCGAATTGCTGAAAAGCGTTTTGAGTATCCTCTGCCAGCGCATCCGCCGCCAAAATACCCGCCTTCGCAGCGCTGAAAAGGCGGGTATTTGATTTTTTGCGATTGTTAATAACGGATGGATCAATTTTTAAAACTTGCGAACCTCAGCTACACAGCCCTCGCCCAAAGGGCCAAACCTATCATGATCATTGCACTTAGTACCACAATTTGCCATCCGTGCTGGCGGTCACTGGGCCGGAAAACATACAATCGTTCGCCATTCGGCAAGATTTTTCGGGCGGTCGCCATGTTCCAACCCCAAAAGAAACCAAAAATGCCACCCAAGAGCGCGAGGATGTATCCTAGCATAACGTTTAAAGTTTGACTGGGCTTGGGCGCTGCTAATTCCTGTAAACGCGATTTGTGCAGTGAATTAAGTAATTTGGTATCCACTTCGAGGCCACGCTCCCTCAGAATTCGTCGCGCCAACTGATAGTCGAAAGCTGACCATTCATCGGGACTCGCCAGAATATCGAAAAGTTCCTCGTCTTTGAAATCAAAAAGATAATGATCCGTGTCGGCCAAATGCACTTCGTCGGCGGCTATTTCCAGCAGAATTCGGTCGACCTGGATAAAACGGTCGGGTGACACTTTGACGATAAATTCCGGCGACAGCATAATCATGCTGATAGGGTTGAGCCGTTCCCGATAAATTTCGGTTTGGTAGGGAATGTCGTGCGCTTGCAGTAATTCAACAAGTTCCAGAAATGGTGCTTCGTGGCCAAAATTTTTGATCGTTAGGAATTCTTGCATACTTCAGGACTATCACGATCGTGCCATACTATTTTGTTTCCATGAACCCGCCGGGAAGATTTTCCGGCAATATAACCCGTAGTTGTTGCATGATTATTGGAATGGGCTACCAGAAATTGAGCGGTACAATGGTCAGACATATTGTTCTGAAAAGTTATTCTTAATAAGAAAGGCCAACCGTTTTTCTGCTGTATTCCTTTGAAGTCAATTGTTTGAGCATGAAATCGGCCACATCAGCGCGGGAGATTCTGGATTTAATTGTTTTATCATCATAGGCAAACCCATGGCGGTATTGGCCCGAACGCTCGCCGTTGGTCAGGCCGCCGGGCCGGACGATTGTCCAGTCCACGGGGCTTTGTCGAACGATCTCCTCCTGGCGTTCGTGGTCTTCGAATGCTTTCTTTAAAAAAAGCGGCACGATGATGTGTTTAAAAATCCAGGGCGACCGATTCAGGGTTGCCTTGCCGTCGGCGTAACCCAGTGAAGTCTGGGTAATCAGGCGGCGGGTATCGGTTTGCTCCATGGCGTGCAGGATATTCGCGGTTCCGTCCGAGCGTACGGTCTCTACCTTGTTGGGCGAAGTACCCAGGCAGCAAATGACCGCGTCGTGATTGTCAAAAGCCGACCGGACGGTAGACTCGTCCATTATGTCACCTTGTACAATGGCCAGGTTGGCGTTTTTTATCTCAATTTTGGCAGGATCACGCACAAAAGCGGTGACAGCACGGCCCAGGGTCAGGGCCTGCTCAACGACCTGGATTCCAGTCGCACCGGAAGCACCGAAGACGAGTAGTTTCATAAGAAAAGTGCGTTAGTTATCCGTTAATAGGAATATAAGCAATTTGTATAGGGGTGGGTTTAGGGGATTTTATCCAAAGATTAGTCGATAATTGTCTTTTTAACCTGTCTATTAAAGCGAAGAATTGCCTTTACATATCATCAAGCTGACTTAATCCTTCAAACCTCGCGTGCATTATGCTCAAATCAGGACTGATTTTGTTTTTTATTTGCATCACGGTTGAGTCCGTGATGGCTCAATCGGAATTTCAAGCCCTAAGCTTCAAGCCACTTTTTAATGGCAAGAACCTCGATGGTTGGGTGAATGTCAATACCGCCGAGGATACCTGGCAGGTCAGAAAAAATACGCTTGTCAGTACCGGGAAGCCCATCGGTGTGATGCGTACCGACCGTCAATACGAGAATTTCATATTGGAAATTGAGTGGAAACATATGGAGGCCGGGGGGAATTCCGGCGTATTTGTGTGGAGCGAGGGAACGCAATTTGGGGACGATCCCCTTACGAAAGCCATCGAGGTACAGATGCTGGAACTGGACTATGCCACCATCCACAGCGTGACCGATGATTATGTCCACGGCGAGTTGTTCCCCACGATGGGTATGACCGCCATTCCCGACAACCCGCGCGGCATTCGCAGCAAATCGCTGGAAAAGCGCTGTCGGGGCAAAGGCGAGTGGAACAAGTACGTGGTGGTTTGCGTGGATGGCACCGTAAAGCTATCCGTCAACGGCAAGTTTGTCAATGGCTTACGCGCTTCTGAACGCAAAAAAGGATACATATGCCTGGAAGCGGAAGGAGCGGAGATTCACTTTCGTAATATCAGGATCTTGGAATTGCCATCGGGCATAACGACACCGGCGCAAACGGCACCTTTGGTAGATTAGGAGAATGCGATGCTCCGCTACCGCCAGTTGCAAACTGGCGGTAGAACATCGCCAAAGTCTTAGACTTTGAGCAGCAGAATGTATTCGTACTCCTCAAAACATCTCCGCCGCCTTCGCCAGCGCCTTGTCTAAACCGCTCAAATCGGAGCCGCCCGCTGTGGCGAAGTGCGACTGCCCCCCCCCGCCGCCACGAATTTCTTTGGCCAGATTCTTCACGATTTGCCCGGCGTTCAGGTTCTTTTCTTTTACCAGATTTTCGGCGATGAATACCGCCAATTGGGGTTTGCCATCTAGTTCGGTTGCCAGAACTGCCACCAGATTTTCTGTTTGATCACGTAGTTCGTAGGCCAGTTGCTTTAATGCGTCGGCGTTTGGTACTTCCACGCGCTCGATCAGCAGGTTTATGCCATCGGCGGCTTTTACTTTTTCCAGTAAGGTATTTTTAAGTTGCTGTACCTTTTCGTTTTCTAATCCTTCTACTTTCTTCTGCAAAGCCGATCGCTCGTCGAGTAAAGCTTCGATGGCTTTGGTCAAGTCCTTGGGGCCTTTCAAAAGGTCCCGAATTTGAGAAAGCGTTTCTTCCTGTTCCCGCATCCGTTCCAAAGCGGCCTGGCCCGTGATGGCTTCCACGCGGCGTACGCCCGCCGAAACGGAACCCTCGGAAGTGAATTTAAACAGCCCGATTTCGCCCGTGGCCGGAATATGGGTGCCGCCGCAAAGTTCCAGCGAATAAGCAGGGTCGAAAGCTACGACGCGGACGAAATCACCGTACTTCTCGCCAAAAGTTGCCGTGACGCCCATCGACATGGCTTCCTGAATAGGCACGTTGGTTTGTACGTTTACCTTGATATTCTCGCGAATCCTCTCATTGACCATTTCCTCAATTTGCCGCAATTCTTCGTCACTCACTTTGGAAAAATGCGCAAAGTCGAAGCGGAGGAAATTGTCGTCCAGAAACGAACCTTTCTGACTCACGTGACCGCCCAGCACAAAGCGCATCGCCGACAGCATCAGGTGCGTGGCGGTGTGGTTGGCCATAATCTTGTGTCGACGATCTAGGTCAATCCGCGCCGTTACCGTATTGGTGTTTTGCAAGACTTCGTCCAAATTTCTGTCCCGCGAAATATGCACAAACAAATCGTTCTCTTTCTTGGTGTCTGCTATCGTCACTATGAACGGCTGGCCGTCGACATTTAATTCCAGCGAGCCCGTGTCGCCGACCTGTCCGCCCATTTCGGCGTAGAAAGGGGTGCGATCCAGCACGATGTGGTACTCTTCGCCGGTTTTGGTCTTGACCTTACGGAATTTCAGAATGTGGCTGTGGGTTTCGTGGAAGTCGTATCCCATGAATTCCACGGCTTGACCTTCGCCGTCCTGCACTTCTACCCAGTCGGTCGCCTCACGGCTGGCGTCGGAACGGGAGCGCGCTTTCTGAGCGGCAAGCGCCGTTTGAAAACCGGGTTCGTCGATTTCCAACCCATTTTCGCGGGCGATCAGCGCAGTGAGATCCATCGGGAAACCGAAGGTGTCGCTAAGCTCGAATACTGCCTCGCCCGGGATCTGCTGCTTGCTTTGTTCCTGCAAATTTCCGGTAATCGTATCCAGTCGCTTCAATCCTGATTCCAAAGTGCGCAAGAAGCTCCTTTCCTCCTCCAAAATAACCTTGGTGACGAATTCTTCTTGCGATTTCAAGCCGGGAAATACCTCGGCGAATTGATCCGCCAAACCAGCTACCAGCTTATTGATGAACGGCTCGGTCAGATTTAGGTAAGAATAGCCGTACCGAATCGCGCGTCGTAAAATCCGGCGAATGACGTAGCCCGCCCGCACGTTGGAAGGCAGCTGTCCGTCCGCAATGGCGAAGGCTACCGCCCGCAGGTGGTCGGCGATGACCCGCATCGCGATGTCCGCCATGCGCTCGGTCTCTACCCCCGAACCATACTTTTTACCCGACAATTTTTCCAGATGCTGAATCGTCGGCTGGAAAACATCGGTATCGTAGTTGGAGGTATTTTTCTGAATGGCCATGCAAAGCCGCTCGAAGCCCATGCCGGTGTCCACATGAGTAGCAGAAAGGGGGAGGAGGGAGCCATCGGCCTTGCGCTCAAACTGCATAAACACCAGATTCCATATTTCCACTACTTGCGGGTGGTCGTTGTTTACCAACGATTTTCCGGAAACTGCCGCCACCTCTTCGGCCGAACGCAGATCGATATGGATTTCAGAACAAGGGCCGCAGGGTCCCGTATCGCCCATTTCCCAGAAATTATCTTGCTTGTTCCCCAGGATAATGCGCTCCTCACCCACGATGGGTTTCCATAAATCCCAGGCTTCCTGGTCGAACGAAACGCCGTCTTTTTCGTCACCCTCGAAAACCGAAACGTACAAGCGGTCTTTGGGTAATTTATAGACGTCCGTCAATAATTCCCACGCCCATTGAATGGCTTCGTTCTTGAAATAATCACCGAACGACCAGTTGCCGAGCATCTCGAACATGGTGTGGTGGTAAGTGTCAAAGCCGACGTCTTCCAAATCATTGTGCTTGCCACTCACGCGCAGGCATTTTTGCGTGTCGGCGATGCGGCGCGAGGGTGGGGTACCATTCCCGAGAAAATAGTCCTTGAACTGCGCCATGCCCGAGTTATAGAACATGAGCGTCGGGTCGCTCTTGGCTACCAACGGCGCGGAAGGAACG
>JBBSSJ010000183.1:0-9614 GCA_038242095.1 Cytophagales bacterium
CGCTCGTTAGCAGAATTACGTGCTATCTCCGCGCAGGAATTACTGGAAGCTACTTCTAAGCCCAACATTCCGCGCTTCCCCACCACGGTGGATGGTTATTTTTTTCCAAAATCACCCGTTACTATTTATGCCGACGGACAGCAGGCCAAGGTGCCGCTACTGGTAGGATGGAACTCGCAGGAAAGCGGTTATCAGGGAATTTTGGGCAAAGAAAAACCTACGCTTGAAAACTACACCGGCGCGGTAAAGAAAATGTACGGCGAGCAAGCCGACGCGCTTCTGAAAGTATACAGCGCTCCCACCGATGCCGACGTGGAACAAGTCGCTACCGATCTGGCCGGGGACCGATTCATTGGGTTTGGTACCTGGAAATGGTCGGACACGCACGCTAACACGGGCAGTAAACCTGTGTATCGCTACCTCTACGCCCGGCCCCGCCCCCAAACGCGGGCGGGCGACGCGACTGCCAATGGCGCTTCGCACTCAGCCGAGATCGAGTACGCGTTAGGCAACCTCCCCACCAACCGGGTGTACGACTGGCAGCCGGAAGACTACAAGGTGTCGGAAATCATGCAGGGATTCTTTACCAATTTTATCAAAACGGGTAATCCTAACGGATTGGGCGTACCGCAGTGGCCCGCCGTAAAGAGCGGACAACCCGCCACCGTGATGTACATCGATGCCACGACCAAGGCTCAGGTGGAGCCACACCGTGCCCGGTATTTGTTATTGGATAAGGTTGTAAAATAGGAAACCAAGTAACCTCGTCAGGCGTGACCAGGCGGATGGCATCAGTATTGTATTGAAACTGGCGGACCTGATTTTGTCAACACAATTCGCCCAGTATGATCGCAAGCCAAGACGCGCTATCCGAAGTAGAGGAATTAGTTTCTCAATTTGATAATTTTTCCCCCGAAACCACCGATACCGACTTTCCGCACCGCACATTTTCGCTGATTCGCAGCGAGGGTTTATTGACGTTGCCCACGCTGGCGGAGTTCGATCCGCTGCAAGCGGCAGATTTTGCATCGGCGCGATTGGCTTTTCATCGTCAGTTGTTGCTACTTAAAGCCGTCGGGCACGGCAGTTTGCCCGCCGGGCGCATCTATGAAGGACACGCCAACGCCCTGCACCTGATTCAGTTGTACGGTACTTCTTCCCAAAAGCAATACTGGACCGAATGTGCCACTGAGCGACAACAGCTTTTCGGCATCTGGAATACCGAGTTCAATGACGGCATTAAGGTACATCAACTCGGTGACGACGCTTACGAAATCGAAGGCAGCAAGACGTTCTGCTCGGGCGCCGGCGAAGTAGATCAGATGATTATCACCGGGCCATTGATGTCGGGCACCGAAAATATAGGCTGGCAAATGGTCGTCGTGCCCTTGGAAAAATTACCCTCCGAGCGCATCGACCGCAGTTTCTGGAATCCCATGGGCATGACCGCCTCGGCTAGCTATAAAGTGGACTTCACCGGCATCCGGCTCACCAAATCCGAACTGCTGGGCCATCCCGACGACTACCATTTGCAGCCCGCTTTCAGTGGCGGGGCGGTGCGCTTCGCGGCGGTGCATCTGGGTGGCGCAGAGGCGTTATTCGAGCATAGCCGCCGCCAATTGCAGCAACGCGAGCGTGTGGATCATCCCTATCAGTTGCACCGATTGGGCCAGATGTCTATCGCCGTCGAGGGTGGAAACCAATGGCTGGCAGGCGCGGCGGCTAATGCGCTTTACGATTATAACTCAGAACAACAAGTAATCGAATACGCCAACATGACAAGAACGGCCATCACGGGACTCTGCCAGGAAGTGATTCAGCTCACGCTGGCTTCGGTGGGGGTACAAAGTTGCATGAAACCCAATCCTATCGAGCGTATCATCCGCGATTTACAGACCTACCTCTGCCAGCCCAACCCTGACGGCGCGCTGGCCTCAGTTGGGCAGTACGTCGGCCACGCGCCGGAGACTTCATCCTTACTTTGGAACAACCGAATCAATCATGAATAATTCCCAGGCTGAAAAAGGCAACACCAGTTTATACGCTTCGGACCTGTCGGGTCCGGTGCTGGTGCTGGCTCCCCACGCCGATGACGAAAGCTTGGGTTGTGGCGGTCTGATTGCCGCGCTCTGCGAGGCCGAAGTTCCCGTTTACGTGTGGCTGATTAGCGACGGAACCATGTCACACCCTAATTCACTGGATTATCCATCTGATCGCCGGGAAGCACTTCGGGAGGTGGAGTTCAGGCGGGCCTGCATACAGCTGGGTGTATCAAATGACAATCTGACGTTTTTTCGCCTTCCAGACACGAAAGTACCGATGCCGGGTGCGCCTGAATTTGAGAAAGCGGTCGCGCAGCTGGCTGAACAACTGCGCGCCTCAGCGCCTGGAAACATTTTCACCCCGTGGCGACGCGACCCTCACTGCGACCATCAGGCTACTACTGCCCTGATCTGTGCCGCGATTTCTCAAACGGGATGGTCCGGTGCTCTATACGAGTACCCGATATGGCTTTACGAGCTGGCCGCAAAGGGCGACGCCCCGCATCCCGGTGAGATCGAGGTATTTACTTTCCAACTGAGCGAAGAATTATTAGAAAAAAAGAAGAAAGCCATCGAAAATCACGCGTCCCAACTGGGACAGATAATCCACGACGATCCCGAAGCTTTCTCCCTGCAGCCGCAGATGCTGGCGCATTTTCTTACCCCTACCGAATATTATTACCGCACCAATGAAAAATGAATCTTTACAACCCGATTATTTCGAGAACATCTACGCCCAGGCCGAAGATCCCTGGGGCTTCGCCAGCCGCGAATACGAACTGCACAAGTACCTTGACACGCTGATGCACCTGCCCCAGCCGCGCTACCGGTCGGCTTTCGAGCCGGGCTGTTCCATTGGGGTGCTGTCGAGAATGCTGGCTGCGCGTGTTGATAATTTGCTGTCTGTGGATGTGAGCGAGAGAGCTTTGGAAAAAGCCAGAGTGCGTAATGCCGATAAAGAAAATATTGATTTCAGGTTCATGCAGTTCCCCAGCCAGAAACCGGAGGGGACTTTCGACTTAGTACTGCTTTCGGAAGTAGCTTACTATTGGGGTGATGAAGAGTTTGACGAGGCCCGCGATGAAGTCGTGCAAACGCTAGAACCGGGCGGTGATTTGATATTGGTGCACTGGACGCCTTTTGTAGATGACTACCCGCTCACGGGCGACGAGGTACACGAGCGTTTTCTCAAATTTGCGCAGGAAAGCGGTAAGCTTGAGCACCTGGAAGGAAAGCGCGAAACGAGCTACCGGATGGACGTTTTCCGTAAATTGTAATCGCTTTTCAGGCCCGCCGCGCCCTATTTTTATTCAAATCTGAAAGCAGGAGGCTGTACTCGGCAATGCCGTCGCGCACCGGAACGGCGGGAAAGGTCCGTTGTCGGGCTTCGACCATTTTGGGGTGCTCCCACACGCAGCACCAGTATTGCCCAAAGTAATTATTGAAGTCAATTCTTGACAGGAAAACTACTGGCTCGGGTAGTTGGTAAGCTTCCAGATAAAGACAAACCTCCGTCTGACTTGCGGGACTTCGGGTTGCCCAAAATTCGTACAACGCCATCTGGAATTGCAAATACAGCCATTGTGCCCGCGCTGACGCCACGAAAACAGGCTCGCCCTTCTCGCCCGCACTTTGCCATTGTCTGAATTGCGCAGCCATCCCCCACTCGGTGCGACCCAACACGCGGCCCGAGGTATGCACCACGAGCCGGTCGCTCATCAAAATACGGGCGTCACATTGCAGGAGTTTGTAGTAAAGCTGCTTGTCTTCGTTGTAGGGCAAAGGCGAAAGTCCACCCACCGCATCGAACACGCGTTGTCGCACGGCAATTCCCGCCCCCGAAAAGTGGCTGTGCATCAAACTAAAAGTCGACTCCTGCTGGACCCTTTGCCGCAATTCACCTTCCAATTTGAAGTAGCTGTGGAGGTAATCGAATACCTCGCCATCCACCTCGCTTTGCACCGCCAAACTGGCACCCACCGCATCCACGGTTTGATCGGAAAAAATTTGGGTGAGTTGTTGCACGAAATCGGGCGCGATCCGACTATCGGAATCGGTGGAAACGATGATACCTTCCGGCCGTTCGTTCTGCCGCAACCGATCGCTTGCCCATTCCATCGCCAACCGCCGCGCCCAGCCTATGTGCGCGTGCGGCAGTGGTAGCTCGACCGACACTACGTGAATACCCGGATGCGATTTGGCCGCTAAGGCCCGTTCGATGGTAGCGTCGGTCGTGTTATTTACCAGGATCAGAACTTCGTAACCTGCCCGCGCAACCGCGTTTCCTTCGTCGTTTGTTTGATTTTCAAAGGCGGCAATACATTCGGTAATACGGTCTTCTTCATCTTTAGCGGGGATGGCAAACACAATACGCGCCGCCGGATTCGGTAGGGCCGGCTCCGGGCTGTGCCACGTAAAAGTAAAATCTCGGGAAATGGTAGAAAAAGGCATAGGTTGCTCCGGGTTTGAGGTAGGCATTTTTTATACCTGCCCGGAGTCACCTAAAAAAATAATGCCGCTACCACCCGATCCCGTAATCTTCGCCGTGATTACTCGATCCACCCCACAGGCTGCCGTGCTGCCAATCGAAGTAGATGGCGTTGATAGGGCCGCTGGTACGGTCGTCGAAGGTGAGGGAATACCCCATTTTTTTCAATTCTTCGCGGACTTTTTCGGGGGCCTTATCGTTCAGCAGGAGTTGGCCGGGCTTGGGCTGGCGGTCTTCGGTTTTGGTACCGCCCAGCGATAACCAAAGTTGGTTGGAGTTAAAATTAGCGGCCTCGGTAGCCTGCTGCACCGTCATGCCAAACTCGACCATGTTGAGGAAAAATTGCAGCAAATTCTGGTCTTGTGTATCGCCGCCTTGTACCGCAAACGAAACGAACGGCTTGCCATCCTTTAAAGCCATCGAGGGCGTCAGCGTCACGCGGGGGCGTTTGCCGGGGGCCACCACGTTATAGGGATTCAGGGAAGCATCCAGCACGAAGCTTTGCATTCGCTGGCTCATGCCTACGCCTGTGTTGCCCGCGATGCAGGCCGGAATCCAGCCGCCGCTTGGCGTAATCGACACGACCCAGCCCTCCGCGTCGGCGGCTTCTACGGTCGTCGTGCCGCGCCACAGGCGATCCTGATACTCGACCATCGACGAGCCGTTACGCAGATCATGGGTAGGCGCAAAGTTACGCTGGCTGGTATCCATTTCGTAGCCCCGCGCTTTCAACAGGTCGAGGTAAGGATTTTTCTTGCCTTCAAAAGGATACGGATCACCCGGCCCGATGTTGGGGTCGTTCTTGTCGTATTGGATAATCGAAGCGCGTTGTTTGGCGTATTTTTTACTCAGCAAGCCTTCCATCGGTTCGGCGGGCGGGGCGTAGGAATCGCCGTAGTAAAAATCCCGGTCCGCAAAGGCCAGATTCATGGCCTGATACACCGTATGGATGTACTTCGCGCTGTTGTAGCCCATCGTCTTCAGGTCAAAGTTTTCCAGGATATTCAAGGCTTGCAGCAACACGGGACCCTGCGTCCACTGCTGCATTTTATACACCTCGATCCCCTTATAATCGACCGACAGCGGTGCTTCTTCCAGCGGTTTCCATTTGGCCAAATCCTCCATGGTGAATAGCCCGCCCTGCTCCTGGCTGCCGCGCACGATTTCTTGAGCAATATCTCCCGTGTAGAAACGATCGTAAGCCGCCATGATCGCGTCTTTACGACTTTTGCCTTGTTTCAAGGCCATTTTTTCAGCCTCCACCATTTTGGTGAGGGTTTGCAGGAGATCCTTTTGCACGAAAATCTCCCCCGCTTCGGGGGCTTCGCGCTTCTCGCCGGGGTGCGTCAGGAACATCTTCTTGCTGTACGGCCATTCCTTGATTTTTTCCTTACCGCGCTCGATGCTGTTGGCCGTTTGGGCGTCGATCGGATAGCCGGCCGCCATTTCCATGGCGGGAGTCAGTACCTGTTCCAGGCTAAGCGTGCCGTAGTTGGCCAGCATGTGCATTAACCCGCCGGCGGTACCGGGCGTGGTGGCCGCCAGCGGGCCGTACTCGGGCGGAAAGTTATAGCCTTTGCCCTTGAAAAATTCCGGCGTTGCACCCGTGGGCGCCACGCCCATGGCGTTAATGGCGATCACCTTTTTGGTTTTGGGATTATAGAGCAAAGCCTGGGTTTCGCCCCCCCAGCTTAGCACGTCCCACATCGTGCAGGTAGCGGCGAGCATAGCGCAAGCGGCGTCCACCGCATTACCACCCTTCTGAAAAGTCGCGGCTCCAGCGGTGGCGGCCAGGGGCTTGCCCGTAATCGCCATCCAGTGCTTACCGTGCAGCGGGGGTTTTTGGGTTTGTTGGGCTTGTATTTTGAAGGGGCAAAGCAGTAAAGGCACAAAGACACAGAGTGTGGCTATGGGGCGTAATAGGTTGGAGAAATACTTCATAGAAAAGATTGTTATGCGGGTAAATATCAAGTTTTACAGAAATCAATGATAAAGCGATACGGCTTTGGCACACAAGGTATTTAAAAAAAACGGGCGTCTATCCAGTAAAACCGGCTATCCGAAATTTTAACCGTAAATTTGATCAAAACAAACTTTCTCGCCATGGCCGTTATCACCAGTTTATCCCAGCTTGATCCAGAGGGTACTTATTCCTACGCGGATTACCTCAAATGGCAGTTTCAGGAGCGCGTGGAGCTACTTCGGGGCAAAATATTTAAGATGAGTCCGGCGCCCAGCATCACACATCAGCGGGTAGCTTTTCAATTGACGAAGCAGATGGCTAATAAGTTAAATGGCATTTCCTGCGAAATATTTTTTGCTCCCTTCGATGTGCGGCTCTATAACCGTAAAAAGTCAGTAAAGGCCAACAAAGACATTTTCACCGTCGTACAGCCTGACCTTTGTGTGGTTTGCGACTCAGTCAAATTAGAAGACGGCCAAAGCTGTAACGGTGCGCCTGATCTGGTTGTCGAGATCCTTTCGCCCGGTAATTCCAAAAAGGAGATGAAAGACAAATTTGAGCTTTACGAAGAAGCGGGCGTCCAGGAATACTGGTTGATTCATCCGTTAGACGAGTTCGTACAAATCTATGTGCTTAATGAGGCCGAGCGCTATATCGGCCTTGCGCCCGCCACGGAGGTGGCCAGATCGGCGATTTTTCCGGAGTTAAACGTGGATTTAGCAGAGATTTTTAGGTAAAAACCCCGCATCCTTTCCTTTCTTACCCAATCAGTTCCTTCCAAAGTACCGAATCAACAAACTCCACACTTTCGAAAAATAACTATTCCCATGAATTTCAAGAAATTATATAAATCACGCCGCGCGCTCTACGCTCTGGCAGCGGGCGTTATCATTATTTCCTGCGCTAAGTTAGCCCCGACGGGAAGTTCTGATTCCTTAAAATCAGTATTGGCCACTTCGATACCCGTGCCGTCCGAGCCATTGCAGGTGGTAAAGGAAGATGGCAATACGGCCCGTCAGCGCGCCAAAGAAGCTAAGGAAAATGTGGCCCTGACGGTCGCTGATGGACTCAAAGTGGACCTGTGGGCTTCCGATTCGCTGGCCCCCGATCCTATCGCCATGTCGATCGACGATAAGGGCCGGGTGTACCTGACTCGCACCAACCGCCAAAAAAATTCCGAATTTGACATCCGGGGCCATCGCAACTGGATGACGCCTTCCATCGCGCTGCAATCGGTGGAAGACCGCCGGGCGTTCCTGCGTGAGACTTTCGACCCCAAGAAAAGCGAAGAGAATAATTGGCTCAAAGACCTCAACGAGGACGGTTCGCACGACTGGCGCGACCTGACCGTAGAAAAAGACGAAGTCTGGCGACTGGAAGACACGGACAACGACGGTTTTGCCGACGTATCGACGCGCATTCTGAGCGACTTTTTTGAAGAAATTTCCGATGTGGCTGGCGCTTTGCTGGTTCGGGCGAAGGATGTTTTTGTAGGAATTGCCCCCGATATGTGGCGGTTGCAGGATACCAACGGCGACGGTATTCTGGATCAAAAGACCTCAATTGCCCACGGCTTCGGCGTGCACATTGGCTTTGGCGGACACGGCATGTCGGGCGCGGTGGAAGGGCCCGACGGACGGATTTACTGGGGCATCGGCGACATCGGCGCCAACCTGACCGACGTGACCGGCAAGCAACACAAGTACCCCAACGAAGGTGTAATCGTCCGGGCCAACCCGGACGGAACCGATTTTGAGGTGTTTGCTTCGGGTTTGCGCAACACGCACGAGTTTGTTTTTGATGAATATGGCAACCTGATCAGCTCCGACAACGACGGCGATCATCCCGGCGAAAGCGAGCGGTTGGTCTACATCGTGGATGGCTCCGACGCGGGCTGGCGCTCCAACTGGCAATATGGCAAGTACACCGATCCCAAGAACAACGACTATAAAGTCTGGATGGACGAGCAGATGTTTAAGCCGCGTCAGGCCGGGCAGGCGGCTTACTTTATTCCGCCCATCCAAAATTTCCACAACGGACCGACGGGCATGGTGTACAATCCCGGTACAGCGCTGGGCACGAGTTGGAAAAACAAGTTTTTCCTGGTCGAATTCCGGGGCAATCCTGCTAACTCACCAATCTGGTCGTTTGGCTTGAAACCGGCAGGGGCATCGTTTGTGCTGGACGGCGAGCAGAAAGTATTGAGCGGAATCCTGCCAACCGGTATTCGCTTCGGACCCGACGGCGCGCTATACGTAGCCGACTGGCTTAACGGCTGGGATACCAAAAACACGGGCCGCGTCTGGAAACTGGACGTCACCGACGGCAAGAACGACATGAAAGCGCTCCGGCAGGAAACGCAGCGTCTCATGCAGCTTGATTACGCCACCCAAAACGACGACGCGCTGCTGGGCTATTTGTCTAATCCTGATATGCGTATCCGTCAGAAATCCCAGCTTGCCCTGGCCCAGCGCGGGGCAAAAGGAGCAACAGTTTTTGCCAAGGCGCTCTCGCAAAAAGATAACCAACTCGCCCGCGTTCATGCTGTGTGGGGTATGGGCCAATTGGCACGGGCAGACAAATCGGCCGCCAATCCTTTGCTGGCTTTATTGAAAGACAGCGACCCCGAAATCGTGGCGCAAGCCGCCAAAGTACTGGGCGACGCCGCCATTGCCGAAGCCGGACCGCTGCTGGTACCCCTGTTGGCGAGTACCAATCCGCGTCTACAGTTTTTCGGTGCTCAGGCCATCGGGCGCGTGGAATATAAGGCTGCGGTCCCCGCTCTGCTCAAAATGATCGAAACCAATGGTGATAAAGACCTATACCTGCGCCACGCGGCGGTACTCGCGCTGGCGCGGCTGGGCCAAACGGAACCTATCATTGCCCTTGCCGACAATCCCAATAAATCGCTGAGACTAGCGGCGGTACTCGTGCTGCGCCGCTGGGGCAACGAAAATGTCCGCCGCTTTCTGAACGACAAAGACGAGTACATCGTGGCCGAAGCAGCCCGGGCCATCAACGACGATCTGTCGATTCCCGGCGCGTTGCCCGATTTAGCCGCCACCTTGAATAATGCCCGCTTCACTTCCGAGCCATTATTGCGCCGCGCCATCAACGCCAG
>JBBSSJ010000184.1:0-9576 GCA_038242095.1 Cytophagales bacterium
ACGCGTCACGACGCAACCCGCGAGTTGGACCAACGGCCCCGATCAGGTGATTACGCTGGGCACCAGGCCCGGCCTGAAATTTGACCAGACTCAGCTTGAAGCCAAAGCAGGTAGCAAGATCAAAATCGTTTTTAATAACAACGACGATATGCTCCACAACTTCGTGGTGACCAACCCCGGCATGGCTGATCCGATGGGCGAAGCCGCGCTGAAACTGGGTTTGAAGGGTGCCGAGATGAATTACATTCCCAATTCGCCCAATGTACTTGACCATACCGCCCTCATGCAGCCAGAGAGCAGCGAAAGCATCTATTTTGTGGCCCCCATCAAGCCGGGCGATTACCAGTACGTCTGCACGTTTCCGGGACATTACACGTTTATGCGGGGGGTTTTGAAAGTAGTGAAGTAGTGTTGTAAATAAGAAAAAGGGGAGGCGACGCTCAATGCGTCGCCTCCCCTTATTTCGTTGCGGCAGCTTGCTTTTCCGTCCGCCGCCACCAGCGGCGGCGCTCGCGCTTGGACAAACCGTCCAGGTTTTGTTTGAAGAAAGACAGTGCCTCGTCTAACTCCCGGTTGAGGGCGCGGCGCGCCAGGCTCGATTCGGTGATGAGTAACACACTCGTGTAGAGCAGCATCAACGCGCCCAGCATACTCAGCGCCACCGGAAACCAGGTGTGGCGGGAATTAATTACGTTTAAAATTCCCAGACTGATGCTCGTGGCGATGAACATGCCCAGCGATATGTAAAGCGTGGTCAGGGCCACTTGCAACAGCCGGGACCGGTGAGAGGCTTTGCCTACCAAATAGAACAGTAATGCGCTTTCCTTCGACATCGACTCTTCGTCGGGAGCATTTTCTTTTACTACCTCCTTCAATTGATCGATCAGCGAGCGACAGCGCTCGATAACCTGCGCCAGGCGCTGGGAGGTGTTGGCAATGAGCGACCCGCAGGCCAGTATCAACACCACGGGCGCGATCATGGACGACAGGATCGTCAGCGTCTGCGAGAGTTTGGTAATGGTCGTCAGGTCGCCCATAAGGAATTAATCAGGGGAAAATGCCCAGCATGTCGTAACTGAGGGCAATTTTTTTAATCGATATATAAAAAGCCGCCGTGCGTAGGTCGCCCAATTCGGGCTTAGCGGTCAGGGCATCGCGGATTTCATGGTAGGCCTCGATCATGGTATCTTCCAGGCCCGACCGCACGATGTCTTCTTCGTCGGAGCCGTGCGTAATGTTGGCGCGTTCGACGGCTTCCAGTTTTTTGCCCGTGAGTTCTTCTACTGAACCAATGATGCGCTCGAAACTCTGCTCGTCGGCGCGCTTGCCCATGCGCCCGAAGCGCACATTTTGCAAGTTCTTGAGCCACTCAAAGTACGACACCGTCACGCCCCCGGCGTTCAGGTACAAGTCGGGAATGATCACGACGCCCTTTTCCAACAGAATTTCTTCCGCCCGCATCGTCACCGGACCGTTGGCGGCCTCAGCCACGATCTTAGCCTTCACCTCGCTGGCGTTGGCCTCGGTGATCTGGTTCTCGAGCGCAGCGGGAATCAGGATATCGCAGGCCATACCGAGCATGGAAAGCGAGTCGGCGATGTCGGTCGCGCCCGGAAAGTTAGTGATGGACTTGGTCTGTTGGCGGTGCTTGTCGACGGCCTCGATGTTCAGGCCATTCTCGTCATAGATGCCGCCGTCGAACTCGGCGATGCCGATGATTTTAGCCCCTTCTTCGGCCAGGAACTTTGCCGAGTGGTAGCCCACATTGCCAAAACCCTGCACGATAACGGTTTTGCCGCGCAGGCCGGTCGTCAGACCCAGTTTTTTTACGTCTTCTTCGAAATTAAAGAATTCCCGGAGTCCGAAGAATACGCCCAAACCCGTTGCCTCGGTCCGGCCACGAATACCGCCAATGCCTACGGGCTTACCCGTCACGCAGCCCTGCGCGTTGGTGTCGCCGTATTTGAAAGTCATGTAAGTATCGGCGATCCAACCCATTTCGCGGCCACCGGTACCGTAGTCGGGGGCCGGCACATCCACCGCCGGTCCGATCAGGTTTTTTTTGATTAGCTCGGTAGCAAAGCGGCGCGTTACTTTTTCCAGAAACTCAGGCGTCGATTGGCGCGGATCAATCTTGACGCCGCCCTTGGCCCCGCCGAAGGGTACGTTCACAACGGCGCACTTGAAGGTCATGAGCGTGGCAAGCGCCTTTACCTCGTCTTCCGACACCTCGTTACTGTACCGAATGCCGCCTTTGGTGGGCAGCTTGTGCATGCTGTGCTGCACCCGAATGCCTTCGATGTTGTGGATCTCGCCGTCCACCTCCACGGGAAAAATGACTTTGTAGGTACTATTGCAGTGCCGGATGCGTTCCAGCAGGCCGCTCGACAGGCCGGTATGCTCGGCGGCTTTATCGTAATAATGAAGTACGGTATCAAGGAATTTTTTTCCCTGCTCCAAATGATCTGACATAGCTTTTATGGTTTTATTGAATTGTAAGGGTCCCCATCCGGGAATCATCCTGCAAAGATTGAAAATCTTCACCGGATAGTGATAATGTTTTAGAAGTTTTGAGGGAAAGGGCGGCATTGAGCGAGGCTATTGGCCATAAACTTCCTGCGTCGCTCTTTGGTAAAAAACTATTCCTACGCTTTCGATATGATTTACCAGATCGGCATTTCCAATTTGGCGAAAGATGGAAAGGTCGATCTTGTAGAGCAGCATCAGGTCGTAGAGGTCGTTTTCTATTCGGAACAGCATAGTCAGCGTCAGCCCTTCGCTTTGAAGGGTGAGGTCGATGTCGGAACCGTTGCGGTAATTACCCTTGACCCATGCAAGATGGCTTCATGGATTTAGGAATACTGGTTGAAAACTCCGCCAATTTTCTGATTGACTTTACCCTTTAATCCATACATTTTGGCGTAGCATTAGTTGCTTTTGCTATCGTTCTGTATCCTTCTCATGGGTCTTTCAAACATTTTGAAGGTAAAAAAATATTGGTTCACGACGTCCAAAAAAATCTGCTTGGCTACTTCTTCATCGTAAGTATGAAATGTTTTATTCCGACTTTCTATCATTTCCATCCAAACCTCGCCTTCCTGGATTAAATCGAGTTGAAAAGCTTCGCGAGTCGCAAGTCCGTAAGGATATAAACCCCACCCACAAAAGCCGTCCGTACTTCCAGCATCCGATTCCCGCCACGCCGTTTTTTCTCTTATCTTGCTATTTCAAAATAAACTATAAACGGGCCAATCCCATGAAGAAAACATTATTCAATTTCCTGTTTCTTTTCCTCTTTTTCTCCTTTTGTCCTTTCCTGGTTTTTTCGCAGACCACCGTCTACCGCGATCCGGTTATTACCGAGCTCGTGGGGCAAGTCTCGGCCGATAGTCTCAAAGCGCACGTCGAAAAGTTGGTAAGTTTCGGTACGCGTCAGACGCTCAGCGGCACCCAGGGCAAACGCGGCATCGTGCCCGCCCGGGAGTGGATTCTGAGTAAATTTCAGGAATTCGGCAAGCAGTCGGCAGGGCGGCTCACGGCCACCATTGATACTTGGACGCTGCAACCCGACGGTCGCCGGATCGACAAGGCGGTGGAGATGGGCAACGTGATGGCGACGCTCAAAGGCACCGATCCGGCCGACGACCGGATATTTCTGGTGAGTGGCCACATGGACAGTCGCGTGAGCGATGTCATGAACCGCACCGCTGATGCGCCCGGTGCCAACGACGACGGCTCAGGTACGGCGGCAATCATCGAAATGGCTCGAGTAATGAGCCAGCAAAGCTTCCCGGCCACGATCGTTTTCGTGACGGTGGCGGGTGAGGAGCAGGGCCTTCTCGGGGCCAACCACCTGGCGCAACGCGCCGTGGACGAAAAATGGAACCTGGAAGCGTTGCTCAATAACGACATCATGGGTTCCAACAACAGCCACGATACCAAGCTCATCAACAATACCATCGTGCGGGTTTTCAGCGAAGGATTGCCGGGCCTGGAAACCGATAAAAGCGCGGCAGGCATTCGGCAATACGGCCTTGAAAATGACGGTAGAGCCCGCACGCTGGCCCGCTACGTCAAGGAAATTGGGGAACGTTACGTGGACCATCTGGAAGTGCGGATGATCTATCGTAACGACCGCTACCTGCGCGGCGGCGACCACACGCCCTTCGTCAACCGAGGTTTCGCCGGAGTGCGCGTCACCGAAATGAACGAGAACTTCCAACATCAGCATCAGGATTTGCGGGTAGAAGATGGCGTGGATTACGGCGACAAAATCGAGTACATGGACTTCGAGTACCTGCGCAAAAACACGGCCATGAACCTAGCCAATCTGGCCAACCTCGCCAAGTCACCCACGCAGCCGCAAAATGTCACGATGGATGTCAGGAGCCTGACCAACACCACCAAAATGTACTGGCAAGCCCCCAAATCAGGAAAAGTGAAGGGCTACTACATCCTGATGCGCGAAACGCATATGCCCTACTGGCAAAAAAAGTTCTACACCGATAAACTCGGCATAGAACTTCCGTATTCAAAAGACAACTATTTCTTCGCCGTGCAGGCCGTCAGCGAGGATGGCAACGAAGGCTTTCCGGTACTGCCCAAGCCGGGAATGCGTTGATTAATTGAAAATGTAAAAGTGAAAATGGAGAATTGAAGGCTACAACACTAAAATCATTTTCACTTTTCAATTCTCCACTCTCCACTAAATGAACCGATTAATTAGGTTTTCCAGGTACTCCTGACGGCCTGAAATGGTGGCGGGTTCGCCGTTTTGGGCAGCCAGGTTGAAGAGGTCTTCCAGTTTAAGGTTGCCTTTCTCAAAGTCGGCACCCTTGCCGCTGTCGTAGCTGGCGTAGCGGTCTTTGCGGATTTTGTGGTACTCGCCGTTTTGCGTTATTTTGTCGGCCACGATGAGCGCACGGGCCACGGTGTCCATGCCACCGATGTGGGCGTGGAAAAGGTCTTCCATGTCAGTGGAGTTGCGGCGGCGCTTGGCGTCGAAATTAATGCCGCCGCCCGCCAAACCACCCGCGTCAAGAATGATCAGCATCGCCTGTGTCCACTCCATCAGGTCGTTGGGGAATTGGTCGGTATCCCAGCCATTTTGGTAATCGCCGCGGTTGGCGTCGATTGAGCCGAGCAGTCCGGCGTCGGCGGCAACCTGCAACTCGTGCTGGAACGTATGCCCGGCCAGCGTGGCGTGGTTTACTTCCAGGTTGAGCGAGAAATCTTCCAACAGATCGTATTCCCGCAAGAAGCCGCTAACCGTGGCGGCGTCGTAGTCGTACTGGTGCTTGGTGGGTTCACATGGCTTGGGCTCGATGAAAAACTTTCCTTTGAAGCCATTCTGCCGGGCGTAGGCCACAGCCATTTTTAGCATTTGGGCAAAGTGCGCCTGCTCACGCTTCATGTCAGTGTTGAGCAGCGTCATGTAACCTTCACGGCCACCCCAGAAAACGTAATTTTCGCCGCCCAAGGCAATGGTTGCGTCCAGCGCCATCTTGATCTGTGCCCCGGCGTGGGTAGCTACGGCAAAGTCCGGGTTGGTAGAGGCGCCATTCATATAGCGGTGGTGGCTAAACAGATTGGCCGTTCCCCATAGTAGCTTCACGCCGCTGTCGGCTTGCTTCTGGCCAAGATACTCAGTCAGTTGTTTGAGCCTTCCTTCGTTGGTCTTGACATCGTCGGCATAGTCGACTACGTCAACGTCGTGAAAGCAGTAGTAAGGCGCGCCAATTTTAGTAATGAATTCAAAGGCGGCATCCGCCTTATCCATGGCTCGTGCCTCGGGGTCGCCCTTTTCGTCCCAAGGGTAGAAGAGGGTCTGGCCGCCGAAGGGATCGAGTCCCGAGCCGCAGAACGAGTGCCAGTAGGCCACCCCAAAGCGCAGGTGTTCTTTCATCGTTTTGCCACCGACCGTACGATTTTCGTCGTACCATCGGAAAGCCAGTGGATTGTCAGTTTCGGGGCCTTCGTAGGCAATCCTGCCTATGCCCTTGAAGTATTCGCGATCTCCGGTGAGAATGTTCATTTTGAGATATGAGTTATGAGATATGAATTATGAAATGTCCTTTGCTTTGCTTTAAAGTGTAGAAATGACATTTATCACTGAATCTACTCTTTACTTTATAAAAAAAGGCCGGAACTAAGAAGTCCCGACCTTTTTGAAAGTTCTATTTTTACAAAATCTACTAGAAAAACTTAGCGCGGCGGTCGACAATTTTAGCGTTGTCCCGTACGGCCTCATTGAGAAGATAGCTGGCGCGGCTGTCGACGCCCTGTTGAATTTGATTTTTGTAGGGTGTAAAGTCGGCGATCTGCGGGGCGGCGGTCTTGCCCACCTGTTCCATTACGAATACGCCATTCTCACCCGTAAAAATTTTGGACTTCTGGCCTTTCTTCAAACCAAAACCGACGCCTAAGGCCATGGGGTCGAATCCGGCCGAGCTCAACAGGCCCGTGGCCAGCGTTACGTCGTCGGCGGTTTCTACCAACGCACCGGCACCGTATTTGCGCGCCATAGTTTCGAGGTCACCCACGGTACCGAGTTTTTCGGTAATCTGCGTGGCCTTTACTTCGTTACGTACTTTGGCGGTGAGTTCATCGCGGAAGTCGTCTACTTTCACTTCGTCCTGGTCCGTTTTCCCAGTCAGGACGGCTACGACGTATTGGTCGTCGGTTTCGAATACCTGCGACACTTTGTCGACGCCCGTTTTGTCATTGAATGCCCAACGCACGATTTCGCGGGCGTTTTGGATGGCATTGACGTTCTCGGAAGACTCGGGAATGCGGGCTGCCGTAGCGACCACGAGCGACTTGTCTTTGGCGACGGCCTCATCAAATTCTGCCTTAGTGTCTACCGAAGCCGCGAATTGGTCAGCCTTACGGTAGGCTTCATCGCGCGTACCCTGGCTCGGGGCAATCGTCTTGGCGATGGTCGCCATGCGGTAGAGCGTATTGGATTTGGGGTCGGTCACTTTAATGATGTGAAAACCATATTGGCTTTCAACTAGGCGGTCGACCAAACCATTGCTGCTCATCGAAAAAACCGCATCCTCGAAGGGCTTCACCATAGCCCCGTTATTCTGGAAATAGCCCACATCGCCGCCGCGTTGCGCCGAACCTTGATCGGTGCTGTTGGTAGCGGCCAAAGCCTCAAAACTAGCACCGCCGCGAATCTGGTTCAGAATGCCTTCGGCGCGCTGGCGGGCGGCCTCTTTCGCCGAATCCGAAGGATTATCGGGACGAATGAGAATGTGGCTGGCGCGGGCGGTAGCGACTGAATCCTGACGGGTACCGCCGTATTTGTAGATAAAATAGGTGTTATTTTCGCGGTAAGGACCATACACGCCACCGGGAATGAAGGTACTGACGGCCCCCTTAAGTTGATCCGACATCATGGCGTAGGACATATCCATGGGTACCGCCACGTCGGAGTTCATCCGGGCGTAAGCCGAATCGTTGGGGGCAGCCGCCAGTCCGCGGGCCAGATTCTTGATTTCGGTGTTCAACTCGGTGCTATCCTCCTTACCGGGTACGATTGGGAACGTCACGTACTGAAGGGTGCGCGTATTGACTCCCTTGTACTCGTCGCGGTGGTCGCGCAAATACGATTCCAGCTGCGAGTCGGTCACCTTAACGGTCGTATCGGCCATCGAGTAGAAGGGAACGTAAAGGTAGCGCAGTGAAGCCCTGGTGTTTTGGGCCATGTACTCCCGCTCCGACTCGGCCTTGGTTACGTACGAAGCCATTCTGACAATGTTCTCGTATTTCTGCCGCAGGCGGTCCGAGCGCAGGTTTTTCTCAAAGTCCGCCCAGGATTGCTGTTGCGGCAGAGGCAGTGTTTTAAGGTTCCGCAGGTAGTTGATGACCGCGCTCTTGTCGAATGCGCCAGTAGTAGGGTTAGCGAAAGCCTGCTGAATGGCGGGGCTGATGTGGTTGCCCTGCACCATGTCGACCATTTCGTCGTCGGTGACGGCCAAACCGAGCTTGTCGTACTGCTTCTTGTAGGCAATGTCGACGACCATTTGGTTCCAGGCCTGCTCGCGCAGGGCGGTCATCTCCTGTTCACCCGCCGGGCGTCCGGTTTGGGCCTCGTAGTTGGTGCGCATCACATCAAGTCGCGATTGAAAATCGGGCATGGTAATCTCCTTACCATCGATTTCGCCAAGTGACTGGTTGCCGCCGCCCCCAAAGAGCGTGTTGTTGCCGAACAAGTCGCCCAGCACAAACAGGGTGATACTAATGCCGATGGCCGCTACTGCGATCCCGGACTTCTCTCTGATTTTGTTAATTAAAGACATCGGTGTTTTTCAAATTTGACCCGCAAAATAAGCGGTTTTCTTTTTGGGAAGCAAGGAGATACGGTCGAACTGTTTATTGTTTTTCGATTTGCTGTGTGTTTCGCCGCCTGCTTTAATTTCATTAAAATCTAAAAAAGATACCGTATTACCGGCCATCCATCCTATTCAGTCCATGTATTTTAAATAGGTACGGTACAAAAGCGCCATGATGGCACTACCAAAACCACCGCCTAATGCAGTGACGGCTCCCAGCCAGCCACCTATCAGCAATAACGGGGCCAGAATGACGAGGCTCAGGCCAGCCAGGTATATATAAAACCCACGCCTCTGCAAAGTCCATATTTCGTAGGCGCCGTAGAGCGTAAGGGAATTATAGATCAGCAGAATGATGGCGATGATCCGGATGTTGTCAGGCGTAAGGCTTCCGTATAAGCCGTCGTAGAATTTGGCGAGAAACTCGGCGTTGGCTCCGTCATCCTGCTCTTCCATTTGTTCCTGTGCCTGCTCGTACGTCTGCCGGTCCTGATAGGCGGCCACGCCGGGGTTCCAAAGGCGCTCGGAAGCCGACCAAAGGCCAGAAGTGCTGCTAAAAAAGGTAAGGAGGCAGAGAAAAGTGAGAAAACGGGGCTTGATGGCGGGAGCCGATGGATTAGGCATGGGTACACTAGTGTGATAAAGCGCGCAAAAGTGGCCGATTTTGCCGACTTATCCAAAACCGTTGTTGGCTAGCTCGATGAAACTAAATCATCCTGCTGGGCAGCCAGGGGCCGCGTTGGCCAACCAGCGAATCCGCGTCGCCTTAGCCAGTCCGAAGTCTTTATAAGGCACCCCACACGTTCCACTGTGTAATTGAGGCGGGGATCGAGCATTCCCCGATCGGGATAATTATTATGATTGGATTCCTGGCTGCTGCACCCGGTAAATTGAGCAAAATTTTATTTTGCTCGGGTAGAATTTGGCCAAATGACAGCTTTACTTGACTAAGTCTACGAAATACTTGCAAAAAAGTTATAGGGGGAGTTGTCTGATTTGTGCGTCTGATAATACGAGAATCGGCGCGTACCTATTAAAAGTGGCTTCCCTGGGGCTTGTACCTTACCCATGAAACCTTACTCGGAATATACCGCCGAAGAATTAGCGATGGAACGCCTGTTTGTCAGGTGGGTCAGAAATCCCGATGATCCTGCCATTGGCAAATTCTGGACGCACTGGCTCGAACAGCATCCCCACCGCGCCGCGACGTTGGCCCAGGCGCGGGAGTTGGTCGAGG
>JBBSSJ010000185.1:0-9575 GCA_038242095.1 Cytophagales bacterium
AGTTCCCCCCCGCGTCCGGCCCGAATGAAGGTAATGGATTCTAGTACGACCAGTACGATCAGTCCAATACCCAGGTAGTAGGTGATCTGAATGTGGTTACCGTATAGTTCAAGCGCCAGGAACAGTCCCATGAGCGCCGCCCCGGCCAGCCAGTTTTTACGAAAAGCCAGGATCACGCCCGCGATTACGCCCGGTGCGTAACCGAGGGCCAGGATTTTTGAAATGTGTCCGGCTTCTAGGCTCGTGACCAGGTAGGAGCCGAAAGCGTAAGCAATTGCTCCAAAAGCCGCCAGCCACAGGTTGGCCCCCAGAACCAGGAAAAGAACATAGGCCGATACCATGGTAAGCAAAAAATAGTTGGCGGGGGCAGGGAGAAGCTGATTGACCAGGCGACCGAGCTTGGTCGGAAGACTGGTGGGATAATCGCCCACGATCAGATAAGCGGGCATGCCGCTAAACATGCTATTGGTCCAGGCCGACCACTCGCCGGTTTTTTCGTGGTAGTCCTGCACCTCGCGGGCAGCCGAACCGGCCTGTACGTCGTCGTACTGCTGCAGCCGATTGCCGTTAAGGACCGGGGAGGCGTAAGCGAGCGACAGGATCACAAAGCCCAGCACCACCAGCGCATGTGGCCAGATGCGGGGCCAGGAAAAGAAATTTTTCATGAAGATCGGGTTTCGACCGGCGTCTGCAAAGCGGGACAGTGGCGCGGCTGCTGTCAGGTTAAATTTTAATTAAGTGTCACAAATATAGAAGTAATGCCGTAAGTTTGAAGCATAGGACGCGACCGGACTTTTTAAGTTTTTGCAGGGAAAAACCCGCCTTATGCGCCTATTTATATAAATTACCCAATAAATTTGCGGCCGAAGACAGCGATTAAGAAATTTTCTGGCGCTGTGCTCCACCTTACCTAGTAGTAATAATCCGACCAACCTACATGAAAAGAATTGCAGTATTTACCTCCGGCGGTGATGCGCCCGGTATGAACGCCTGTATCAGGGCTGTTGTACGGGGGGGCGTTTACCACGGAATAGAAGTTTTTGGCATAAGAAAAGGATACAGCGGCATGATCAGCGGCGACTTCTTCCAGATGTCGTCGCACTCGGTAAGCAACATCGTCCAGCGGGGCGGAACCATCCTCAAATCGGCCCGAAGCAAGGAGTTCGTGACGCCGGAGGGCCGTCAGAAGGCCTACGATAACTTGCAGGAAAATGGCATCGAGGGCCTGATCGCCATCGGTGGCAACGGTACTTTCACCGGGGCAATGCTATTCCATCGTGAATTCGGCATCCCGATTGTGGGGGCCCCCGGCACGATAGACAACGACTTGTACGGCACCGACTACACCATTGGCTTCGACACGGCCGTCAATACCGCCCTCGACGCCATCGATCGCATCCGGGACACGGCTAGCTCCCACGACCGTATTTTCTTCATCGAAGTAATGGGTCGCGATTCGGGCTACATCGCCATCCAGTCGGGCATTGCGGGAGGCGCCGAACTCGTGATGGTTCCCGAAGTGCTGACGCCTATCTCCGACGTAATCGAGACATTACGCGCGGGCTGGGAACGCCAGAAGTCATCTTCGATTGTGGTCGTGGCCGAAGGCGAGGAAGAGGGAAATGCCACCCATATTGCCGAGAAAATCAAACAGCAGATAAACGGTGATGTAGACATCCGCGTCACGACGCTGGGACACACCCAACGCGGCGGCGCACCTTCAGCGCAGGACCGGATTCTGGCCAGTCGCCTGGGGCTCGGTGCACTGGAAGGCCTGATGGCCGGACAGAAAAGTGTCATGGCCGGTATCATCAACAATGATCTGGTCTATACGCCCTTCGAGGATACTATCCGACTGCCCAAGCCCATCAGTGAAGACTTGCTGCGCATGGTGAAGATATTGAGTACTTAACAATACCCCATGATCTTGTACGTAGCGTACCCAATCCATTCACGCCAAAGGAAATGCGCATAACCCATGATTTCGGGATCGGGGCGGAGGCAGTTGCGGAGGGTGGGTACTAACGCCTGGCCGTAGAAATCGGCGGGAAAAGTATCAACCTGAACGCCTGCTTTGTTGAAACAACCCACCGCCCGACGCAGGTGAAAGGCCGAAGTGATGAGGATATAAGGCGCGCCGGGAAATCGTTTTTGTAAGATCTTAGCGGAGTTGACCGCATTCTCTCGGGTGTTGCGTGAAGCAGTTTCCAAAATAATGTCCTCGCCCGGCACGCCCCACTGCCGCAGGAGCCGGGCGGCCTGTTGTCCGTCGTCCTGTCCCAATTTCATCGTGCGCAGGTTGGTAGCACCGCTGATGAGGATTTTATCAATTTTGCCCGCTTTGTAAAGGAGGTACGCCTGCAAAAAACGGTCAGCGTGATTGCCCAGGCCGGGGTGGTCGCTCCGCAGGTTTGGCATCTTGATCATGCCGCCCGTAAGCACAACGCCGATTGCGTGGCCTGACTGAACTTTCGCAATGTCCCGGGGCGCGTATTCCCACGCGCGGAACGCCTTATTGACAAGATAGGTATTGCAAAGTACGTAAAGCAGTAGAGTCACCGCTCCGGCGCTCCACCGCGCTCTGGTACGGTTGGCGGTAAAGAGCGTATAGGCCAGCAAGATGAACACCAGCCCGATCGGCATGATAAGGAAATCCAGGGTCTTGCTGAGAAAATAGAACATTGAGGTACGAGCAGTGTGTTTATGTCGTTTTGAAACTAAATTTGCTATACATATTTTTTTGAAGAAGTAAAGCTATGAAAAAAGGTTCGATCATCACGTTTTGCCTGGCGCTGGTCCTAATGCTTCTGACAGTCCCATCCTGGGCGCAGGAATACCGCATCGAGGCAACGCTTAAGGGATTAAAGGACACAACCAGCATTCTGGGACATTACAACCTGAGTGGGCAGCAGTTTATCGCCAAAGACACCGCCCGCGCCGACGCCAACGGGCGGATGGTATTCGAAGGCAAAAACGAGCTACCTGGTGGGCTTTACATCATTCTGCTGCCCGGTAATCAGAAGTTGGTACAAGTCGTGTACTCAGGTACGGAGACTGACTTTTCGGTGCAGACCGATACCAGCAGTATCGTCAAGTCGATGGTGGTGAAAGGTTCGGAGGAAAATCGCCTCTTCTACGAATACCAAAATGAACTGGGGAAGATCATGGAAGAGATCGAAGCCCTGAACGTAGAAAAAAAACTCAAAAATGACAACGTGAGCCAGGCGATGGCTAACAAAAAGATCAACGACGTCCAGCAGAAATTTACCGACTACCGTAAGCAGTTCGTGGCGGCGCATCCCGAGAGCTTCACCGTAAAATTATTGCAGGCCACCGCCGATCCTGAGCTCCCCCCGGCTCCCATCCTGCCCAACGGCCGGAAGGATTCGCTCTGGACGTTTAACTATTATAAAGCCCATTATTGGGACAACTTCGATTTTGGCGACAGCCGCCTATTGCGCGCATCGTTTTTCCAGCCCAAGCTTGAACGCTACATTAAAGACCTGATCGTGCAGGTACCCGATTCGATCATCAAGGATACCGATGCGCTGATTCAGAAGGCCAGCAAGGCAGGCAACAATGATTTGAAATCGCAACTAATCTATTATGTCACCAGTGAATACGAAAACCCGAAGGTTGTCGGGACGGAGGGCGTGTTTGTCCACATGGCAGAGAAGTATTATATGACGGGCGAGATGCAGGTGTCGGACGATGCCGTGCGGCGTATCCGTGAGCGCGTCGTGAGCATGAAGCCGTTGCTGGTCGACAAGATCATCCCGGACTTGACGCTGAGCGATCCCGATAAGAAACCAATCAGTATTCATGGTATCAAAGCTGACTACACAGTGCTTTTCTTTTACGCGCCTAGTTGCGGACATTGCAAAGACGCGGCACCAATTTTGAAAAAGTTTTACGACGACAATAAAGCCAAGGGCGTAAAAGCATTCGCCATTGCCACCGCGGACAGTCCCGAAGACTGGAAAAAATTCATCAAGGATTATAAATTGGAAGAAATTAATAACGGTTACGATTACACCTCCAAGCACGACTTCCGCACCGAATACGACGTGTTTCAGACGCCGACGATCTACGTTTTGGATAAAAACAAAAAAATCATTGCCCGCAAGATGCCCATCGAGCAGTTGGATGACTTTTTCAATTTTTATCTACGGAATAAGGAAGGCGAAAAGAAGAAGAGCGTAGTGGCGAACTAAGGGTTTTGGGTGTGAATTCCAAAGCTAGCACCGAGCCTCAACTCAGCGCATCTTGGCGTGCTTGACCAAATATGCCGTCAGAATCGGATCGAAACCCTGCGCAATGTCGGCCTCGATAAAGTCGATTTTATACTGGCCGCATTTGAGTTTTAAATCTTGATAAAACTTTCGCACGACGGCCTGGTACTGATCGCGGACCTGATGGGGCTGCACCTTTACTTTTTCGCCCGTTTCTAAATCCACAAACTCGTAAGGACGATCCTCGAAGTCGAATTGTTCCTCGGTGCGACGGTCGGTAACGTGGAACAGCAGTACTTCGTGCATGTTGTGACGCAGATGTTGCAAAGCCGAAAAAAGCTCTTCGCTGTGCTCCAGATCTTCGAACATGTCACTGAACAGCACAACTAGCGAGCGCTTGTGAATTTTCTGAGCGATGAGGTGAATGACTTCCGCCACGGAGGTTTTCTGCAACGGACGGGGCTCTTTTAATAAGCCGTCCAGCTCCAGCAAAATCTTGTGTATGTGCGAAGGCGTGGATTTGACCTGCGTCTGAATCTCGATTTTATCCGAAAACGTAGTAAGACTGACGGCATCCTTCTGGCGTTGCAGCAAATGCGCCAGGCAGGCGGCCGCCATAATGCTAAACGTGATCTTGCCGTAGTCCGCCTCGGGATAGTACATCGACGACGAGGTGTCGAGCAACAAATGACAGCGCAGGTTGGTCTCTTCCTCATAGCGCTTCACGAACAGCCGATCCGTTTTGGCAAAAACCTTCCAATCCATGTGGCGGGTACTTTCGCCAGTGTTGTAGAGGCGGTGCTCGGCGAATTCCACCGAAAAGCCGTGAAACGGCGACTTATGCAGGCCGGTGATGAATCCTTCGACCATTTGCCGGGCCAAAAATTCCAGATTGCCGAATTCGCGGACTTTGGCCAGATCGAGCGGACGCTTATTCATAATCAGTATCTTTTTTTCGCGTTGGGCGTACCATCCGCCGTGGCTTAGGATACATTCACGAAGATACGAAAACGCCGCCTACCTCAATACAGAAATCCTTCCTCTTCGGGCTCGGATTCGGGCGCTTGCTTGATTTCGGGCAGAGGTAACTGTGAGGGAGTAAACTTTTTGCTTGCCATGATCAACCCGTTCTGCCCGATTACTTTTACGGCTACCCGGGCCAGACCACTGGCTATCATATCGATTTGTCGGGCAGCAGTTTTGCTAAGGTCGAGTACCCGGCGGCCCGCATATGGGCCGCGGTCGTTAATGCGGACGGTAACTTTTTTGTTGTTGGCCAGGTTGGTAACCTCGATCAGCGTGTTGTAGGGAAGAGAAGGATGCGCTGCGGTCATTTCGTTGTTGTCGAATTTTTCGCCGAAGTAGGTATCGCGTCCTTCGAATTTGGCAGCGTAGTAGGAGGCAACGCCATGTTCGGTTTTGTTTAGGTAGCTGGTGAGCGCTTCGGGCGAAGGTTTGGTCATGCTGACCATCAGAAAGATTAAAAACGGCTGAAAGCTCATTCCTTTCGGTTTTGGTGAAACATCAAAGGGAATACAATTTCACTTAATGGCAGCTGCAAAAGCGGTATTTACTAAATGCGCTTGTTTTCCCTGAACAGTCGGTTTTGGCAAAGGTAACGCAATTCTGTTTTACATATATATACTTTATCAATTTTATACAATCTTATACTCAAAAAAGTACAAGTCCGAAGTAACCGCCAATGGGTCATAATGAAGTAAACCTTTGGGAAAAGTAATAAACTTCCTAATTTAGCGTTCGATTCAACCTTAAAACGGCAAGAGCAAGTGGAAGACAGAGAGCAAATCTATTCCAATCGGGTGAGGGCGGGGAAACGCACTTATTTTTTTGACGTACGCGCCACCCGCGCTAACGACTACTATTTGACGATCACCGAAAGCCGACGCCATCCGCAGGGAGAGGGCTTTACTTACGAAAAACACAAGATTTTTTTGTATAAAGAGGACTTCGATAAATTTGTTGAAGCCCTTAGCAACACCGTTGACCACGTGAAAACCGAGTTACTGCCGGACGTCGATTTCAGCCAATACGAAGAAAAGGAAGAAGAACCTGTCGACGGCCTCAGTTCGAATAATGAGTCAGAATTGAAGTGGGAGTAATTATTCTAGTTGAAAATCGATAGTTGACAGTAGTAATGCTGAATTGACCAGAATATTTCACAATTATTAATCTTACATACTTCTGCTTAATTGTGGACTACTTATCAAAGGCCCTTGGGATTCGTTCCGGGGGCTTTTTAGTTTTTAGCCGCTTAATCCGTACTTTTGCGTTTTGTTTCGCCAAGTGCCCAGTCGTTTGAAAGCGAAGTACTTAATAAGGCGAAGGAACTGTCAATTGTCAACTATCAACTATCCATTAAATAAATGAGTCTTCAATGTGGAATCGTAGGATTGCCCAATGTCGGCAAATCCACGCTGTTCAACGCTATTTCGACCGGTAAGGCCGAAGCGGCCAACTATCCTTTTTGTACTATTGAGCCCAATGTGGGCGTGGTTACCGTGCCCGACGAGCGTCTCGAAGTGCTCACCGGCTTGGTCAAACCCCAGAAGGTACTGCCGACGATCATCGAATTCGTCGACATCGCCGGACTGGTCAAAGGCGCGAGTCAGGGTGCAGGATTGGGTAATAAATTTTTGGCCAATATCCGCGAAGTGGACGCGATTGTCCACGTGGTTCGCTGCTTTCAGGATGAAAACGTGGTCCACATCGAGGGCCGCATCGATCCGATTTTTGATAAAGAAATTATCGACATCGAACTCCAGCTGAAAGATTTGGATTCGGTTGCCAAAAAAATTCAGAAAGTAGAGAAAGGCGCGCGGGCCGGTGATGCCAAGGCCAAAGCCGATCTTGAAATCTTGAAAGAA
Source organism: Cytophagales bacterium (assembly GCA_038242095.1). GTDB lineage: Bacteria > Bacteroidota > Bacteroidia > Cytophagales > Spirosomataceae > Persicitalea. The sequence goes on from JBBSSJ010000185.1 coordinate 7,118, forward strand.
TACCAGGCCGCACTCGAAGCGGGCCGCTCCGCCCGTACGCTATCCTACACCAAAGAGGAACGCGAAAGTGCCATTGGCGACCTGCAACTGCTGACCGTGAAGCCCGTACTGTACGTAGCCAACGTGGACGAAGCGTCGATGCAGACGGGCAACGAATATTCCGAAAAGCTCCGTGAGGCCGTCAAAGGCGAGCACGCCGAGGTAATCGTGCTGTGTGCTGCCATCGAATCGCAAATATCTGAGATTGAAGATCCCGAAGAGCACGAAATGTTTTTAGGCGAGTACGGCCTGAAAGAGTCGGGGCTTGACCGCCTGATTCAGGCTTCCTATTCCTTACTCGACTTGATCACCTACTTCACGGCGGGGGTAAAAGAAGTACGCGCCTGGACCATCAAGCGCGGCTGGAAGGCCCCGCAGGCGGCGGGCGTAATTCACAGTGACTTTGAGAAAGGCTTCATCCGGGCCGAGGTTATCAAACTTCCCGACTACGTAGCCTACAAAACCGAAGCAGGCGTGAAGGAAGTAGGCAAGATGGCCGTAGAGGGCAAGGAGTACGTCGTGAAAGACGGCGACATCCTGCACTTCCGCTTCAACGTCTAGCGCCGCCGATTCCACTCGATTGTCCGGTAGCCGACGAGTTTGTCGGCGCGGGCGGCGGGCGGGCGGTTATAGACCAGAATGTCGTACTCGTTCTCGGTGGCGGCGTAGTTACCTTCCACGAAGGCTTCATCGGACGGGCCGTCGGGCTTTGGTGCTACGGAATAGTCGAAATTGACCACGCCCTGTTTGATAAGTATCACGACCTGGTAGGCCTGCAGGTCGGCGTTATATTCCATACGATTGAGGTCGTCGCGCTGCCACAGATGGAAGCTGCCGTTGACGTACACATCGGCGTTGGGTACTTCGGGCAGCCGCAGCGTAAAAACCACGGGCGTGTAGTCGCCCTCAATGCTGCCCCGGCCCGACTCGCGCTGATCCACGATGTATTGGCCATTGAGATCGTCCATTTGAATGTAAGCACCCCGCGCACGCGGCAAGTCAGGCGTGAGAATTAGCCGGGTAAATTCGCTCAGCCGCTCTAACTCATAAATGCCAAAGCCCCGCGCCGACAACGTGCGGCTATCGAAATAGCGAAACTCGTTGCCGCCGGGAAAAGTATTTTCAAGATTAAAAAACTGGTACTCCAAAATCGAATCGAAGGGTCGTACATTGGTGGGCTTAAAGTCGGTTTTGGCCTTGTCCCAGCGAAAATTCTGCCGGATTACCACCTTCAAATCCGACTGCGGAGCCACGATTTGGTAGCCGTTGTAGTCGAGGCTAAAATCGATCTGCTGGTCGGTGCGCTGCTCGCGGACGCCCTGGGAGAATCGCGCCTGTGCCGCCACGCGCACCCGGTTTTCGTAGACCATGAACCGCCGCGTGGCCACCACCTTCCGCTCCCGCTCAGAGTACACTACCAACACGTAATTTCCTGACACCTTCACGCGCGGAACCTCGAAACGGTAATGGTAGTAAGGCACCTTAGTGCTGAACGATTGCCGATAGTCGGTGATGGCGTTGTCGTTGAACTCGTAGGTGTACTCAATGTCGCTCAGCACCGATTTGTTCCAATCAGCATTACAGTGAATTAGCTTGGCACGGAACCCTCGGTAGTCGGCCGTCAGATCGTCGAATTCCAGGACCAGCGGCCGCTCGCTGTCCAGCGGGATTACCGCCGGGCCAATCAACCGCCTCGGATCGTCGGGTCGGTCGGTGGATGGATATAGTAGTACCGTTTTGATATTTTCCTGATAAATAAAATCTTCCAGCCGCACGTCTTCCGCCTTGGGTTGAGCTATGGCTTTGAGGAAAATGGAGACGAGCAGTAACAGGATTGAAAGGTAAGAAAGGCGCATAAGGCGGGAGGGCGAAGAGGATTTTAGCTATTTCCAAATCTAAACGAACGGGGGGGGCAGAGATCGCCTGACGACCAGCCGTTTTCTGGGAATTACGCCAAGATATTGTTATTTTTGGTAAAAACATCCTTAGTTCAGCTATGACCGCCCAACCAAAAGCCAAGCTCTTCACCCCCGAAGAATATCTCACACTTGAATGCGAGGCCGAGTACAAGAGCGAATATTATCGAGGCGAAATTTTTGCGATGGCGGGAGCCAGCCGCAATCGTAATAGAATCACAGAGAATTTATCCATAGATATAGGCATTTTCCTCAAAGGAAAATCATATCGTTCGTATTCCAGCGATCTTCGAACGTATATCCCGGATAATGGACTATACACTTATCCCGATGTATTGGTAGTGTGTGGAAAAGAAGAATATCTGGATGAAGAATTCGATACGTTGCTCAATCCCCAAATAATCATTGAAGTCCTCTCAGAAAGTACCGAGGATTACGATCCAGGAAGCAAATTCGGGCTTTACCGCAGTATAGCCACGCTGGAGGAATATGTAGTGATCGAC
>JBBSSJ010000186.1:0-9575 GCA_038242095.1 Cytophagales bacterium
GCCATCGAAATGGCGTTGGACCAGTGGTGGCCCGGTAGGTTAGGGATGTTGGACGGATAGCGCAGCACCACCGTCGGCAGGGCCCACGAAATGTCGGCAATATCGTCAGAACCGCCGCCCATCGAGCGCATAATCTGTCCACCCATCGAGGCCACAGGCATATCAGCCGGTAAACCGATGGTGTCGAGTTTCATATCAAGACCTTCGATTTTGCTGGCTTCCATTTCGATTTGTGAGGCTTTGGCCAGCAGCTGGTCGTTAGCATCCCAGGTAGGCAAGCCTACCTTCTTGATATTTTCGTACATCGTTTCGGCAATGGGTTGGTTGAAATGCCCCGGCCAGGCCGAGCCGAGTACTTCGTACGTAAATTTCGTGTCGGTCATCAGCGCGGCCCCTTCGGCCATCTTCATACCGATGTCGTATAGTTTCTTGATTTTTGGATAGCTGCGATCGCGGAAATAGTACCAGACCGACGCTTTGGAAGGTACCACGTTGGGCTGGTCGCCGCCATCGGATATTACGTAGTGTGAGCGTTGGGTGAGTTCGAGGTGTTCCCGGCGAAAGTTCCAGCCGACATTCATCAGCTCTACGGCATCCAGCGCACTTTTACCGCGCCAAGGCGCGCCCGCCGCATGGGCGGCCTGTCCCTCAAATTTGAACTTCACCGAAATAAGACCGTTGTTGCCCGCATCACCGTAACCGACGCTCAGGTTGCTGCTTACGTGGGTAAAAATGCAGGCATCTACGTCCTTGAAATATCCATCACGCACGAAGTAGGCCTTTGCGCCGACCAATTCCTCAGCCACGCCGGGCCACAGCATGAGCGTACCGGGAATCTTGTCGCGCTCCATGATTTTCTTGACCGCCAACGCCGAAATGATGTTGAGCGCCTGACCCGAATTATGCCCTTCACCGTGGCCGGGTGCACCCGCCACCAGCGGGTCGTGATAGGCAACGCCGGGTTTCTGATTGGCTTTGGGGATGCAGTCTACGTCGGAGCCGAGGGCGATGACGGGCTTGCCACTACCCCAGGTAGCGATCCAGGCGGTGGGCATGTTGGCGATCCCGCGCTGAATGGTGAAGCCTTCCTTTTCCAAAAGCGCGGTTAGGTACTTGGCCGATTCCTCCTCCTGAAAGCCCAATTCAGAGAAACTGAACAGCATATCGTTGATTTCCTGGCCAAGTTTGGCGTTTTGCTCCACGCTTAGTATGACCTCTTGTTTCAGTTTATCGGCAGGATCAGCTGGGGCTTTTTTGGCGTCTCGTTTTGATTGGGCGGCGGCAATGGTAGCAGACAAGGCCAGTATCACCCAAAGGAGTGGTAGTATCAGTTTTTTCATATTGAATGTTTTTTACAAAAAAAGATTGAGTCAGGATTTGAACCCTTTAAGTTGGGGATTATATTTGAATTAATCAATCAAAATAAATTGGTCATGATCATCAAACAATTGATTAACAGAAAAATACAAAACTGTCTGCGCTCAATTGTCAACTGTCCGCCGACTTTTGTATTTTTGTCCAAATAATTTCAATCCTGCCACTTCTGGCTTTTACCCCTAAATCAAAACTGCTTAGTATGAACAAAATCAAAGTTGCCAATCCGGTCGTCGAGCTCGACGGCGACGAAATGACCCGCATCATCTGGAAATTCATTAAGGATAAACTCATCCTCCCCTACCTCGACCTTGATATAAAATATTACGATCTTGGCATCGAATACCGCGACGAGACCGACGACCAGGTAACCACCGACGCCGCCAACGCCATTAAAAAATACGGCGTAGGTATCAAATGCGCCACCATCACGCCCGACGAAGACCGCGTAGAGGAGTTTGGCCTGAAGCAGATGTGGCGTTCACCCAACGGCACGATTCGTAACATCCTGGACGGCACCGTATTCCGGGAGCCGATCGTGATGAGTAACGTACCGCGCCTGGTCACGACCTGGACCGATCCGATCATTGTGGGTCGTCATGCTTTTGGTGACCAGTACCGCGCCACCGATTTCGTGGTACCCGGCAAAGGCAAGCTGACCATGAAGTTCGAAGGCGAAGATGGCACGGTGATGGATTTCGACGTGTTCAATTTTCCGAGCGGCGGCGTAGCGATGGGCATGTACAACCTCGACGAGTCGATCAGAGGCTTCGCCCGGGCGTGTCTGAATATGGGATTGCAAAAAGGTTGGCCCGTGTATCTGTCGACCAAGAATACCATTCTGAAAAAGTACGACGGCCGTTTCAAGGATATTTTTCAGGAAATATTCGACGCTGAGTTCAAGGATAAATTCAAGGAAGCGGGCATTGTGTACGAGCACCGCCTGATCGACGATATGGTCGCCTCGGCCCTCAAATGGAGCGGTAAGTTCGTGTGGGCTTGCAAAAACTACGATGGCGACGTGCAGTCGGATTCAGTCGCGCAGGGCTTTGGCTCGCTGGGTCTGATGACGTCGGTGCTTGTAACGCCTGATGGCGGCACGATGGAGGCCGAAGCTGCCCACGGTACCGTGACGCGTCACTACCGTCAGCACCAACAGGGCAAGCCGACCAGCACTAACCCGATCGCCTCGATCTTCGCCTGGACGCGCGGCTTGGCCTTCCGCGGTAAGCTGGACGACAATCAGGAACTCATCGAGTTTGCCGACACACTGGAGCAAGTCTGCATCGACACCGTCGAAAGCGGCAAGATGACCAAGGACCTCGCCCTGATCATTCACGGCGACGCGCTAACCAAGGACAATTACCTCAATACCGAGGATTTTCTCGAAGCTATCGACGAGAATTTGCAGAAGGCGCTGGCGTAGATCCTATCCTCCTTTAAGATTTGGAAGCCGCTGGCCTTTGTGCTAGCGGCTTTCTCTACTTTACGCTGTATCTTGCGGATAGCGAAGCAGAAATTTATATTTGACTGAACATCTGAAAACGACATTATGCTTAATTCCATAGAAATCCAGAACTACCGGAATCTCAAACATCTGAGTGTTGAGAAGCTGGGGCGTGTCAATTTGATTATTGGACGAAATAACACGGGGAAGACTAGTTTGTTGGAAGCAGTTTATTTGTTCAGAAATAGCTTTGAAGTTGAGTCCATTTCTAAAATAGTTGCATCTCGTGGAGAAAATAGGTTGCTGGAGTCTACTATTACAAGTTCAGAGAACACAATTAAAACGGTAGAAAATTTATTTTGGAATAGAAGAAAAGACAAATCACAGCAGATTCTCATACAATCAAATGGGGAGTATCTCAATTTATCTATTAATAAAGTTGAAAATCCAAAAGAAATTATACTTTTTAATTACCAAGAGAAGTACGTAATTGAAGTACATCGAAATAGTTATAATTCGCCCCAATATATTGTTCTTGAAGGTTCAATTGATGATCTTAGGCTATCATCTACATTGGGAAGCTATCCAATAGCTTTTAGAAAAGTCAATTTTATAAGATCCACCATTTCAAGTACAAATATTGATTCTTCCAATCACTTGGCTGCGTATCTTGATGATATCTCTCTGGGAGACAATTATGAAGATTTAATCTCATCTTTAAAAATTGTGGATAATAATATTGAAAAAATATCATATCTAACAGACATACATACTAATTCAAGATTTCCAGTTGTTCGGTTAAAAAATGGAGGGCGAATTCACTTACAGAGCATGGGTGATGGTATCAACCGTATCTTAGCGATAATCCTTACAATGGTCTGTTGCGAAAATGGATATTTTCTTATAGACGAATTCGAAAACGGTCTACACTATTCAGTTCAGGAAAAACTCTGGGAGATAATTTTCCATCTCGCCGAAAGATTAAATATCCAAGTCTTCGCCACCACGCACAGCAACGATACGATACGCGCTTTTGAAAATATTGTAAATCAAAACGAAACCGTTCCATTGAATGGACTCCTTATAAAACTTGAAAATATCGACGATACCATCGAAGCAACGACTTTTGAACCGGGTGAATTAAAAATCATTACGGATAACTTGATCGAAGTCCGACGATGAATAAAATAGAACTTGAAAAGCTACGATCAAAATTATTGGTAGAAGGAAATGACGATTTTCATGTCGTTTCTGCTATCTGTATGCTTTTTAATGTTAAGCAAACATTTGGCATTATCGATATTAAGGGGATAGACAAGCTCTTAGAGCAAATTCCGGTTCGTATAAAAAACAGGGAAGAGTACTTAGGAATTCTGGTTGATGCGGACGTGGATATTCAGGCCAGATGGCAGCAACTTCGTACAATCCTTATTCCGCAAGGTTACGAGATGCCAAACGAGCCTAGTATTGAGGGTACTATAGTCCAATCTGAAACAGCAGACACCGTTATCGGTATCTGGATTATGCCTAATAACCAAGTACCAGGAATGCTAGAGGATTTTGCACAAATCCTTATACCTGATAGCGACTTAATACTTCCTGTTGCCACCAGAGTGGTCGATGAAGTGCTTTCTATGCAGGATTCTAAATTAAAATCTGTTCACCGCTCAAAAGCTGTAATTCATGCTTGGCTGGCGTTGCAGGAATCACCAGGTACACCCATGGGTTTGGCAATCACCAAAACATACCTGGATCATAACAATGAGATTTGTGTTCTATTCGTGGGCTGGTTGAATCGACTTTTCAATTCAAGTGAGGAAGTAGAAAAAAGGTAGAACTGCTACCTTTTTTCGCGCGTCATCTACGAAAAAGCCGCTGATCTCCCATGAGGTCAGCAGCTTCTTATGTTTCAAAACTTCGACTTTCTCAACCCGAAATCAACAATTTCATTCCGGCTTTAATGCTGTTGCTCCTCATGTTATTGGCGTGCTTGATCTTGTCGATGGTAAGACCGTAGCGTTGTGAGATTGTCCAAAGCGTATCGCCGCGCTGCACGGTATGGTAACGGGCCTTTACTTTCGGCGTCTCTTTCTTAACTTTATTGGCGGCCAGCTTGGCTAACGGCATCGCGGTGGTGGGGACTGTCACTTTAATTTTCTGGCCCGGCATAAGCTTACCGCTCGACAGGTCATTCCAAACTTTCAGTTCCTCAATACTCACCCTGTACTTTCGGGAGAGGACAGTCAGGTTATCGCCTCGGCGCACGGTGTGCGTGACCGAACGCGCCGCGATTTGGGGCTTAGTCGATCTGGCAACTTTTACTTCCTCCTCTTGCGCCTCCACTTCGATTTCTTCTCTAACATCGGCGACCAGAGTTTCTGTCTCGGTCGTGTCTTCCGTTGCCTCAGCCGTTTCTACGGTTGGCTTCTCTGCCTTGGCGACGCGCGTTTCGGATTGCGGCTTTGGCGCAATACGTACCTGCCGCACGATCGTGAGCCGCTGGCCACGCATCAAACGGTTGCTTCGCATTTTGTTCCAGCGCTTTATTTCGCTCACGCCCACCCCGTAGCGACGGGCCACCGCCGTGAGCGTTTCGCCGCTCCGGACAGTATGCCGCACGTTGCGGGTCGCATAACCGGCTTCATCCTCCTCTTCGAGCGAAGCCAGCATTACTCCCGTCGTCGGACGCTTGGAGGCCGAATCGAGGATAGCGAGCCGATTGGGCTCCATAAGGGCATACTTCTGGGCGGGTATTCTTAATGAAAAGTCGCTGGTATAGTCGGGCAGAACCGTGTTGATAATCTGAGGATTGAGGCGCTGGATTTCCTCCATAGTTACGCCACTCAGCGAGGAGAAGGTGGCAAGATTTAAATAGCCGTTGACCTTGATCACATCCGTAACGGTTGGATACATGATGTCTTGCGGAACGATGCCGTGGTCTTCGCCGTAGTGCATCATGTACATGATTCCGACAAATTGAGGAACATAACTGCGCGTTTCCTTCGGCAGAGCATCGTAAACTGACCAGAAAGTGTTACCGCCCGTGCGGCGCATGGCGCGTTTTACGTTGCCGGGACCGCAATTGTAGGAGGCAAGTGCCATTTCCCAGTCCCCAAAAATATTGTATAGCTGACGGAGGTACCGGCAGGCGGCCTCGGTCGATTTTTCAGGATCAAAACGCTCATCGAAATAGGCATCCTGCTTCAGTCCGAACTCCCGACCCGTAGCGCGCATAAATTGCCAAAGCCCACCCGCTCCGGCGCGGGAGAGAATCCGGGGATTGAGGCCCGACTCAATCATCGACAGGTACTTAATCTCGTCGGGCATGTCGTACTTCGCCAATGCCTTTTCGTAGATCGGGAAGTAAAGGTTTTTTTGCTCCATCATCCGACGTGTAAAGTCGGGCTTGGTGTAGATGAAGTACTCGACAAACTTGTGTGATTCCTTATTATAGAGCAGCGGGAGGTTTTGCTGCAAAGTAGCGAAGCGTTGGCGTATTAGTTCGCCAGAGACCAGATTACCTGGCATTTCTATTTCGGGCAGGATGTCGGTCACTACCGCAACGGTGTCGGCCTCGAAACTTTCATCCGGTAACGGTACCTGCTGCAATGGCGCGGCCAAGGCGGGCAGAATGTACATACTCAGGCTCAGGGCGACGACCGCCATACTTAATACTCGCTTCGCGATATTCATAAGGAAAGGGGAGGTTTAGGTATTAAAAAAAGATTCAAAAAGTCGAGGCGAGTAGGGAACGTCAGTCGTATTTTAGTAGAAAAACTTCGATTCAACGATTTAAGAGACACATATTAAAGCATTTAACAACCTGATTTTACTGTACGGGGGGCGAAGATACGTTTTTTTCTTTCTTGGCAATGATAGCACTCAGGTGATTTGAAAAAGTTAAAAGCGCCTTTTCTTCAAACGCGCGGGTCATGATTTGCAAGCCGACTGGCAGCCCGTTTTCATCCTGACCGTTAGGAATCGAGATGGCTGGAACGCCCGCTACGTTGGCCTGCACGGTAAAGATATCGGCCAAGTACATCTGTATCGGGTCATTCATTTTATCACCGAGTCGGAAAGCCGTCGTCGGCGTGGTAGGCGAAATCAGGAAATCGTAGCGGTCCAGTACCGATTCGATTTCCTGACGGATCAATTTTCTAACGCGTTGCGCTTTGGTATAGTATGCGTCGTAATAATTTGCGCTCAGCACGAACGTACCCAGCAGAATCCGTCGCCGCACCTCCGGGCCAAATCCCTCAGTGCGGGATTTTTTATACAGCGTTTCCAGATTAGTTGCCTCCGCGCTGCGGTATCCATAGCGCACCCCGTCGAAACGCGCCAAATTGGAACTTGCCTCGGCGGTGGTGAGCACATAATACGTGGGCAACGCATACTTCAAAAGGGAAAGATCCACGGCTTCCACCGTGTGGCCCGCCGCGCGCAAAGCCTCCAAAGCAGCCTCCGTCCGTTGCCGGATGGCAGGTTGAATGGCCTCGCTTTCCACCGATTCGCGGAGATAGCCGACTCTGAGCGAACGATCATCGGTAATAATTTTTTTTCGTAACTGACCTGAATACGCGGGTACTTCCAGTTTTGAAGCGGTGCTGTCGTAGTCGTCGGGCCCGGCCATGATTTCGAGCAGCAGCGCGGCATCTTCTACACTTTTGGTGATGGGTCCGATGCAGTCGAACGAAGAGGCATACGCGATCAATCCCCAGCGCGACACGCGCCCGTAGGTTGGTTTCAAGCCTACAACACCACAAAAAGCAGCGGGCTGACGTACAGAGCCCCCGGTATCGCTGCCCAGCGAAGCGTGGCAAAGGCCAGCTTGCACGGCTACCGCTGAGCCTCCCGATGAACCGCCGGGTACCCGCGTAGGATCCGCAGCGTTGCGCACCGGACCAAAATACGAGCTTTCGCTGGAGGAACCCATCGCGAATTCATCGCAATTTTGTCGCCCGATGATGATGGCGTCTTCGTCAAGCAAACGCTGCACGGCCGTGGCCGTAAAGGGCGATTGGTAGCGGTCGAGCATGTGGCTGCCTGCCTGCACGCCGTGGTCAGCGTAACAAAGCACATCTTTGATACCCAATACCAGTCCCGCAAGTCGCCCGGCATTGTTTTGCGCCAGGCGTTGGTCAAGTTCAACGGCTTTTTGGTGGGCTTCGTCGGCGTACACTTCCACAAACGCGCCGAGCGATTGATGGGCCTCGATTCGTTCGAGGTAATGCGCCACGAGCGCTGTGCAGGTTATTTCTCCTGTCCGCAAATCCTGCTGGAGATCAGCGAGCGTCAGGTAGTTTTTCAAGAGAAGGAAAGTTGAAGTGGGCCAAATAAAAAAACCAGAGCCGTTTTGGTGTAGACTGTTGCCAGACTAACCCAAACCGGCTCCGGTGAGGAACGACGTTACGCTGAGTGTCCTCAGAATTTGGTCGAAGAAGTCGATGAAGTCGACGAATCTTCCATTCCCTTCTCTATATTTTCTTTTACATCCTTGGTGGCGTTCTTGAATTCGTTGATGCCCTGACCCAGGCCTCGCATAAGCTCAGGGATTTTCTTGGCGCCAAAGAAAAGGAGAATAAACAGGGCTATGAGGAATATTTCCTGGCCGCCCAGCCCCATGATTGCAAAAATTGCTGAAAGTTCCATGTTGATTGATCGTTTTTATTATGAGTACAAATTTAAAAATTCTTTAATACCAAACAAAAATACTGGTGTTTCTACCCAATATTGATGGTTTTTGTTTGTTTTTCCCACACACCGAAAGCCTCGAGGTCCTTACTGACCGCCGTGAAAAGCCACACAATCAGGGCCAAATCGTCCGCCATGCCTACAATCGGCAGGAAATCAGGAATAAAATCGATCGGAGAAACAAAATAAATTAACACGCCCACGATCGACAATAAACTCTTCCAGGGCAGCTGTCGGTATTCACCGGAAGCATAAGCGCGGATCAACCGGACCAAAAGCATAATTTTGCCCTGCGCTTCGGCCATACCTTCTTTTAAACCGCCTTCCCTGCTCTTGGACAATACCTGCCCGGCTAAATTGAAAAGTTTGGAACTGTTAGCCGCATAACGACCGGCTTTCCCAGTGGCTTTCTTAAAAAAAACTGACTTCAGTATCTGAGTGATAAAGGAACTGTTGGCCATTGGGCATTTAAATTTTGATAAATAAGGACCGGATTTATAACCTGTTCTCCGTAAAAAAAATTGCATGGACCTATGACAATTACCAAAATCCTGCCAGCTTACCGATCGCTCAAAACTCCGGCTTAGTACCCCATTTTGCATAAATATTTACCCTTGAAGTAGGGTTTAACCGATATTGTGCCTTATTTTTAGGCCAAAATTTATTCCAAACGCTTTTTACCAAAACGCATCATGAAAATAACCGTCGTAGGCGCCGGGGCCGTTGGGGCCACTACCGCCGATAACATCATTCGTCGTCAACTGGCCGAGGAAGTCGTCTTATTGGACATCAAGGAAGGCATCGCCGAAGGCAAATGCCTGGACATGTACCAGACCGCCGCGCTGCTCGGCTTCAATACCAAGCCTATCGGCTCCACTAATGATTACGAAAAAACTAAAGGTTCGGATGTCGTCGTGATCACTTCCGGCATTCCACGCAAGCCCGGCATGAGCCGCGAAGACCTGATTGGAATAAACGAGGGAATAGTGAAATCCGTGACCGAAAATATTCTTAAGTACTAGCCCAAAGCAGTCATCATCGTGGTTTCAAACCCGATGGATAC
>JBBSSJ010000187.1:0-9561 GCA_038242095.1 Cytophagales bacterium
CGGCAAACAGCCAGCATGGTTGCGCAGGAGCTAATGAATTTGGCGGCCTCCGATGATGCTTCTTCGGCGGCGCGGGCAATGGCTTATTTCAAATTAGATCAGCTCAAAGATCGCCTCGCCGGGCGGCAGACGTTCGCCTCGGAGCAAGACCACGCGCAATACGTGTACACTATTCAAAAAATCGATATGTTCCAGAAAGGCGAGAAGGACGGCCTGCCCGCCCTGCAGCCCAACGACGCACCCGACGGCTCGCCCATTGACCCCGGCCAGGAATGGTTGGAGCCGTTTTGCGGCTGGAAGTGAAACTGCTTTTTAAGCCTATTTTAATTCCCCTTTAATCCACTGTTAACCATCCCGGCCTTTCTTTGACCCATTGAAGTATTCCAATACTACGTACCCAAATGAAAAAGACGCCTAGCATACAATACCAAATCTAGATTTGAGCCAAGAATTTCGATTTAGAGTTTAGGATAGGACAAAAAAAGCCGGAGAATTTCTCCGGCTTTTTTTTGCATGCATCCTGTTGTTGATTATCTCTTGCTACGGTACAGGTCGTACAGTGGTTTCAGGGCGGCGAAGTTGAGTAATGCCCCGGCGACGCAGTACATGCACACTTTTTTCTGGACGGTCACCATTCTATAAAGGTAATGCCCCGCACCGTAGGCCTGCCCAACCACGATGCCGCCCAGCAGCAAATCAAGGTACTTGGTGTACTTTCCCTCTGTATTCCCCGCTGCCGCAACGGCGATCGTGGTCGCGTAGCCTACCAGGCTGAGGGGCGCGTCGGGCATCCCGAGCAGTTCGGCGTCTTTGGATGAGTTGACGGAATCGGAATCGAAAATTTTGCCGGGCAAGTCAGGCAAGTGCTTGATGTAGCCCATCTGAAAGAGAGAAATAACGCTGAAATCGACGAGTCCGACAGCAGCGATGGCGGCAATGCGGCGTCGGCTCACGACGGCTTTGCTGTCGTTTTCGCGTATTTTTTTGATTAACGATCCGTTCTCGGGCATGTGGGTGGTTCAGGAAAGTGAAATAACTATTTGTCCCACTCGCCTAAATTTATGTGCCAGCCAGTGGTTTTCCCACGCGGTCGATGTGCTCCTTCAAGGCCTGGCTTTCGAGACTAGCGTAGTTCACGACGTCCACAAAATAAGGAATGGGAAGTTCCTCGTTCAGGTGCCCGGCGATGTCCAGCGCCGTGCGCGCATCGCACTTCTCCCCTTTTATGGCTAAATCGATGTCGCTGCCCGGCCGGAAGTTCCCCTTGGCCCGGCTCCCGAAGACAATCACCTCTTCCACTTCGGCGTACCGGGCGAAGGCTTCATTGAGCAGACGAAAGCTTTTTTCTCCAATGCCGAAAGGGTTCATAGTTCTAAGCTTAGCTTTTCATGCACCGTGGCAATGGCATTAAAATATTGGTCTACGATCAATCGGTAGGCCAGTTCCGCGTTTTCTTCGTCGTACGTATGACTCATCAGATTTCGCTTCTGCAACATATCGAGCCAAATTTCTCCGTCCAGTAACTCGTATTTGAATGCTTCTTTGATGGTTTCACGCGGGAATTTTACTAGAACTTCGTTCGCTTCCAGATAATCTTTTACCGTTTTCCAGGCTAGCTCAAATGTAAACTCATACACTTGAATAATGCCGGCCTTTTCCAGATCAGAAGGAGCATCCGTTGCTACAGCGGCTTGTAGTTGGGCAAAAGCCCGACCAAAACTTTGCAGTCTTTGTTTCCAGCGGATGTCGGGCTCGTTCATTCTTTATGAATATTATTTTTTCAAAAACTAAAAACTAACCCCGCCCCGAAATTGATCACCGCGGCGAACCGCTCCCGGTCGGTGCCCCCCACGACGGGCGGAAAATCGCCGACCTTCACGTAGGTAGGAACGTCTTTCAGCGTAGCCCGAGCCCCAATCCAATCGCCGGTAACCTGCAAATGCAGATGGTCGACCAGCCGCAATCGCGCCGATGCCCCCGCGCCGTAACCAAACGCCTTCGTGGAAGCCGCCGAAATGCGCCCGTCGACAGGATTTTTGTTGGTAGAAGAAGTGCCGAGCAAGGCCACCCCCGGTGAGCAGACAAAAACCGCTCCAGCCTGCACGTGGCCTTCGAGCGTCAGCCGCCCTAACGAAAGATAGGTCGACGGCCCCAGCAGCACCGCGCCGAGCCGCCATTTCGTGACGGTACTTTCCCAAGTGTAAGTGTCAGGGTTAGGCAGGAAAACGCTATATTCCTCGATGAGCGGGTCGGCGTTGGTTTGGTTTTCGTTCAGGCTTCCCGTCAGGCGCAGCCCCCACCACGACCCGATGCGCCGCTCGTAACTAAGCTGACCGTAAATGCCATCTCCGGCTAAACCTGCCTCGGGGTCGCTGAATTGCTTGCTGGCGAAGCTACCTAATGGCAAACTGTACCCGCCCGTCAGCGAAATCATGTTTTTATCCTGCGCAAAACCCGCCAGCGGCAGTAGCAAGGCAATGGCTGCTATTTTCCAGGAAAAAGAAGTTTTTGATTGTTTTGAGCGGAACGACATAGTGGTTTGTTACTATTTATTTTTCTGTAAAAATTTCCGAATGATCGCGCGTGATTGGTTTGTATTTCAAGACCTGACGTCTAAAAACGCCACGGGGCCGCTGCGGTGTCCGGCCTCGCTGATACCTACCTCCTGTATATCCGAATAAAAGCCGCCTTTGGTACATCGCCGTAATCCCCACGGCTAAGCGCAGGATTGATCTGGTAAAGGTAAGCATCAGGTTGGGTAAGTGCGTCCTCGCCGAAGAGTTCGCGCTCATCAATGGCGGCGCGGCGCACGAGTTGATCGTCCGGGGCCTTTCCCCAGCCCTCATTGTCGCCCAGCACGAGACGGATTTTCTCCCAATCGTCATAGAAATACTCGCGCAGCAGCGGGATAATCCGGGCCCGAAAAGCGGCGCACAATTCTTCGTAGCTCGTCACATCGAGCAGATACGCGTGGCCCAGGGCATGGTCACGGTCGTAAAGTGCTTCGATGCGCTTGTTGATCGTCGACAGCAATAGCCGTAGGTCAATGCCCTCGACGCTTCGGCCCGCCAGCAATTCGGGATCGGGTTTGATCTCTTCGAACTGAAAGCGGCGGCGCAGCGCCGTGTCCAGCAACGCGATGGAGCGATCGGCGGTGTTGAGCGTCCCGACGACGTATAGGTTGGCGGGTACTCCGAAACTGCCCCGCGAATAGGGGAGCGTGAGCGAAAGCTCTTGCGCCGCCCCCAGGCGCTTGTCGGGTTCTAACAATGTGATGAGTTCGCCGAGCACGGCCGAAAGATTGGCGCGGTTGATCTCGTCAATAACGAGCAGAAAAGCGGGCGCGCGGCCCAGGCGTTCGGCGCGGCGGTCGGGCGCATCGGCCAGACAATCCTCAAATGATGTGTAATCGGCCAGCCGCAACGCCGCCAGACAAGCCTCAAAAAAGACGCCCTGCTTCACCTGATAGCCCAGCCGCCCGGCGCTGAGTTCGGGCCGGATGCCTTCCATGAATTCCTCGTAGCTGTACGAAGGATGAAACGTCACGAAGCGGGAGTCCACAAACCGGGCGCGCATTTGTTGGACGGCGTAGGTTTTTCCCGTACCGGGTGGTCCATAGAGCAAGTAGTTGAGCGGCTGCTCGGGGCGGGGTAGGGCGGGGGCTTCGGTCTTTTGGTAGGCGGTGTCGGGTTCCGCCGCCCGGCTCGTTTCCCAACCGGGCGTGGCATAGGCGATGATTTCGCCCCGGTACGACTCGTCGATGGCGGCTTGGTAAGCGGCTGAATTGTGCTTCTTGATATGGGGACTGCGCCGGGCTTTTTCCACGAATTCGAGCAGGCAATTTTCCCATTGCTGCTTGGCTTCGGGATCGTGGCGGTCGAGGTCCGCTTCTTCGTAGGGTAGCGGCAACCAGACATAGTCAGCTTGGGGACCGCTGAGACGGTTTTGCATATCCGCTGAACGAACCAAATGGTGGTCGCCGTCCTGAAGGTACCCTTTGGGGAAAGGAAACCAAATCCGCACGCCTTCGCTGCGATTTTTGGTTAGGCGCAAGGCCAGGTACACGTTGATATTGACCGAAATACCTGCTTCATTTTTCAGGATGACGATAGAAAGCCGCGGATCGGAATCGGCCAGATTCGTCAGATCCAGCATGTCCTTGAGCAGCCGGAAGAACAGCAGACAAGCTTCGGGATGGTTGATCTCCCGGATTTTTTCAATAAGTTGCTGTTTTTGTAGTTCTTTGTTCATGCAAATTTTATAATCAGGGCAGCTTTAATATCCAAAAAACATTAAGGTGTTGACTTCGGTTATTCTTTTTGTTAAAATCGTCTGAAACCATTATTTGCTACCTTTGGAACGAAATCAGTACCTACCTTCTACTACCAAAACGAATAGAACATTATGGACAGACAAGAAACAGACCACGAAGCCCGCGAAACTAAGAAAACCGGCAATGTGCTCTATTGGATCGTAGGTTTAGGCGTTATATTTATGATTGCTGCCATCGCCTACGGATTTTTTCGCCACGAGGGCGATACCGTTCCCAAGAGCGACACGCCCGCCAGCCAAATGATGTCCGACACCGTGGCGGGCGATGGCTTGGCCAGCGACACGCTCGCGACCGACATCAGATAATCAATTCGCATTCAGCGCTTCCCACAGTATTTCGACCGGATGCAGCGCCCGGCGTCCGGTTCCGTCCTTAATTTGGTGGCGGCAACTGGTGCCGGGTGCGGCGATGATTACCTCGTCGGGTTGTTCCCGCACGGCAGGAAACAGCACCAGTTCACCGATCTGCATAGAAAGTTCGTAGTGCTCCACTTCGTAGCCGAAGCCCCCGGCCATGCCGCAGCAGCCGCTCGGGATGAGTTGTACTTTGTAATTTATGGGCAGCGCGAGTACCTGCTTCGCCACCGACAGTGACGACAGTGCCTTTTGATGGCAGTGTCCGTGTAGTTTCACGAGTCGCTTTTCGGTGGTAAACTGCGCACTGCTGATTTTTTTCTTCTCAATTTCACGGGCCAGAAACTCCTCGAACAGCAGGGAATTTTTGGCTAATTCCTGCGCAGCTTTCCGTAGGTTGGGGGCCACCAGATCGGGATACTCGTCCCGAAAAGTCAAAATAGCGGAGGGTTCGATGCCAACCAGCGGGACGTCATCGCTTACGATATCTTGTAATAACTGCACGTTTCGATTGGCAATTTTTTGCGCCTCTCTCACCAATCCCTTCGACAAAAAAGTACGTCCCGACTCTGCGTGCTTGGGAATAAGCACTTCATAGCCCAGCCGTTCCAGCAACTCGACGGTTTTTTGTCCTACCGCCACGTCATTATAATTGCTGAATTCGTCGCAGAAAAGGTACACTTTTCCGTTGGGTGCCGCGCTTTTTGCTGCGGTTTTTTTGTGTCTGTCAAACCATTTTTTTAAAGTCGTATTGGCCAGGAGTGGCATCGTCCGGTCGGGATGAAAACCCACGGCGCGGTTGGC
The DNA here is from genome assembly GCA_038242095.1 of Cytophagales bacterium. Classification (GTDB taxonomy): domain Bacteria; phylum Bacteroidota; class Bacteroidia; order Cytophagales; family Spirosomataceae; genus Persicitalea. The sequence continues at coordinate 5,491 of JBBSSJ010000187.1, forward strand.
GGCGCGGCGCAGGGCGGGCGTACCAAAAATGGCGTTGTAGGCCCAGGGGACCAGCGCGGCGCGTTGCATTTGTTTGGTAAATCCCGCCACGAGCCGCGATCGTAACGGTACGCCGTGCGTGTCGTGGTACTGCTGCGTGAACTCAGCCTTCATTTTGCCCACATCCACGCTCGACGGGCACTCCGCCTTGCAGCCTTTGCACGACAGACAAAGGTCCAGTACTTCCTTCACCATCTCGTCGGTGGCGATGGTAGCTTTGTCGCCGGCTTCGCCCGTGTAGTACTGGCGCAAAATATTGGCGCGGGCCCGGGTGGTGTCGCGTTCGCTGCGGGTCGCCATGTAGCTTGGGCACATGGTGCCGCCCGTGAGCTGCGTCTTGCGGCAATCGCCGGAGCCGCTGCATTTTTCGGTCAGGCGCAGGATACCTTCCTCGCGGGTAAAATCGAAAACGGTATCGATGTGGGGCGGTGTGGCATCGGGCACGTAGCGCAGCGACTCGTTCATGGGCGGCGTGTCCACGATTTTGTTGGCGTTGAAAACCCCCTGCGGATCCCAGATGCGCTTGACCTGCCGGAACATTTCGTACACTTCCTGCCCCATCATGAACGGGATAAACTCGCCGCGTAGCCTTCCGTCGCCGTGCTCGCCCGACAGCGCGCCCCGGTATTTCTTGACCAGCGTGGCCGTTTCTGCTAGTACTTGCCGGAAAAGTGCCTTGCCTTCGCTGGTTTTAAGGTTAATCATCGGCTCCACGTGCAGCTCGCCCGCCCCGGCGTGGGCGTAGTAGGAAGCGTGCAGTTCGTGTCGGGCCAGCAGTGCCTGCAAATCCTCGATGTAGTCGGGCAAGTCCTCCACGGCCACGGCGCAATCTTCGATCAGGTTGACGGGCTGCGTGTCGCCGGGTAGGTTGCGGATCAGGCCCAGACCCGCCTTGCGAATGTCCCAGGCTTTGGTGGCGTCGGTTCCGAAGAGCAGTGGGTAGGCGTAGCCGAGCTTTTGCAGTTTCAAATCGTCCACAAAATCTGCCGCCAGGCGCTGTACTTCCGACTCGCTGTCGCCCCAAAATTCTACCAAAAGCAGCGCGGCGGGATCGCCTTCCAGGAAAAACCGATTTTTGGCGTATTCGTGGTGCTCTTTGGTAAAATCCATGATGTACTTGTCCACCAATTCCGACGCCTTTGGTGCGTGGCGCATCGCCAACTGGTTGACCCGCAAAGCCTCGGCCAGCGAATCGGTGTGCACGCATACCACGCCCACGGCGGCGGGCGGCACATCGACCAGCGCCAGTTTGGCTTCGGTGATGAAACAGAGCGTACCCTCCGAGCCCGCGATCAGTCGGGCGAGGTTGATGTTTTCCGGTCCGTCGGCTTCGGCGATCAGGCTATCCAGCGCGTAGCCGGAGTTGCGGCGCGTGACGGTTTTTTTTGGAAAGTTTTTTTCGATCAATTCCTGATCCACCGGATTGGAAATGATGCCCCACATCCCGGCGTAGATAGCCTGTTCGCGCGGACTGGCAGCGGTTTTATCCGCCAATTTTTGTAAAAAGTTCGCATGGCCCAACGCACTAAAAGAAGCTTCTGAACCATCGGAGAGCAGCGTTTTTACTTCCAGCAAATGGTCGCGGGTACTACCCCAAATCATCGAATGCAGTCCACAGGAATTGTTGCCGATCATGCCGCCGATCATCGCGCGGCTCGCGGTGGAGGTTTCGGGTCCGAAGAGTAGTCCGTGCTCGGCCAAATGTTTGTTCAGGTCGTCGCGGATGACGCCAGGTTGCACCCGCACCCATTTTTCGGCGGCGTTTAATTCGATGATTTTATTGAAATGCTTCGAGATGTCTACTACAATTCCGCTCCCCACGACTTGCCCCGCCAGGGAAGTACCCGCCGCGCGTGGAATGAGCGTGACGTTATTTTTGCGGGCAAAAGTGATGAGTTGCTTCACGTCGTTGGCATCGCGGGGAAGCGCCACAGCCAGCGGAAGCTCCTGATACACTGAGGCATCGGTGGCGTAAATCCGTCGCATGGCCGCATGGCGGGGAGAATTATCGTAATAAAATTCGCCTTGCAACCCCGTGCGGAGCGTGGCGAATTGCAGGTAAGCGGGTCGTGGCATGGGTTGTTTGTATTCAGGAGACAGAACGCTAAATTAGCGGAACTTACCGGGATAAGGTACTTGGCATTAGAACGAAAGGCTGTTACTTTGGTCTTCTATTTTTTAAAAGAAAATCAAAACCGAAGCGCGACATCGTATCTTCACAACTAAATATTTATGAGAATCATCCTGATTTTTTTATTGGCACTCAGTACGGTGGTCACTCGCGCCCAATCCAGTGCGCAGATCACCATCGATTCTCCCACGGAGGTGCACTACATCTACACCCTGACGGTTGAGCGCGTGAAGTTTCACGAAACGCTCGGCGTGGGGCTGGCCGAAACGGAATTTGAGAACATCGCGGTTTTTGATCTAAGTGCTCAGAAAGACGGCACCATCGATTTTCCCGTGAGCGAGCCCGTTTTGGTAAGGCTAACGATCAGTCCCAAAAAGCCCACCAATAACCTTACCCCCACTGAAATGCGAAGCGAAAGTCGCACGCAATTGCTGTACATTGTACCAGGTGAAAACCTCAAGATAAAGGTCGCGGCGGGCAACGTGCTTACTTTCGAAGGCAAAAACGCGGCCTATCAGGTGTTTTTGCAGGATTATTTTCTTGAAAACCACTACCAGTATTTATCGGCTTTTCGCTTTGATCCCAAACAAATAAAAAATGATGCCATCCTGCGCCAGAGCGATAGTCTGACGACGTTGCGTACCCAAAAATACAAGACGTTTAAAGCCAGTCACGATGTAGACAATGCTTTTGATAGCTACGTGCTCGCCACCACGCAAGTGGAACCCCAACTGTTGCGTACCGTCGTGCGCGACCGCGAAATGCGCAACAACAGGCCCGTGCCGCTGACGCCGGAACAGCAAGACGAACTCGATCGGATCACTACGGATAATTTCAAGATTTTTCCCGACGAGGCGCTCCTGAGCCTGGCCTACCGAAATGAATTGCGGCATTGGGTGTCCATTCCGGCGACGCAGAAGTACCGGCCCGAGAAAGCAAGTCAGTACGCACTTCGGCCCGAAGCTGTGTCAGAAATATACCAAAGCAGCCGTGAGAAGCTGGCTGATTATCCCGGGCAGCAGGAATATTTGCTTACCTACTGGCTCAATTATGCGGCTACGGCGCTTCCTTCCATGAAAACTGCCCGGACGCTTTTCGATGATTTTGGCCAGCGCTTTCCCAAATCGGAAGTGAAAAGCTATTTTTCTGATTTGATCCAAATCAAGGAAAAGTTGGAAAAAGGAAGTCCTGCCCCCGACTTCACGCTGCTGAATCGCGACAGCGCGTCGGTGTCGCTGTCGAGCCTGCGCGGCCAAAAGTTGGCCGTAGCCTTTGCCTTCAATCTGGGTCAGTACGAACCCACACTCAAACTCCTAGAAGAAGTCAAGAGCGACAGCGTTCTGTTCGTGTACGTAAGTGTGGCCCCCGGCATTCCGTTCCGAACCTGGAAGGAGCGCGTCGAAGCACGTCCCCACGCGCTGCACCTCTACGCTTCGGATGAAGTCGTTGAAAAGTTAAAAGCCACCTACGCGATCGAACCCCGCTTTCCCTTCATGGTCATTGACGCCGCCGGGCGCATCGTCGACCGTTGGATACCCCAGAAATATCCCCGTAATGAGCCTTTGCTGGAAGCTTTGAAATAAAGGGAGGAAAGGGTGAAGGGGTCAGGGCGCCCCGTGGCGGCGAACAGCAAACGGTCAACGGGTTTCTTTATTCAAGAATAGCCGTTTCACAAGAAAAGGGAACCCGGTTTGGGTTCCCTTGTTGTAGGGAAATGATGAGTGAAGGCGGAGAACTGATCTTTATCAGTACACTGATGCAGTTAGTTATTCAGATATTGGCCGTTAGGCGTTAGCCGTTTACCTTTTAACTGTTCCCCCATTCAACCGTTTTTATTTCTTGCCAATCTCATTAGAATATACATCGGAAGTAGCTTGGGGGAAGCTGCGGAGGATGTCGCC
>JBBSSJ010000188.1:0-9553 GCA_038242095.1 Cytophagales bacterium
GGCCTCCAGTTTCTCAGAGAGGCTCCACGTTCTTTGATGCTTGTCCATAATACCGTAAATTTAAAACTTAGTTTACGGAAATTATGTCCAGTTAATTAGGGGGTTGAGAAGATACTTACCATATGAGTTTTAATAGGTACCTGCCAAAACTTCAACAAAATTACTTCGAGGGCAAATGTGCGGTAGGCAATAGGCAAGTGTGACAAGGTAAAGAAATCTACAAACCAGACGACATGCCAATAAACCAAAAACGCGGTGACTAAGTGAACACCAAACAGCCCAAGGACAAAAATACTTATCTGGGAGCGGCGTATGTACGAACTGGCGAAGAAGCAGGGTGATGAGTGCGTAATCCAGAATGGTAAGCCCTCCAAAAATAAGCGTAGAAAAGTTGACGTACATCTGCCGTTCGTCAGGCGATGTGAGCAAAATGGAGTTGAAATCGAAACGCTTGTAAATCAGGAAGAGGGAAACAGTCCATAGCACTACATGCCGGGCCACCCGATAGCGGCGTGTAGTATCCGTCAGAAACTTGAATAAGAAATCGCGATCCAGTTTAATTTTCAAAAGTTCGTTCACCAAATTACTTCGCATAATTATTCGGCCGCCATATTGTAAAGCGGCACCCGTAAAGTTTTAGTGCATATGTGTGAGTATTCCTATTCACAAAAGACGGAAACTTACCGCGTTCCTGCTAAAAAATTAGAGCAAGGGGCCTTTACAATAGACGAAAGGCCACTTAGAATAGACGAAACCTAATCCTCCACCACCACAAACTCTACCCTGCGGTTTTGGGATTTGTTTGCTTCGGTATCGTTGGCAACGACGGGTTTGGTAGAGCCGTAGCCTTTGCCGACGAGGCGGGCACGGTCGATGCCCTGCCGGACGAGGTAGCTGGCGATCACTTTGGCGCGGTTTTCGGACAGGAATTGATTGAGACGGTCGTCGCCAACGTTGTCGGTGTGGCCCGCAATTTCGATTTTGAGGCGCGAATTCCGTTGCATTGTCTTCACAAGTTTGTCCAGTTGCGGGTAGGACTCGCTGCGCAGAATGTAGCTGCTCTGATCGAAGTACACGTTGTCTAACCGCACAGCTTCGCCTTTCTTCAGGTTTTCAAAAACCGTTTCGTCTGCCGCTTTTGGCGTGGCCGCTACGGGCGCAATGACCGGTGCGGGAGCAGCGGCGGGAGTGGGTGCGGGCTTGGTGGGTATCAGCAGAATCGCCTTGACCAGATCTTGCAGGCTTGTCGGTTTATCGAAAGCCAGCGTTCGGTCGAACAACTCGTAGCCCGGTTGTCCCACGCGAATGTCGTATTTTTTACCCGGCGTCAGATTCACTTTCCTGATACCTCCGGCTGATTTTAGATTCAGGTCCTTGTCGCTATCCCGGATTTTGAACGAAGCCGGGTCGACGGGCTTCATCGTCGAGGCGTCCAGTATCGTGAACATTACCTCGTGGTAGAGCGGCTCCATGAGCACGATACGCGGCTTAATCGGCCCGGCTTTCGGGGCATCGAGCGTTATTTCTTGTGAGTAATTCCGGTATCCCTCCGACTCCACCGCCAAACTATAGGATAGCTTCAATTTCAGCTTGGTGCCAAATTCTGGACTGGCCGCCGTCGTGACGGTAGCCGTGGTGCTGGTTTCTGCCCCGATCAGCTGAAAACGAGCCGCAATCGGTTTTTTGGTAAAAGCATCCTGAGCAATGAAGGAAACGGTTTGGGTTTGGGGGGCCGTACTTTGCGACTTAGCGTTCCCGAAGATGGAAAGCAACGTTACGGTGACGACCCATCTTGCAAGCCACAACCCACCACCCAAACTATAAGCGCTGACTTTCTTCATTTTCCCCATGACTAAAAAATACATTATTTCATTCTCCAATCTTTACCCGCACCGGTCCGGCAAAATCTTCGCTTGGCGGAATGGCGGAAACAATTTTCCGTTGCCGCTGAGGTATGCCTTGCTGGGTCAGGTAGTTGACCAGTGCTTCTTCGCGCTTCGTAATCTTGCCGGCATTCGGACCGGCCGCCACGAACGAAAACGCAACCTGCCACTTGGGGTTGGTTTGCAGGCGTACCACAAGTTCTTCCAGCGCAGCATTAGCGGGCGTAAGCCAGGCTTTTCCGTTGGCTTTTGAATCCAGCGCACGCTCGATCAGACGCGCCAGACCGTCGTTGGGATACTGTACTTCAATACCCGGATTGCGGCGGCGTTTCTGCGGCGAGGAAGTAACGGGAGCGGGAGTGGCGGGGCGGGACTTGCCGTATACCCCGTCGGGGTCGCGTTTGGGAGCCTTGGTGACGCCCGAGAAAGACAGCCCGGCGTAGATGTCAGCGCCACGGGGCATGATACTGCCTTTTTTGCCAAACAGCCCCGGCAGGTTATCAGACCCGATCGAAACCGGACCAATGCGTAGGGCTAAGCCCGGCACCAGGGCGCCGTCAATGGCTACCAGAGGCACCGCCACCGATCCGTTGTACCGCTCAATTCGGGGCGTCACGGCCAGGTAGGAAGGCTGCCACATCGCGATGGCATCGGCAGCCCGCAGGTTACCCATGCCCGACAGACTAAGAAAGAACATGCTGCGAATATGCCAATCGGCGAGGAGCTGCAGGGCGGTGGGCAAGCCAGTCTTGAAGTTATCGCCTGCTTGCTGCGGGTCCAAATCGAGCCGCTGCTCAATAAGTGAGAAAGCATTGTTGAGAAGTTGATCCTGCTTGAAATCCTTGAAATTGATTCGTTTGTTGTCCACCGCCAGGTCGTAATTGCGCACCACACCGGCCCGCTTAAAACTAATGGCGCCCAAATCGAGTAGCGATACGCCAAGCCGCAGTTTGTAGTCTGCCTCATCGGAACCATACCGCTGAAGGCGGCTTGATGAATCATCGGGACGGAACTCGTAGACCAGCCCCAAGTCGGCGCCAAGCCCGTGACCGGGTCGATCGGTCGGTATTTTGCCCCGGCCAATCTGGTCGAATACTTTTTGCCCGCCCACGTAACCCATCGAACCCCGCAGTTGATCGATTTGAATCTGGCCCGACAATGCACCACTGATCTCGGTTACGCGGTATTTCATCCCATCGTTAATAAGGTGCGAGGAGTACCAGCCCGAAAGGTACTTAAGCGTAGCTCCGGCGCTAAGGCGGTGCGGGCCACTTTCCCAAATTCCGCGGCCATACGAGGCCGCCAGCTCGGCGTAGGAGTTATTGTTGATCGCAAATTTATTGTCGTAGTTGGTACCGCTGCTCCACAAAATCGGGTTGTCGAGCCCAAAGCGCACCAAAGTCACAAATTCAGAAGAGGCATTACTGACCTGAAAGGCGGTCCTGACGCGGGTACTGAGTGAAATGCCGGAGCCGTCGCGCAGTGAAAGCAGCACCGACGGGCCACGTGCTTCGAGCGACAAACCGCCGGATCTTTTCTCTTCGCCCTGGATTCTTTCCAGATACTCGGGCAAAAATGCAACGTTGCCTTTGCTGTTGTTGTAATCATCCGGCACATTGCCGGTAGCCAACGACAGGAGCGAAAAGGGGGCGCGGTATTTAGCGTAATCATTGCCCAGGTGTGCCCCCACCGTGCCCAGGTTCACGCTAAACCCCTGCGGATGATTGGCCAGCCGGGCGGGATTGAGGTAGACGCCGTGAATACCGCTATGGTTGTTCAGGCCCAGGCCTAGCATGTTTTGGGCGGCAGAAGGCAGCGCGCCTAACAGAAAAATCGTGAGGATCGAAAAGTAGGTATTTCTTGCCATGTGATAATTAAGGGGAGCAATCGCAGTCCCGGTATTTCAATAAAATGGCAAAAGTACAACCAAATTGCTAGAAGCTTCTCGCATCGAGAAATATAAGTTTCGCTAATCCGATTACTAACGCTGACAGCGTTCAAAAACGCTGTCAGCGTTGAGCGTAAGTTAAAACGCCTCCCCGATCGTCAGATACAGATTCCCTTTATCATAAGGCGAGAAGCCGTAATCGACCCGAATATTGAGGTGATTTTTCTTCTGGGCCGTAATGCGCAGTCCCGCGCCATAGGTATATTTGGGCTTGTTAAATCGAATACCGTCGTTTTCATTGCCCAGAAATCCCAGCGAGCCAAAGCCCATTAGGCCAATGAATTTCCAGACTTCCCAGCGTAATTCTGCCTGGCCCAACAAGGCGTTTTTATCCCGAAAAAAGCCTTCGTAAATCCCCCGCATTTTCTTGGGTCCGCCCAGAAAGGATAATTGGCTAAATGGTACCTTGTTGCCAAAAATCGTGCTTGCGGTGTAGTTGGTCGCCAACACTACCTTCTTACTCAGTGAAAAATAATTGGCGACGTCGAGGTATACACGCGTGAAGTTGCGGTCGGCGCCGAAAATTTTGGAGGTAGGCAAAATGTACAGTTCGCCGAACATTCCTCTGCGGGGATAAAACACCTGATCGCGGCTGTCGCGCAGAATCGAGGGGCCCAGGCTGGAGGTGCGACTGAAATTGCTGCCCGCAATGCGGCCCGTTGCCAATTCGCCACCTTCTCTGGTATCCGTAACCCGAAAGCTTTCGTAATGGTAGCGCAGCCCGAGGTAAGTTTGGGGTGCAATTATTTTGGCGGCCAGCAACCGGATACGCGGAAAAGTCACGTCAAACGTTTCTTCCGGCACCCGTTCTTCACCGATCCCGTAGTAATTGTAATTGTATTTGTACCAGCCATTGTCGCCATTAAAATAATAGCGGTTGTTATCATAAAAAATGGAGAATGGGATAAAGAACAGGATTTTTTTTTTCTGAGTGTAGGTCGCGCCAAACGAAATTTGCGAAGGCTTGTTACGGATACTGTCTTTGGCAAAAGAGAAGGTGGTAGTGCCCACAATTCCACCCCCGAAACCCGTCTCAGGTAGCTTGAAGGCTACGGGAAGTACGATGAATTTAGTATCGGCAAGAAACTTAGTGGTATCGCTTTTCCGAGTGGAATCCGCCGGAAAAACGGCCGATTGGCCCGTAAAATGAATACTAAAAATCAGGGCAAGTAAAAGAAATCGCATAGATGGGGGTTTTGCACAAACGTACGAAAGAACCGCAGAAACGGTTGCCTTGGACCTTTTGGCGGCTGCTATTCCCTAATTTTGTCTGATTTATTTTTAAAGCAAAGACCAATCCATCGGCTCCTCTTTTTCCAAAGCAATGAAATTAACCAGATCGCTCGACTGGTTATACACCGGAAGTAGGTGTATGGCACACAAGTAAGCCTCTCCCGACTTGCGGTAATTTAGAATTGTCCCCGAAAAAGACTGTCGGTCGGCTATGTGCCGGCCGATGTGTTGCCGCGTTTGTGTCGAGGTCTTTTCTCCCTGCAAGAAATCAGGACGCCGACCGCAGGATTCGCTGGCTCCATAACCCGTCATACGACGAAACCCCTGGCTCACCCAGGTGATTTTCTGACCCGGATCCGTTATCAAAACGGCTCTGTTTCTGCCTTTCAGATACGGAAGCGCAAGTTGAAGATCGAAATCCCACTGGCCCGCGGCTTTAAGTTCAGTCAGGGTTTGCCATTCACCCGTATTGGAGAAGACCGGTTTTCGAGAAAATTCCAATCCTATTAGCAATGGAATGGCCGGCTTAATCTCTAGAAAAGTGTTGCAATGAGCGGAAGGCGCAAGATCAAGCATTGGCCATTTATTTTGAGTGAGGATAGGTTTTAGGGCAAAAGACTACAAAATGAAGCGCTTTCACTTTGTAGATAACGATTTGCACTAACTTTTGTTAATGGGCGTCGGATTCCTGTCTTCATCGAGGGCCACAAACGTGAACGTGCCACTGACCGCTTTTTCACGTTTTTCTTCGTACATCTGCTCCACGTAAATATCCGTCCGAACTTTCAGGCTGGTGTTACCCACCGACACAATCTGCCCCACCAACTCGATGAACGTACCCGCCGGAATTGGGCGCGTAAAGTCGATACGATCGGAAGAAACGGTAACGCAACGCTGCCGGGTAAAACGCGTGGCGACAATGAAAGCCACCTCGTCCATCATCGACAGGGCCGTGCCCCCAAACAGGGTATCGTAGTGATTGGTAGTATTAGGAAAAACCGTTTTAAATACGCGGGTTTCGGCTTTTTGGATGCGTTCTTCTAAGGTCATAAAATGAAATATTAAATTAAGTCCCGGCCACGCGTGGCAGCCGGGACAAGAGTTAAATTATAATTAAACTACCGTCGCACTGACATTTTCGCGCAGGTACCGGCTGGCGGCGATCATATTTCGCAGCGCGGCTTCCGTTTCGGGCCAGCCTCGGGTTTTAAGACCACAGTCGGGATTCACCCACAGGTTGCGGGCCGGAATCACTTCGAGCGCCTTTTCCAGTAAACTTACCATTTCTTCCACCGACGGCACGCGGGGCGAGTGGATGTCGTACACGCCCGGCCCAATTTCGTTGGGATAGCTGTAATCAGCGAAGGCGTCCAGCAATTCCATTTGCGAGCGGGAAGTTTCGATCGTGATCACATCGGCATCCATCGCCGCGATGGAATCGATCATGTCATTAAACTCCGAATAGCACATGTGCGTATGGATTTGGGTTTGGTCACCCACGCCCGAAGCGCTCAACCTGAAAGCATCCACCGCCCATTGCAGGTAAGCCGGGCGGGCGGCGTGCCGCAGCGGAAGTCCTTCGCGGATGGCAGGTTCGTCGATTTGAATCAGTTGGATACCCGCATTTTCCAGATCGAGTACCTCGTCGCGAATTGCCAGCGCAATCTGGAAAGTGGTATCCTTTCGAGGTTGGTCGTCGCGCACGAACGACCATTGCAATATCGTTACCGGGCCGGTGAGCATGCCTTTCACCAGTTGGTCGGTATGCGACTGCGCGTAGGCCGACCAACGGACGGTCATTGGTTCGGGGCGCTCCACGTCGCCGTAGATGATCGGCGGCTTTACGCAGCGGCTGCCGTAGCTTTGCACCCACCCGTTTTGGGTAAAGACAAAACCCGACAAGCGCTCGCCGAAGTACTCCACCATATCGTTGCGCTCAAATTCTCCGTGGACCAGCACGTCGATACCCAGATCATTCTGCCACTGAATCGAACTCAGCACCTCTTCCTCAATACGGCTTTCGTACTCGGCAACGGTCAGCTCGCCTTTTTTGAAACGCGCCCGCAATTTGCGCACGTCGTCCGTCTGCGGAAAAGAACCGATGGTCGTCGTGGGGAAAAGCGGTAGTTTCAGACTTTCGGCCTGCACCGCCTGTCGAAGGACGAAGGGACTTTGACGAGCCAGTTCGATAGCGGGCACTTCCTGCATCCGTGCTTTTACGCGCTTTTTATGAATTAATTCCGATTGCCGACGGCTTTCCATCGCGGCCTGATTTTCCAGCAAAATCGGGTGTTCAGCCAGCGGCTCCTCCGCCGTAGCCAGCTCCGCCAGCGTGGCAACTTCGCGCAGTTTTTGTTTGGCAAAAGACAGCCAATTCTTGATCTCAGGCGTCAGGATGTCCTCGTTCCTTTCCAGATCCAGGTCGTTAGGGCTGTGCAGGAGCGAACACGACGGCGCGATCATGACCCGATCCGGCCCCAATCTGGCGACGCTTTGTTGGATTAATTTCAGGGAAGCTTTGTAATCATTCTTCCAAATATTCCGTCCGTCGACGACACCCAGCGAAAGCACTTTGTACGAATTGACAAAGTTACCGTCGGCTAATATTTGAGGAAGTTGACTGGCCGCCCGGACCAGATCCACGTGCAATGCCTCCACCGGCAGCGTGGTCGCGACCGTCAGGTTGTCCTCCAAAGCACCAAAGTAAGTAGCCAGCAAAATTTTCAGCGATGGCGCGGCTTTTGACAACTGAGCGTAGGCCCGGCCGAAGGCCTGCTTTTCTTGCTCCGTGAGGTCGAGCGCCAGGCAAGGCTCATCCAACTGTACCCATTCACATCCCTGACCGGCCAGTTCCTGCAATAGACCGATATATACCGGTAACAGTTTATCCAGTAATTCGATGCGATGAAAACCTGCCTCTTTTTCTTTGCCTAATAACAGGAAAGAGACTGGTCCCAGCAGCACGGGCTTGGTTGTGACTCCTAACTGCCGGGCGTCCGCAAATTCCAGCGTGGGTTTGTCGGAATAGCGGTAGAACGCTTGATCTATGGTGAATTCGGGTACCAGATAATGGTAGTTGGTATCAAACCACTTTGTCATTTCCATCGCCTTGATATCCACGCCCGGACGCTGCACGCCGCGCGCCATGGCGAAATAAAGGTCCAGTTCGGCGTTGGATTTTCCATCGACCAGCGGCAGATAGCGTGGTGGAATGGCGCCCACCAACAGCGCGGTATCGAGTACCTGATCGTAGAGTGAAAAATCATTGGACGGAATCAGGTCGATGCCCGCCGCGCGCTGCGTTTCCCAATGGTCGTGGCGAAGTTTTCGGGCGGTACGCCGCAGTTCGTCGCGGTCGATTTTACCGGCCCAGTACTGTTCACAAGCTTTTTTAAGCTCGCGTTGGCTCCCGATGCGCGGGTAGCCGAGGTTGTGCGTAAGCATAATACATTGTGTTTAAAGGTGTTTAAAAAACGCCTTTGAAACACCCTACCCGTCCTGACTTGAGGGCTTCCGGTACGCACGCTTTTCCTGCTAAAAAGAGCAGAAAGAAACAAAGAATACCCGGCAAACTGACTCTAAATCAGTACGTTCATCGACAACAATCCGGCTCCATCCCACTTTTGCGAAAAGTATACGGCCAGACGATCCACTTCTGCGCAGACAGACGAAGCGGAGCTATATTGTTGAAAATGTTTGTAAAATCAATGCGTGGCTCAGCCCTACACGTGAAGGCTAAGTCATTGAGAACAGGGGCAAGTCTCCTGGCTTGTACCATGTTTACTGCCCTTCTCATCTTGCACGCAAGACAATGGGCTACGAGGGCAAACAGGTGTTTGGTAAACCAAACGGGTACTTACAGTAGCACGTCTGCTCGTGATTTTCACACGATTCCTTTTTAATTTCTGCGGAAGCGGAGAAGTTATTTTTCTCCCGCGAAAACCACTATTCCGATTGACGGGTATTACAAAGAACGCCGTAAAGCTAGTCAAAAGGAAAATGGATAAAGCAACTTTTGAATGAGTAGTAAACCCGGAGTTCGTACTCCTACCTGAATATTTACAAGAAAAAGCCTACCAAAACTCCCCGTTCTGCCCTAATTTTACAATTCCCGAAGTCGGTTTGTAGTATTCACTAATTCAAAACCGGGCAGGCGTTCCTGTCACTAATTCATAATTAATGGAATATCGCATAGAAAAAGACACGATGGGCGAGGTGCAGGTACCCGCCAACGTATATTGGGGCGCCCAAACGCAGCGCTCGATCCAGAATTTCCCCATCGCACAGGAAATCAACAAGATGCCGAAGGAAATCATCAAAGCTTTCGCCTACCTCAAAAAAGCCGCCGCGCTCACCAACGCTGATGCAGGCGTTTTGGAAAAAGAAAAAGCGGAATTAATCGGCAAAGTCTGCGACGAAATCCTGGAAGGCAAGCTCGACGACCAGTTTCCGCTGGTGGTGTGGCAGACAGGTTCCGGCACACAATCAA
>JBBSSJ010000189.1:0-9459 GCA_038242095.1 Cytophagales bacterium
CGCCGTGGAAGCGGGCGTAAAGGTGCAGTAGGCCGACCCAAACGATACCAGCGTGGGCTACGGAGGCCTGCCCGACCGTGACGGCCACGTGACGCTCGACGCCTGCATCATGGACGAAAAAGGCAACGCGGGCGCGGTAACCTATCTCGAGCACATCATGCACCCGATTTCGGTAGCACGCATGGTGATGGAAAAAACTCCGCACGTAATGCTGAGCGGCGACGGCGCGCTGCAATTCGCATTGCAAAATGGCTTCAAGAAAACGAATCTGTTAACCCCTGCCTCAGCCAAAGCCTGGGAAGAATGGGCCAAAACGGCGGATTACAAGCCCATTGTCAACGTTGAGCGGCACGATACCATCGGGATGTTGGCGCTCGACAGCGGCGGCGATCTGTCGGGTGCCTGCACGACTAGTGGCATGGCTTACAAAATGCACGGCCGCGTGGGCGACTCGCCGATCATCGGTGCGGGACTTTACGTTGACAACGAAATAGGCGGGGCCTGCGCCACGGGCGTCGGCGAATTCGTGATGCGGACGCTCGGCTCGTTTCTGCTTGTGGAACTGATGCGGCAGGGCCGCTCGCCGCAACAGGCGTGCGAGGAGGCCGTCGGGCGCATCGTCAAAGGTAAAACAAAGGACGATTTTCGGGATTTCCAGGTCGGGTACCTGGCCGTGAACAAGCAGGGCGAATACGGCGCGTACAGCATACAGAAAGGCTTCAATTTCGCGCTTTTCCAGGACGGCAAGAACCAATTGATCGAGTCGGATTATTGGTTGAAGTAGAAGAAGGGACGTTGGATCTTGGACGTCGGACTTTAAACGCTTATCATGTAACGACTCTTAACTATAAGCCCATCGTTAATTCGTTATCAGCTTTTTCCGTAAATTATAATCAACTTAACACTTAACAACTTAATACCTAATAACCTATAAGAACATGAAAAAAACAACCCTACTACTCACCGCTTTAGCCCTCGTCTGGGCGGGGCTGAGCGATGTGATGGCTCAAAAAAATGCTAATCCGCTTTATACTTTTCCGCTGGGCGTGCAGGCGTACACTTACCGTAACCATTTCCCCAAGGACGTGGAAGCTACGCTGGATATCATCCAGAAAGAAGGCTTTACCGAGCTTGAAGGCGGTGCACCGAAAGGCTACACGCCCGAACAATTCAAGAAAATGTGCGCCGACCGCGGCATCAGCATTCCCTCGACGGGCGCAGGCTACGAAGAACTGGTCAATTCACCCGAAGAAGTCGTCAGGAAGGCTAAAGCGTTGGGATCGAAGTACGTGATGGTGGCCTGGATTCCGCATCAGCGCGGCAATTTCTCGTTGGAAAACGCTAAAAAAGCCGTGGCCGATTTTAACAAGGCCGGGAAAGTATTGCAGGAAAATGGCCTCACCTTTTGCTACCACAATCATGGCTACGAGTTTCAGCCCTACGAAGATGGTACCTTGATGGACTACATCATCCAAAATACCGATCCCAAGTACGTTTCCTTCGAGATGGACATACTTTGGACGCAGTTCGGCGGCGGCGATCCGGTGGCGCTGCTCAAAAAGTATCCCAATCGCTGGAAACTGATGCACCTGAAAGATCTAAAAAAGGGTGTCGAGGGCGACTTGACAGGCGGTACACCCGCCGAAAACGATGTACCGCTCGGTACCGGGCAAGTAGCCATGGAAGAGGTGATTCGGACAGCGAAGAAAATCGGCATCAAGCACTTTTTCGTGGAAGACGAAAGCGATCAGGAGCTGGATTTCGTGCCGATGAGCATCGCTTATTTGAAAAGTTTGAAACAGTAACTTTTAATCCCAAACGCCCGGTTCCAGAATTTCGAGGACGTGGCCGTCGGGATCATCGAAATAAAAAGAGCGCGTGCCGTGCGCCCATGTTTCGTGGTGATACACTTCAATTCCTAACGCCTCCACCTCTTGGAGCATCGCTCCGTATTGTCCGGCTGGGGCCTCGAACGCCAGATGCAGTTTACCCGAACCGTAGTGCGGAGGCGGCGATTGCTTGGCGCGGGATACTTCCGGCAAAAAACACAACAAAACCGAACTTCCTGCCCGGAAAAATACATGGCTGTCCTCGACAAAAGCAATCATCGTGAGGCCGAGTTTTTCCACGTAAAAGTTGCGCGTCCGATTCAGGTCGTTTACGTAGAGGCAGGTTTCTTTGATTTGGGCAAATTCTATAGTCGTAATGTATGAAAAAAAAGTGCGTTTTCCTGGACCGTGACGGTGTGCTCAATGCCGACGACGAATACTATACCTACCGCCCCGAAGATGTGATTCTGCTGGATGGCGCGGGGGAAGCTCTCAAAAAGCTCAAAGAAGCGGGTTTTTTATTGATCGTGATTACCAATCAGGCGGGTATCGCCCAAAAAATGTACACCGCTGCCGAAGTGCGCGCCGTACACAATCTGCTGCAGCAGATGAGCGGCGTTGCATTGGACGATCTATACTTCTCGCCGCATCACCCCAAGCATTCTTCCGAGTCCCTACGGCGCAAACCCGATTCTTTATTAATCGAAAAAGCAATAGCCAGGCACGACATCGACCCGGCGCAGTCGTGGATGATCGGCGACCGGGTTTCGGACGTGCTGGCCGGACGCAAAGCCGGGGTACGGACGATTTTGATCGGGGACAGATTTACGGAAGAAGATAATTTCTTAGGGGATTTCCAGGCAGCGGATTTGCTGGAAGCAACTAACCACATTCTCGTCTAGCGTATAACGCTGAACATGAAACGCTGACAGCATTACATGGTTAATGGAGGAGGGAGGCGCCCTTCGACTCCGCTCAGGATGACAGTTATTTATGCCCGATGCGTAGGGGGTTGCTCCACGGGCTGCGTCGAACCATAGGCGGGACATTGCTTACGGGTACATGAGGTAGTGAACAACATGCCTCCTATGACGGCAAAAGCGAATAATTTTTTCATCTTTATTTTATGGTTAGTTGAATAGGTTCTAGCAACTAAGGTGCCAATATTTTTACGGAGAATCGAAACCAGTAATTCGATAAGTATCAGAATTTCAAATGCTAAGGACACCATTCTAACGTCCAGAATCCAAAATCAAATATCCCTACTCCTAGTTTTTCACTTCTTCGAGCTCGGCTTCTTCCTCTTCTTCCCGCTCTATTTTGGACTCTCCAGGTGAAATGGACTCTGAAACGGCGGTATGCGGGTCGGCCCGCTCGGTCTCGGCGGTCGCGTGTTCGTGTTCGGTAAAGGTATCCGGCTGCACGTATGACTCGTCACGAAAGCCCAGGATCCTAAGCATACTTTCGCTATCCTGCTCGTTGGCAAAGACCCGAGTCATAACTTTACCCTCAGCGTCGCGGTCCACAAGTACATGTTTGGGCGCGGGAATCAGGCAATGCTGAATACCACCGTAGCCGCCGAGTGATTCTTGATAGGCACCCGTGTGGAAAAACCCGATATATTGCGTTTCATCGTCGCCGATAATGGGCATGTACAGATCCGAACTGTGCATTTCACTGTTGTAAAAATCCTGTGAATCGCACGTCAGGCCGCCTAGGTTTACCTTTTGGTAAGGACTATCCCAGTTGTTGATCGGCAGCATGATGTACTTTTGGTTCATGCCCCAGGAATCGGGCAGTTGCGTAATGAACGAGCCATCGATCATGTACCACAACTCCTTGTCATTCTGCAACTTCTTATCGATAACTTTGTAAATCACCGCGCCGCTTTCGCCCACGGTGTAGCTCCCGAATTCAGTAAAAATATGCGGCACCGGTACGTTATTCTTATTGCATATCCACTGAATATTCTCGATGATTTCGTCGACCATCTGCTGGTAATCGAAGCCCGCCTGCAACGACGTTTGGATGGCTAGGCCGCCACCAATGTCGATCGAGTCGAGATCGGGGCACATTTTCTGCATCTCGCAATACTTGAACATGAAGCGCGTCAATTCGCTCCAATAGTACGCGCTGTCTCTGATGCCCGAATTGATGAAGAAATGGAGCATTTTGAGCTTGAAGCGTGGATTCGGCTCAATCTTTTCCTTGTATAGCTGGTTGACATCGTTGTAACGAATACCCAAACGCGAGGTATAGAACGCAAAATTGGGCTCCTCGTCGGTCGCGATGCGGATACCGAAGTTGACCGATTCAGCCGTTGTGGATTTTTCGTAGGCCTCGATTTCCTTCAGATTGTCCAGGATCGGAATCGCGTTAAAGCCTTCGTTGATCAGCTCGCTGAGGTACTGCGTGTACAGCGGCCGCTTAAAGCCGTTGGACAGGATATAAGTAGACTTGGTGATCTTGCCCCGACGGTAGAGCTCCCGGATAATGGGAATATCGAACGATGAGGAAGTCTCGAGGTGGATATTGTGCTTGAGCACCTCTTCCAGAATAAAACTGAAATGCGACGATTTGGTACAATAACAATAGGTATAGTTGCCCTTATAGTTGAATCGCTTCATCGAATTACGGAAAAACATCCGCGCGTTTTCGATGTGCTCGCCGATTTTGGGCAGGTAGGTTAGTTTCAGGGGCGTACCGTGTTCCTCGATGATGTCCATCAGGGGTACATTGTTGAAAAGCAGCTGGTTGGCTTCGTTGGTGCGGAATTCCATCGTAGGAAACTCGAACGTCTGCTGAATCAGGTCAATGTAGCTTTTCATTATTTGATATGGGGCAAGAGGTGATTGAATCGGCTGACAAAAGTGAACGCCAAAGGGCCGTAAAATTGCCCAAAACACGCGCTTTTTCCAAACACGAATCTCCTTCAAATCATTCCGGTACTGCTTATTTTCGGCGAGGGGCCGGCATTTCGTCGATTCCAAGGGTCGTCAGGTGCGGATTGAGGAGTTGCGTGGTGATGCTGAGTTGAAAATACCGGACGCCTTCCACCACGAAAATATGCGTAAACCAGCCCCGTCTTTTCAAGTCGCGGTACACGCTCGAATAGCTGATCGTGCCCGGCCAGCCCTGCGCGCCCAAAGCGGTGTGCAGGGTGTCGATGGCCTTCTTTAAATTAGAGAAATACGTGACCGATTCATCAGCCGTTTCAAAAGGATTGGCCCGCACTAAGTGCGTAATTCCCACCTCGTATATGTTTTGTTGCCGGGCAGCCATTCTTTGCCAAAAATGTGGATAAAAGAAGTTTTTTTCAAAAAGAGACGATCTTTACTTTTTTTCTGAAAAATAATAGCTCTATTTTTCAAAGGTAAAACTTTTTTATAAGCTTCTCCGTTTTGTAGTTGTTGTTTTTAACACGAAAGGCCGGAGGCTCGCAAGCGCCCGGCCTTTTTTTGTTTATCATATTTCTTCTCCCCATCCCCGGTCTAGTTTATAAGTCCGCGTCACGCAAGATGGAATCTCGTGCGGGTAGTGTGATACATACACCAGCGTCCGGTTTTCCGTAGCACACACGGCATCCACTACGGATTTAAAGTACTCCACCACCGCGATGTCGAGCCCCTGACAAGGCTCGTCCAGAATCAACAGCGGCGGATTTTTAACCAGCGCCCGAGCCAGCATGACCAGCCGCTGCTCCCCCTTCGATAATTTTTGTAAAGGCTGCACCATCACATGCGTCACGCCCAACAAATCCGCCACAAACCCAATGCGTTCGATTTGTACTTCGTCCAGTTTGTTGAAGTACACACCCGTTGCGTCGAAAAACCCCGAAGCGATGGCTTTGAAAACGGTGGTTTCGGTGGGAAAATACAAGTGCATTTCCGGCGATACGTGGCCAATCTGTTTCTTTATATCCCAAATTGACGCGCCCCTCCCGCCGCGCTTTTTGTCGAACAAATCAAAATCGTTGGCAAAGCGCTGCGGATGATCGGCAGTCAGCAGACTTAGCAGCGTCGACTTGCCTGAGCCGTTGGCGCCAACCAACGCCCATTTCTCGCCTTTCTTTACTTTCCAGTTTATGTTGTCCAACACAGCTTTGCCGTGGTAGATGACTTTGATATTTCGGAGATCAAAGGTGTACTCGAAATCTTGTAAAGTTAACGGCGACGATAACGCTGACTGTAACGCTAATGCTGACAGCGTTGGTTTTGGCGAATTTGAAAGTGGCTTCCCCCTCCATTCTTCAATTGAAACAGTCATCTCGACCCGCCCCTCCTCCAACGCCAAAACATGCGTAATAAAGTCGGGGATTTCATCAGCCGAGGTGACTAAAATAACCGTAGTGCCTCGCCGGGCCAGAGATGCCAACGCGTCGCGCAAAATCTGGCGGGAAAGCACGTCGAGCCCCACAAAGGGATAATCGAGCAACAGAATATCAGGGTGCTTCACCAGCGACCGCGCCAGCAACATCCGGCGGGTTTCGCCGTTGGAAAGCGTGATGAAAGGCTGGTCGAGCAGCGTGCTAAGTTGCAGCAAGTCCGCAATTTCCTGCAATCGCACCGCCGGTACCTGACTCGCCGCCAAAGAAACCGAAGTCGCATCGATGGTACCCACGGGCTTCATCTGCTCCGTCAGTAATTCGCCAACGCTGGGCGCGATGGCGGCCTCGTGCGCATGGAACCGCTGCTGATGGTACTGCGCCGCCGCGCGGGCAATGCGGTTAAAAGAGTAGTCGCTGGCGACGAATTCCACCACGCCGTGTTTTGTCAATTTACCCGCCGCCGTGGCCCATCGCCCGGTGATGGTTTCCAGCAGCGTAGTCTTGCCCGCACCGTTGGCACCCACGATGGCCCATTGTTCTCCGGCTTGTAATTGCCAGTCGAGGTCGAAAAGCACGGGCGTATCATATTTGTGGACGGAAACATTTTTTAGGGAAAGGATAGGCATGTTATTCCATGAAAAATAAAAGCGATCGTTTCAAGGTTTTTAACCCTTGGAAACGACCGCTGTTTTGGCTGCATGTATATTTCGACTATTTAATCACAGGCTCGCGATTACTAAACGGATGGTGTGGCCATCTTTGCGGTGAATCATCTCTACCTTTCCGCACTTTCTCCTCTACTTATACAACACCGCATTCACTGCGTCTACCGTCCGCTTTATGTTGGGCAGGATTTCCTCGATCAGCGTCGGGGCGTAGGGCAGCGGCACGTCGCGGTTGGTAATGCGCATCACGGGGGCGTCCAGGTAGTCGAAGGCGTAGCGCTGAACGTGGTAAGCCAGTTCGGACGAGATGGACGCCAACGGCCAGGCTTCTTCCACGATCACGCAACGGTTGGTTTTCTTGATCGACTCCACCACGGTAGCGTAGTCAATGGGTCGGACGGTGCGGAGGTCGACCAGTTCGACGCTCGTGCCGTTCTTTTCGAGTTCTTCGATGGCGGGCATCACTACGCGCGAGATCATTTTGCCAAAGGAAACGATCGTCACGTCCGTCCCTTCTTTTTTGACTTCGGCTTTACCAATCGGGATCAGGTACTCCGCGTCGGGCACTTCCATTTTGTCGCCGTACATCACCTCCGACTCCATGAAAATAACGGGATCGTTATCGCGGATGGACGATTTTAAAAGCCCTTTGGCATCATACGGGTTGGCGGGCACGACCACTTTGAGGCCGGGCGTGTTGGCGTACCAATTCTCAAAGTTCTGCGAGTGCTGCGCTCCGAGTTGACCTGCGTTGCCCGTTGGGCCACGAAACACAATGGGGACATTATACTGCCCGGCCGACATCGACAGCATCTTGGCGGCGCTGTTGATGATTTGGTCGATGGCGACGAGCGAGAAGTTGAACGTCATGAATTCAATAATCGGCCGCAAGCCATTGGCCGCCGCTCCGACACCGATTCCGGCAAAACCCAACTCAGCGATGGGCGTGTCGATGACCCGTTTGGGACCGACTTCGTCCAGCATTCCTTGGCTGGCCTTGTAAGCGCCATTGTACTCAGCGACTTCCTCGCCCATCAAAAACACTCTCTCGTCGCGACGCATCTCTTCTGACATCGCATCCTTTAAGGCATCTCTAAACGCTATTTCCGGCATTTTTTTCTAGTTGAAAGTTGAAAGTGGAGAGTTGAAAGTGAATAAGTCCATTTCAACCTCTGACATTGTACCCGTAAAACTAGTCATTGGGGGTGAGTTCTCAAATTGTTGGCCTGCTTTCAAGCCACCAAACCGGTGGTAATGTTTAAATTTAAGGCGATTCGTGTTAACTCTTATTTATGAATAAAAATGATTCTTCGGCTTTTATGACTCTATTTTGGCATTTCCACTGGCTCTAAAAACTGATAAACAACCATTGGTAATAGGCACAGGTTAGGGAAAGTGAAGATGATTGGATGCCCAGAATTCTACAATTCTCCCATTTAATTGCGCTTTCTCAATAGTTTGATGGCAGCCGATTCACGACTGCTTTTTTTGTTATTGTAGAAATACAAGCTCTGTATATTCAAATATTGGTTTAGTACAATTTCATGTCTTGAAGATTAGCGAAATTAGCGTAGCAAATAATAAACGACTTATTGTATTATTTACATAAACGTGGTACTATTCTTATTTTAACGTAGGATTGTGTAATGAACTTGCAGGAAACAAATTTTTACTATTGATTGACATTGAGCATTTTATTATGTTTGCAATGTCGAAAGATTAAAAAATGACTTTCATCAATCAAGTAAGAAAGTCGATTGGGGCAAGATTAACTTAATATTAAAAAAATCCAATTATTAGTAATCGTAACTTAACAATTAATTATCATGAAAAAGATCATTCTAGTAGCCGTAGTAGGCATGGGCGTATTCGCCACAAGCCTGTCCAATGCCCAGACCAACCACGTAGTCGTCGCCCAAACGAGCGAGCGCGGAACCGTAGACCTGAACGTGCAGACATATAAGGATATGAAGTTTCGGTTGTTTGTCAATAACCTGTCGGAGCACGCCCACGTCGCTATTAAGCGCGAGTCGGGAGAAGTCCTGTATAGTGAATACGTTTCCAAGCCGGGCGTTTACACCAAAATGTTCGACTTGTCGAACCTGGCCGATGGCAATTACGCGTTCGTAGTAGAAAGTAACGACGCAACCGCCGAAAAGGCGTTCGCGATCAAGACCGAGACGACCCGCACGTTGATCGCACTCAACAAGTAAGTAAGGCGTCGTATTTATTGGTAAAAATCTATCATCATTGCCCGTGATAGGAACCGAGTGCCCGGACTGACAACCCGGGCACTTATTTTTTCGTTTGGGGTACTTCATCTCCGGCAGCAGCCGACCACAACGGCCCCTATCCTTATTAGGATAGGGGGCCAATCGTTATTCTGTGTGCAGGTTTTTTCAGTTCAAGCGTCAATAGTAGTGGGGTCTACCTCATAAATTCGTCAAAAATAGCGATGAGATACGGACCGTAATTCGCTTTCGTTGGTAAAGGGGGACAACGGGTCCGTTCCGAAACTTAACATCATTACATTCAATGAAAAAATATTTTTTCGTCTTGCTTTTGGGCGTGACTTTATCGTTCAGCCAATTATCGGTAGCCCAAAGTCTTGAAGGTTTTACTGTCACCGATACCTGGA
>JBBSSJ010000190.1:0-9389 GCA_038242095.1 Cytophagales bacterium
CACGTCAGCCTGACCGAAGGTGCGTTGCGCCTGCTGGTCAGCATCACTTTCCCGGCGGAGGATTACTTCGTCCTCTGGCTCGGCGACTTCATGGAGTCGGGCCGCCAGTTCTTCGTCTAATATCGTGTAGCTATAAATTCGCATTTCGGTAGATCAGGATTGCACAAGAAAGGCGTGATTTGCCTTCCTGCCTTGCAAGTATAGCAAGTTTTTTGGCAAGGATAGAGAAAATTTTCTTGGTAACCATTAGGATAAAATACTATCTTGGATCCTAAATCACAACCAACGCCAACTCATGCAAAGACGACACTTTTTTCAGAAAGCCGCCGCCGGCGCGGCAATACTCACGACCGAGCCGCTGATGCCCGTTGCCCGGCCTGCCGCCGCATCCAAGATCAAGCTCAGCGTATCGAGCTACTCCTACTGGCATTTTAAAGGGGACAAGTATCCGATCGAAAAAGTGATCGATAGCGCCGCCGATCTGGGCCTCGACGGGATCGATGTGCTACACCGCCAAATGGAAGGTGAGGACAACGCCTACATGCAAAAACTGAAACGCCACGCCTTTGTGAACGGCATCGCCATGACGTGCCTGTCGATCCATCAGGGTTTCGTGTACCCCGATCCCGCCGAGCGGCAAAAGCACATCGACCACACGCTGCACTGTATGGAATTGGCCGCCGACATGGGTATTCCGTGCATGAGATTGAACACCGGCCGCTGGGGCACAATCAAGTCGTTCGACGATTTCATGGCCAAGCGCGGCCAGGAACCCGCCTTGGCCGGATATACCGAAACAGATGCGTATAAATGGTGCATCGACAGCATTGAGCAGTGCATCCCGCGCGCCGAAAAATTGGGCGTTTTGCTGGCATTGGAAAATCATTGGGGCCTGGGCGCCACGCCCGAAGGCATGTTACGCATCATGAAAGGGGTCGATTCGCCCTGGCTGCAACTGCTGATGGATACGGGTAATTTCCTGGAAGATCCCTACGACCGACTCGCTACCATCGCGCCACACGCTTGCTTCGTGCAGGCCAAAACCTACTACGGCGGCGGCGAATGGTACAGCCTCGACCTGGATTACGACCGCATCGCGGCTATTTTGCAAAAGGTTAACTACCGGGGCTACGTCTCGCTGGAATTTGAGGGCAAAGAAACCGCCGATTCCGGTGTAAAAAAGAGCGTGGAGATGTTGCGCGAAGCGTTTGCTTGAGACTTGAATTAGGGGTGATGCGTGATGAGATACCCTTTCTAAAAATATCATGAGGAATCTACTATTTACCAATCTCTTTTTACTTCTCTCTTTTTCTGTTTTTGGGCAAATCGCGGGGCGCTGGGAAGGTACCGCGTCAGTAAGTGGAAGCAACCTGCTCATCATTTTCAATGTTTCTTCGGCGGGGCCGGATAATTTCTCGGCCACGATGGATGTGCCTGCCCAGGGAGCCAAGGGCTTGGTATGCGATGAGGTGAGGGTGGAAGGCGATAGTCTTTTTATTTCTATAAAAGCGATTCAGGGCCGCTACGCAGGGAAGCTCGGCGCCAACCAGACAAGCGCGACGGGAATATTCGCCCAGGGAAAGTCATTCACTACCCCGCTCAACCTAAAACGCACGGGTGACGCCGTCGCGCTGGATCGTCCCCAAACGCCCAAGCCACCTTTTCCTTATAAGAGCGAGGACGTCGAGTACGATAGCCCGGATAAGGCCGTCCACCTCGGCGCAACGCTTACTTTACCATCAGGCGCGGGGCCTTTCCCGGCGGCCATCCTGATTACAGGCAGCGGCCCGCAGGACCGCGACTCGGAAATTTATGGTCACAAAATATTTTTAGTCATAGCCGACTACCTCACGCGGCGCGGCATCGCGGTGCTACGCATTGACGACCGCAATGTGGGAAAATCCACCGGACCAGCCAACGGTACTTCCGCCGATTTTGCGCAGGATGTGATGGTTAGTCTTGATTTCTTGAAAAACAGAAAAGACCTCGACCCAAAGAAAATCGGTTTGATTGGGCACAGCGAAGGCGGCATGATCGCGCCGATGGTCGCCGCGTAACGGCCCGAAGACGTGGCGTGTATCATATCGCTGGCCGGGCCGGGCGAGCCGATTCTCGACTTGATGGGCCAGCAGAACACGGCTATGCTAAAAAGCATGAAGGTATCCGATTCGGTGGCCGAAAGTTATGGTACCATGATGAAGGGCATGATGCGCGCCGCGAGTACCGAGGCGGACACGACTTCGGCATATCAACAGGCCACCAAAACGTTCGAAACCTGGCGCGCCACGGTGCATCCCGGTGTCGCGGCGAGTCTCACGGGCGTGAGCGATACAACCAGAATCACCAAGTACATACGTGCGATGGTCAATACGATGCGCGTACCCTGGATGCGTTATTTCCTGGCTTATAACCCAACCGAAAACCTAGCTAAACTCAGCTGTCCGGTGTTAGTTCTCAATGGTGGAAAAGATATTCAGGTATTAGCTGAGCCCAATCTGGCGGGCTGGGCGGCGGCGGGGAGAGACAAAGATTTCACGGTTAAAGAAATGTCGGGTATCAACCACCTTTTCCAGCATTGTCAAAAATGTACGGTAGCCGAGTATGGCGAACTGACAGAAACCTTTTCTCCCGAAGTTTTAGAGATTATGGGCGACTGGCTTACGGAGAAGGTTGTGAAGTGAGCCATGACGTTTGTCATTATTCCAGTTTGGCAACCGAAGAATGTTATTTTTGCAAAAAAAAGAAATCCACAAGCCCGATTCCCATGAATACCCAACTCCTGAACGAAGTACCCTCACTCGACCTGCACGACTTCACTTGCGGCGCCCCTGAGACCAAAGCTCAATTCGTGGCCGATCTGGGTGCGGCCTTCAATACCATCGGCTTTGTGGCGATCAAAAACCACGGCCTTACCGAAGAAATGCGCACCAAACTCTACGAGCAGGTGCAGGAGTTTTTCTCGCAGCCGGAAGCAGAGAAAAAGAAGTACGAACACGAAGAACTTTTCGGGCAGCGCGGCTACATCGGCAAGGGCAAAGAAACCGCCAAGGGTTTTAAAGTGGCCGATTTGAAGGAATTTTACCACGTCGGTCAGCCTGAACCCGTCGACGGCATGGCGGCCAATGTTTTTCCCGACGACATGCCTGGCTTCGAGGCCTACACGACGCTGGTGTACCGGACTTTCGAAAATACCGGGCGGACGCTGTTGCAGGCCCTGGCGCTGTACCTCGATTTGCCCGAGCATTATTTCGACGACAAAGTGGAGAATGGTGACAGTATCCTGCGGGCTTTGCATTATTTCCCGATTCTGGACCCTGACGCGCTCCCCAAAGACGCCGTGCGGGCCGCCGCCCATGGCGACATCAACCTCATCACACTGCTGATGGGCGCCAGCGCCGAAGGGCTGGAAGTACTCCGGCGCGATGGCCAGTGGATCGCCATCACGGCCCTGCCCGACCAGATCGTGGTCAACGTGGGCGACATGCTCGACCGTCTGACCAACCACAAACTAAAATCCACGATTCACCGTGTCGTCAACCCGCCGCGCGAGAAAATGGGCAACTCACGCTATTCCATTCCCTTTTTTATGCACCCACGCGGCGACATGAACCTTATTTGTCTGGACAATTGCGTGGACGCCGAGCACCCAAAAATGTACGTCGATATGACAGCGGGCGAATTTCTGGATGAAAGGTTGCGGGAGTTGGGGCTGAAAAAATAGTGCCCTTCTATGCGTCGAATTCGATACATCATTTTCCTGAAAGATGTGCTGGTGCTGGCTTTTACCGCCTTCGGCGGGCCACAAGTGCATTTGGTGATGATGCTCGATCTGCTGGTCATCAAGCGGCGCTATCTCACCGAAGAGGAACTGCTGGAATTGCAGGCGCTGTGCCAAATCCTGCCCGGCCCAACTTCCACGCAGACTGTTACCGCGCTGGGTTTTAAAATCGGCGGGCCGGGACTAGCCTATCTTACGGTACTGGTGTGGTCGCTGCCCGCCATGATCCTGATGACGCTGGCGGCACTGACCATTTATTTCCTGGAAAAAAGAAACGTGTCATTGGAATTCGCCCGCTTCGTGGGCCCGATGGCCGTGGCCCTGCTCATGCACGGGGGCTACCGCATCGCCCGGCGCGTAATCCACGGCCAACAAAGCTGGCTGCTGCTGATTGCCTCCGCCGTAGTCGCTTACTTATTCCCCTCCCCTTTTACGACGCCCGCTGTCATCATTCTGGGCGGCGTGGTCGCCTCGTTGAATTACCGCAAGCAGCCCCACATGGAAAAAGCGCGGCTGCAAATCGAATGGTCTAATTTCATTCTGTGGATCGGTGTGTTGGTGGGCGCGGCGGTACTGGGGGCCGTAACGCAGTCGCTGCCCGTACGGCTTTTTGAGAACTTTTACCGCAACGGCAGCCTCGTTTTCGGCGGCGGACAAGTGCTGATTCCCATGCTCTACAACGAGTTCGTGGAGTTCAAGCACTACCTCACGCAGGAGGAATTCCTGACGGGCATGGCGCTCACGCAGGTCGTTCCCGGCCCGGTGTTTTCCATCGCGACCTACGTTGGGGCGATGTCGATGCAGCACCAGGGCGTGAGCGGGCAGATCGTCGGCGCAATAATGGCGACGGTCGGGATTTTTCTGCCGGGGACTTTTCTGATTTTCTTTGTGTACCGGTTTTGGGATCAACTCAAAAAGTACCGGGGGGTGCGTGCTTCGTTGCAGGGGGTCCACGCCACGAGTGTCGGCCTTACCCTGGCGGCTGCGGCTTCGCTTTTCGAACCGATGGCCACGAGCTGGGTGTCGCTTGCTACGGTGCTGAGTACTTTGGCTTTGCTTTTTTTGACGAGTGTTCCGCCTTATGTTTTGATTTTGGGGGGATTGGTGTTGGGGATATTTTTGGGTTGAATTAGGTTAGGATCAAACCTCTTTCTTTTCCTTATTTTCCACCCTCACTGCTCTTGTCAGCGTAATAAATTCGGCATCTCCGCTCTCTTTTGTCAATCCTCCAATAAATTACCAACTTTGACCCAACCAATCCTTCGTACCCAATCCCACCATGAAAAAAGCCCTGTTACTGCTCATTTCCTTTGTTTTTATTCAATCCCAAACTACCCAAGCCCAAACCAAACCAGAATTCCTGCGCTTGAATGCCCCGCAGCAAGCCTGGGTGGATTCGGTATTTAACAGCCTCACGCCCGACGAGCGCATCGCGCAGCTCATCATGGTGGCGGCTACTTCCGACACCAAAAGATCACTGATCGACACGGCCCGCAGCAATCCGGCCTACGTCACGAAACTGATTCAGGAAAATAAAGTCGGCGGGGTGGTTTTTTTTCAGGGCGGGCCAAATCCGCAGGCGCGGCTGACCAATTACTACCAGTCGATCTCGCAAGTTCCGCTGTTGGTGGCGATGGACGCCGAGTGGGGCCTTGCCATGCGCATCGACAGCACCGTGCGCTATCCCTACCAGATGACACTCGGCGCGATACAGGGCCACGACGATTTGATTTTCGACATGGGAGCGCAACTGGCGCGGCAAGCCAAACGGCTGGGCGTCCACGTCAACTTTGCCCCTGTCGCCGACGTCAACAACAACCCCAATAACCCGGTCATCAACTTCCGCTCTTTTGGGGAGAACAAGTACCGCGTGGCCGAAAAGGCCCTGGCCTACATGCGCGGGATGCAGTACAACGGCCTGCTGACCAGCGCCAAGCACTTCCCCGGCCACGGCGACACGGGTACCGACTCCCACTACGACCTGCCGCTGATTCCCAAAACCCTCGCGCAACTCGATTCGCTGGAACTGTACCCGTTCAAAGTCCTGATTGACCACGGCCTGAGCGGTACCATGATCGCCCACCTGAGCATTCCGGCGCTGGACCCGACGCCCAATCTGCCCTCGACGCTTTCCAAACCTATTGTCACTAAGTTATTGCAGGATGATTTGGGCTTCAAAGGCTTAATTTTCTCCGACGCCATGAACATGAAAGGCGTGACCAAGTACTTCTCCGACGGCAAGGCCGACGCGATGGGCCTGGAAGCGGGCATGGATCTGCTGGAATTCACCGAGGACGTACCCAAAGCCATCGCCGAAATCAAGAAATCCATCGCTGAGGGTACTATCACCCAGGCCGAAATTAATGCCCGCTGCTACAAAGTGTTGCAAGCCAAAGCCTGGGCCGGGCTGGATCATTTTCAACCCATCAAATTGGAAAATCTTTACGAAGACCTCAACCCCGCCGCCGCCGACCTCACCAACCGCCTGCTCACGGAAAAAGCCCTGACGGTGCTGCAAAACGACGGCAACCTCCTCCCCCTCCGCCGCCTTGACAGTCTGAAAATCGCCGCCATTTCGCTGGGCGCCGACTCCGTCACGACTTTCCAGAAAACGCTGAACTTGTACACCACTATCGACTCGTACAGCTTGCCCCGTCAGCCCAGCGCCTCCCAACTGGCCGCGCTGGACGCCAAGATCAAGGAATACGATCTGCTGTTGGTCGGCGTCCATCAGTACAGTATTTCGCCCCGCGCCAACTTTGGCATGACGCCTGAGATGTCGGCCACTTTGGAAAAACTCCTCGCCACCGGCAAGGCCGCCGTGTCGTTCTTCGGCAACCCCTACGTGCTCAGCAAAATCGACCGTCCCGAGCGGGCCAAGGCCATCGTGATGGCTTACCAACTAACGCCTTACACTGAGGATTTGTCGGCGCAGTTGATTTTCGGGGCCATTCCCGCCGAAGGACGGCTGCCCGTGACGGTCAACGCGCAGTTTCCCTACGGCGCAGGCCTGAGTACCCCCGACCTGAAACGCCTGAAATACACCATTCCCGAGGAAGTAGGCCTGGATTCCAAGTGGATTACCCACAAAATCGATTCCATCGCCAACTACGCCATTGCCCAGCAAGCCACGCCCGGCTGCGTGGTGCAGATCGCTAAGGATGGCAAGGTGTTTTTCCGCAAATCCTACGGCAAACACACCTACGAAGGCGACGAAAAAGTGAAACTCGACGACCTATACGACTTCGCTTCTGTCACCAAAACTACGGCCTCCACGCTGGCGCTACTGAGCCTGTACGACCAAAAGAAATTTGACCTCGACGCCACGATGAAGGACTACCTGCCCTTCCTTAAAAAATCCAACAAAGCCGACCTGCCCTGGCGCAAAGTACTCACCCACAGCGCCCGCCTGAAATCCTGGATACAGTTCTGGCGCGAAGCGCAAAAACCCGATGGCAGTTGGAAGCGGAATACGTTCAGTACAAAGAAATCCGCCAGGTACCCCACCTCTGTCGTGGGCGACAGCCTTTTCATTCATAAGAATTACAAGAACGTCATCTACAAATCCATCAAGGACTCGCCGCTCAATCCCGAAGAAGGCTACGTGTATAGCGATTTGTCGTTCATTCTCTATCCACAAGTGGTCAAGAACATCACGGGCGAGGATTTCGAGGATTATCTAAAGAACAACTTCTATCAACCCATCGGGGCCAACTCGCTCACCTTCAATCCGCTGCGTTTCTATAAACTCGACCAAATCGTCCCCACCGAGCGCGATACTTTTTTCCGCCAAACGCTATTGCACGGACAGGTACACGACGAGGGAGCGGCCATGCTGGGCGGTCTCAGCGGCCACGCCGGACTGTTCGGAAACGCCAATGACCTGATGAAGATCATGCAGATGTACCTGCAAATGGGCTACTACGGCGGCAAGCAGTACATCAGCCGCGACGCCATGTTCGAGTTTACGCGCTACCAATATCCCGAACTGGGCAGCCGCCGGGGCATCGCCTTCGACAAGCCCAGCTTCCACTACACCGGCAACGCGCCGAGCCTCGCCAGCCCGGCCAGTTTCGGCCACACTGGCTACACGGGCATCATGGTCTGGATGGATCCGACCTACAACCTGGACTTCGTCTTCCTCTCCAACCGCGTCTATCCCACGCGGGAGAACACGAAGCTCTACACGCTAAATATCAGGACGTCGATTATGGATGCGGTGTATGAGGGGTTGGGGCGGGGGAAGGCGGGGATGTAAGCAGGCGTGAAATTCGCTATATTTAGGAAAGATTTTCACAGAATAAGATTTGAAAAAATCGTAAAATTATGGCCTCAATTATCTATATCTGGTTTCTTTGCTTTCACAATGCCAGCAATTTGTATCCTAACAATACACAACAGACAGAAAAAAGCGTCGTAATTCGTGGACGATGCTATGATGTTTCCACAGCTGTAAGATTAAAAGCAAAAGTATCGGCGACTTTCAAATCTAAAAATATAGATCTCGCTGAGAGCGGTGTTTTAGGCGTTTTCAATTTATTGCTAACCGACTCATCGGGATACCTTTCATTCAGATCAGATGGCTATCAGCCTGTCACTATCCCAATAAATACCAGTAACGAATCAGGGAGACGTACTAACTTTTCGTTGTCAATACCAATGGCAGCTTTAAACTCTCAGCGAACAGAGGTAAGTACTTTAATTTCACTGTCTTTTACATACAAAGACAGTATAGCAATTGATTACAAGCTTACGTCCGTTGATGACCCGAACTGGTTTGCTTCTTTTTCAGGCTATAATTCTTGGAATAAAAAGCTAATATCAGAATTCACTTTTGGAAATCAAGGAGCTAAGGATTGGGTACCTGGCGAGTACATACTTACTGGATATTCTAATGATGGTCGGCTGGTAGTTAAAAAAGACCTAAAAGTTCGGCAAGGGTTGAACTTTAAATCTGTTGTCGTTAAGAATTCCCAGGAAGAAATTGTCTTAAAAAGTCAGAATAAGAAGTTGCTCGTAAGTAAGAACCCTTCTACCCTATATTTTGATCAAAGTAGTTACGAGTTAAGACCAACCACCGCAACTACCTTAGACTCCGTTGCAAGTTATTTATTGGTGAATAGAGAAAAGCTATTACAGATAATTGGTCATACAGATAATGTAGGAAACCGAAAACGCAACGTAACGTTATCAGAATATCGAGCGAGGACCGTAACGAATTACTTAAAACAGAAAGGTATTCTATCTGAACAAATAGAATTAAAGTGGTATGGACCTGACTCCACCGCGGCCCCAAATGACACGGAAGAAAATAAGGCCAAAAATAGGAGAGTTTTAATCAGAATAGCCGATAGAGACTAAAAAGCGTAATATCCTACTCCAACACGCCGGAGGCGTCGCCCGTTATTAGCAAAGGCATGAAAATCAACACTCTGCGCCTCTGAGGGAAGGTGTTAAATTTCATTTTTGTATATTAGACTTGTTGCGACACTATAAATCAGTTTTTTACGTAAAAGTTCCAAAGGCCAGCGCATACTTCTAAGGTGTCATCGTACTTTGCAAAGTCACGTATTCTGAGCCGATCAGACATGATCCGGTATCGTTTCAATCC
>JBBSSJ010000191.1:0-9383 GCA_038242095.1 Cytophagales bacterium
AAGAATTAGCGATGGAACGCCTGTTTGTCAGGTGGGTCAGAAATCCCGATGATCCTGCCATTGGCAAATTCTGGACGCACTGGCTCGAACAGCATCCCCACCGCGCCGCGACGTTGGCCCAGGCGCGGGAGTTGGTCGAGGTGGTGTCGGACTGGCCCGAGCCTGGCCTGACGGCCCACGAGGCGGCCAGTTTGTGGCAGCGCGTGCGGGTTACGGCCAACTGGCTGCCCGATCTGGAGCAGCTCGATCCCAGCGTTTGGCGGTTTCGCAAGTGGAGCGTCGGGATTGCGGCTACGGTGATGCTCGTTGTGTTGTGGTTTTTGTGGCAGCCGCGTTTTTTTCTGCCCGACCGGCCCGAATCGGGTCTGGTCAAGATCGATTCGACGAAGCGTCAGGCCAGGCCGGACAGTGTCGAATCGAATATCGTATTCAAATTAAAGTAAACCAGTTTTCACCTTGCACTTTACCATTTACACTAAAAACCGATGAGAAAATCATTTACCAACCAAAGCAACAAAGCACTCAGCCTTTGGGCCCGCCGCCCCGCGCGGTTGCTTGCGCTGCTGCTGATCTGGGCGCTCGGGGCCGTCCCGATGCTGGCCCTGGCCCAGGACCGCACCGTGACGGGAACCATCATTTCTGCTGAAGACAACACGACGCTGCGAGGGGTGACGGTCTTATGGAAAAACACGAACACGGGTACCACCACCGACCAGGATGGTAAGTACTCGATCAACGTGACAGGCGCTAACCCTAACCCGACGCTGGTATTTTCGGCTGTGGGCTTTGCCACGCAGGAAATTGCGCTGGGCAACCGCAGCGTGGTCGATATCAAGTTGGGCGCTGACCTGAAAACGTTGAATGAAGTCGTCGTCGTGGGCTACGGTACCCAAAAGCGCGCCAACGTGACGGGCGCCCTATCGACGGTCAAGATCGACGACAAAATCACCAGCCGCGCCCTGACCAACGTCTCCTCCGGTCTGTCGGGTCTGGTACCGGGCCTGGCCGTGACGCAGTCTACGGGCATGGCGGGCCGCAACGGGGCGGCGCTCATCATCCGTGGCCTGGGTACGGTCAATAATGCCAGTCCGCTGGTGGTCGTGGACGGTATGCCCGATGTGGATATCAATCGACTGAACATCAACGATATCGAAACGATCACCGTGCTGAAAGATGCTACTTCGGCGGCGGTGTACGGGTCGCGGGCGGCCAACGGCGTTATTTTGATCACTACCAAGACGGGCAAGGGGCAGACAAAGGCCAGTATCAATTACTCCGGCTCGTATGCTTTCCAGACACCCACCCGTGCCTACGACTTCCTGCCCGACTACGCCCGCACCCTCACCCTACACCAGCAATTGGCGGCGGTCAACACGCTGCGCTCCAACTATTTCTTCAAAGATGGCACCATCGACCAATGGCTAGCCCTCAGCAAGGTGGATCCGCTGGCTTACCCCAGTACCGACTGGTGGGGCGTAATTCTGCGAACCGGCGCGGTGCAAAACCACAATGTTTCGGCCTCAGGCGGTGGTGAAAAGTCCAACTTCTTTATTTCGGTGGGAGTAATGGACGAAAAGGGTTTGCAGGTCAACAACGACTACACGCGTTACAACGCCCGCTTCAACTACGATTACAAAATCCGCAGCAACATTAACGTCGGCGTACGCTTCACGGGCAACTGGTCCAACCTGACCTACGCGCTGGAAGACGGCTTTACGGATGATAATGCCAACAATACGGCGGGTTTTGATATGCAATACGCCATTCCCGGCATCGTACCTTACGACCCGGTATCGGGAAACTTCGGCGGCGTGATGGCTTATAATGAAGATCCGCAGGCTTACAATCCTTACACGCTGTACGTCAACAACCTCAACTACACCGACCGTCAGGAAGCCAATACCAACTTCTTCATGGACTGGTCGCCCATCGAGGGTCTGACCGCCCGGATCGACTACGCCCTGAACTACTACAACCAATTCCGCTGGAATGCCAACACACCTAACCGCTCGTACAACTTCCAGACGCAATCCTTCGGCAGCCGGGTGTACGTTGGCCCCAACGCGGGCGTCGGTAACTATACTAATACGGGATACAAGACCCTCCTGAATGCACGGTTGACCTACAAAAAGACGATTGCCAAAAACCACGACCTTACGGCGTTGTTTGTGTACAGCGAGGAGTACTGGAAGGACCGCTACCAGGCCAGTTCACGCAACGACCGGCTGTACCCGTCGCTGCACGAAATCGACGCCGCCCTTACTGATATACAATCCACGGGCGGTAATTCCAGCACCGAGGGACTGCAGTCGTATATTGGGCGTCTCAACTACGTGGCTTTCGACAAGTACCTGTTGGAGCTAAACTTTCGCTACGACGGCTCTTCGCGCTTTCTGCCGGGTAAGCAGTTTGGGTTTTTTCCGTCAGCCGCGCTCGGCTGGCGTTTCACGGAAGAGAATTTCACCAAGACTTTTACCGACCGCTTCATGTCGAGTGGCAAGCTTCGGGTTTCTTACGGAGCATTGGGCAACAACAGCGGGGTAGGACGCTTTGAGCAACAGTCGACCCTCGCGGCCAGCAACTACTACGTTGGCAACAGCATCGTGAAAGGCTTCGTGAATCAGAAACTGGTCAACAAGGACTTGTCGTGGGAAACCACTACGGTATTCAATACGGGTTTGGACTTGGGCTTCCTGAATAATCGCCTGACGGCCGAACTCGACTACTACGACCGTCTGACGACGGGGATGAACCGCCCTTCGGAGATGTCGATCCTGCTCACCGGCGCTTATGACGCCCCGCGTAAGAACATCGGTAGCCTCCGCAACCGAGGCGTGGAAGCCAACATTACCTGGCGCGACCGCTACCGGGGCTTCGACTACGGCTTCAACCTGAACGCTTCCTACAACGCGACGAGGCTGGAAAAATGGAACGAGTTCCTAGGCCGGGGCTGGGTCTTCCTGAACATGCCCTACCACTTCCTGTACACCTACGAAGACACGGGCATCGCCCAGACCTGGGAGGACGTGTACAACGCCACGCCGCAGGGGGCCTCGCCCGGCGATATCCTGCGGAAGGACATCAACGGAGATGGCCGCATCGATGACAACGACAGAAAAGCCTATCCTCATGTTCAGCGCGACCGCCCCACAACCTACTTCGGCTTCAACGCCAATGTGGCCTGGAAGGGCTTCGACCTGACAGTGCTGCTGCAAGGTGCCGCCGGACGGAAGGACTACTGGCTGAATATTTATAACAACGTCAACTTCGGTAACCAGCGCTACGCCTCGACCAACGCCCACTTGACCGAGCCCTGGTCATGGGACAACCGCGACGGCTCCTGGCCCCGCCTGGGCGGTAGCAACAACCGCATCGATGCTGACGGATCGTCACTAAACTTCTGGCTCGATAACCTGAACTATCTGCGGGTCAAGAACGTGCAGTTTGGCTACAATGTCCCCAAGTCACTGCTCAGTAAAGTGCGGCTGAGCAATGTGCGTCTGTTCGCCTCGTCAGAGAACCTGGCGACGTTCACAAAATTCCGGGGACTCGATCCCGAGAAAGCCGGGAACCGCAGTGATGCCTACCCTTTGAATAAGTCGTACTCCTTTGGAATTAATGTGGGAATTTAATTTAATGAACAATTAAAAATTAATAGTTATCTATTAATCAGTTAATTATAAAAAATATAATGAAAGAGATAATTTCAAAAATTGGGTTCTGCTTTGTATTCACCGGCCTGGTTTTTGCGGTCGGCGGGTGTAAGGAAGATCTGCTCTTGCAGGACCCCACTACCGAGTTGGGGGCCAATGCCTTCTGGAAAACCGAGGATGATGCGCTTATCGGCTTGTACGGAGCGTATGCCGATGTGCGGCCCCTCTTCGATCGTGATTACTATTTTTCCGGTCAGGGGGAATTCACCAGGGTGCGGGGAACCAGTGCGACCAATAAGAACTTGCAAAGGGGAGATGCCTACCAAGGCGCCAATTTCAACCCCGTGGACTACGGTAATAACTTCGACAAGTACTACCGCTACCTCTACGGCGGCGTCAATCGCACCAACTACGTGATCGAGAATGTCAACCGGTTGATGACCACGGCCAAGCCCGAGTCGCTACCCGCCTTACAGACTATTGTGGGTGAGGCACGGTTGCTGCGCGGTATGGTGTATTTTCGGCTGATTTCGATGTGGGGCGACGTGCCTTACTTCACTAAAGTCGTCGAGAGCAACGCCGACGTGGCCACCCTGACCCGCACGCCCATGGCGCAGGTGAAGGATTCCATCATGGCCGACTTTACCTACGCATTCGACAAACTGCCCGCCAGGGGTTCGGCCATTGGCCGTGCGGGCAAGCCCGCTGCCCTCGCCTTCCGGGGCAAGCTGCAACTCTACTGGGCCTGCTGGAATAAGAACGGCTGGCCGGAACTGGACACCTTCAAACCCAGCCCCTCCGAAGCCGCCGCGGCGTACAAAGCCGCCGCCGCCGATTTCAAGGCCGTTATCGAAAACTACGGCCTGAACCTCTTCCGGGGCGGTGAGCCGGGGCCTATCGACGAAATAGGACAAGCCACGCTACTGCCCAACTACTATTACCTGTTCCAGCCCATCGCCAACGGTGACCCTGAGATGATCATGTCCTTCACCCACGGCGGCACGGGTACCGCCCAGGGCGAGGAATTGATGCGCGACGTGTCGGGCCGCTCCCACGAGGGATCGCAGGCCTGGGTGACGCCCCGCTTTGAGATTGCCGACCGCTACCAGTTGGTGGCTACGGGCGACTTCGCCCCGCCGCTGATTCCGATGAATCCGTCAGTCAAAGGCGCACGCACGGCGCCCAACTCGGCGGTGAACCCACAGAGCTACGCGGGCCGCGACTACCGCATGAAAGCCTCCATCATGTGGGACTACGAGCGCAGCATTGGGCTAAACTCCCTGAAATCGACGGGATGGGTACCGTTTATTTATAAAACCTACAACCAACCCATTGTCATCGACGGGGAGAAATTGACCACCTATAATACCGACGGCACCAACTCGGGCTACGTGTTCCGCAAGTATCTGCGCAATTACCCCGGCCAGGGCCGCAGCGACGGCGACTACGCCTTCCCGGTCATGCGCCTGGCGGACGTATATCTGATGTACGCCGAGGCCACCAACGAGATTAGCGGCCCCCAAGCCGACGCTATCGACTTGTTGAACAAGATCCGGCACCGGGGCAACCTGCCGCCACTGGCCGCCGCCAAAACGGCCGACAAGCAGGTATTCTTCGATGCCATCGAGCAGGAGCGCATCATCGAATTACTTTGTGAAGGCCAGCGGGGCTTCGATCTGCGCCGTTGGCGGGCCATCGAAAGGGTCTGGGGAGCACCTTATACCGACGGCGTATGGCGCATCGACACGCACGGGGCCAACCAGCAGCGCTATTATCAAAACTCCAGCGAGCGCACTTACGAGCAAGCCTACATTTTCCGAATCCCCCCCGGCGAACGCGACCGCAACCCAAATCTAACCCAAAATACGCCGTGGCTTTAATCAGTGGACAGTTGACAATGAATATTTCTCTTTTCAGGCAGAGAATATAGGCAAAGTGTAAAGAAATTATTCACTCACCGCGCGGGCGGCCCCGTCAATCATTCTATCATTCTATCATTTAATAAAATGAAACCATACATCACCATCCTTTTCCTTGCCCTGCTGGCGGGCTGCGAGCAGGATTTTCCCATCGACGAAGACGGGCTGCTTATCACGAACCGCGCGGAGTGCTACGTCAGTAATTTTGAACTACTTGGCTCCGATTTCCAAACCGTGCGTACCAAGAATGCCGTAGTCGACACCACGGCCCAGACCGTCGACGTAGAGGTTTTCTTCGGTACCGACCTCACAAACCTTTACCCCCAGTTCTCGCTGGTGACAGACGCCAAGCTGGATCCCAAGATTACAGGAAAGGTGGATTTTTCCGATTTGGTGAACCCCAAAACGTTTACCGTCGTGTCGGGTAATCGGAAGGTCAGAAAACCCTATACCGTTAATATTACCGTTCAACAACCTTAGTCAAAACCGGATCATGCAACGAATCTATTTAAATAACACTTTCGCCCTGCTGTCGCTCCTGGTTATGGGGTTGACTGGCTGCGACCCCAGCGACCATCCGACCGTCACGCCTTTGAAAGAGGTCGGGTTCCAGAACGACGTCATCAAACGGACCTTGGGGCCTAACGTGGTGGGACTCGACATCGAGTTCGCCTTCGCTATGGCCCTGCCCGCCGCCGAGGGAAAACTGGTATCGGCTCAGGTCGAAGCCACCATTGGCGGTGCTTCCGGTACTTACCTGGAGAATAAATCGTATTATACCAACGGGAGCGGCGTCGATGTCGGTGTCGTAGTAGCCCAGCCTTCGTCTACCGAAGGCAAGGTATCGAAAGTCACTTACTCCGCCGATACTTCGGCGGCCACGCTACGGTATTACTACAAAATTCCCGAAGAGGCCCGGGGTAAAACCGTGTCGTTCGCTTTTACTTCCACCAGCAGCACGGGCGAAATAATTGCCTACAATCTGGGCCCCTACGACATTGCCCAGATGAACATGACGCTGGACCTGGACGTGAAGGACGGCGGGGCGCAGTACATCTCCATCGCCGATATGAAGGTCTATACTGCGGCGGAAGCCGCCCAAATGCCCGACAAGATCGACCTGGTCTATCTCTATCGCTCTATTCCCAACGTCACCTTCAACCACGCCCTGGTGGCTCCAACCGCCGACGCGCAGTATCACCCCGACTTGGTCATACCAGCGGCTCTGAATAACAAAACGAAAATCAGCAAAGCCTGGGGAGTACGTGACTTCCACCTTGCCCGCCTGCAGTACGGTGTGTATATCGATGACCTTGATTTCCAGAAACTCACAATCGCCGATGCCCCCGACTACGCCCTCAACCTCCGGGCCGAGGCCGGAGCCTGGATCGAAACCGCCGACGGCAAGTACCGGGCCTACATTTACATGAACTCTGTCAACAATACCGGCGAGAGCGCCAAAATCAGCATAAAGCGCTACACGTTGAAATAAGGTGTATAATATAACAAAGGGCGTTCCGCTATTTTCCAGCGGAACGCCCTTTGTTTGTACTGGGAACAATAATACAAAAGTATATTGCTCCTTTACGGGTCTTTCTTAACTAAACGAAAGACCCATGAAAATTCTCCCACTCCTTCTCCTAACACTCACCTGCCTTACGGTCTGTGGGCAGAAAAACGCCACCCCCGCGCCAGACCCCAACACCAAGCCCCTCACCGGCAAACTCGCCGGTCTCAAACGCCCGCATCCGCGCCTGTTGCTGCTGAAAGGCGAAGAAAAAGGGCTTCTGCAAAAAATCCAGGGCGACAAGTCGCTCATGAACATTCACGATGCAATCCTGGCCGAGAGCGATCGCATTATTAGCCAACCGCCTGTGGAGCGAATTCAGATTGGGCGACGGCTGCTGGATAAATCGCGGGAGGCGTTGCGACGGATTTTTCAGCTTTCCTACGCCTACCGGACGACGGGCGATAAAAGGTACCTGCAACGCGCCGAGAAAGAAATGCTGGCCGTGGCCGACTTCTCCGACTGGAACCCCAGCCACTTTCTTGACGTGGCCGAAATGACGATGGCCGTCGCCATCGGCTACGATTGGCTCTACGACGACCTCTCCGAGGGCAGTCGGCAAAAAATACGGGAAGCCATTCTCAAAAAAGGCCTCGAGCCTTCCTACAACAAAGACTATAACTGGTTCCTGACCGCCGAACACAACTGGAACCAGGTATGCAACGCCGGGATGACCTTCGGTGCCCTGGCCATCGCCGA
Source organism: Cytophagales bacterium (assembly GCA_038242095.1). Lineage (GTDB taxonomy): Bacteria > Bacteroidota > Bacteroidia > Cytophagales > Spirosomataceae > Persicitalea. The sequence continues at coordinate 7,839 of JBBSSJ010000191.1, forward strand.
ACACGAGCCGGAACTAGCTGAGCGCACCCTGACCCGCGCCCTGGAAAGTATCCCGAAGGCGATGAAACCCTACGGCCCCGACGGCGGTTACCCCGAGGGTTTCGGATATTGGGAGTACGGCACCACCTTTAACGTGCTTTTCCTGAGTGTGTTGGAAAAATCGCTGGGCACCGATTACGGCTTGGCGCAGACGCCCGGCTTTCTGAAAACGGCGGAGTTCAGGCAGAACATCGTCGGGCCGCTGGGCATCGTGCATAACTGGGGCGATAGTGGCAGCAAGAACGGCGTTAGCCCGGCCCAATTCTGGTTTGCCCATAAGAGAAATGACCCGTCGCTGCTCTGGCTACAGAAGAAAGTGATCGCTGAGCAGCCGGGTCGCGAGCTGGTGAAAGACCGCACCCTGCCCGCCCTGTTGATTTGGGGCGCGGGCATGAAACTCGATAACGTCAAGCCGCCGCAGCAAAAATTCTGGATGGGGCAGGGGCCGAGTCCCGTGGCCTACATGCGCAGTTCGTGGACCGATCCGAACGCCGTTTTTGTGGGCTTCAAGGCGGGGTCGGCTTCGGTCAACCACGCCCACATGGACGCGGGTTCCTTCGTGCTGGATGCCCTGGGTGAACGCTGGGCCATGGATTTTGGGCCGCAGAACTACAACTCACTGGAAGAAAAGGGTATTAACGTCTTCGGCCGCACGCAGGATGCCGAGCGCTGGGATATTTTTCGGTACAATAATTTGGTACACAACACCCTGACGATCGACGGACAGTACCAGCGCGTGAAGGGCTACGCTAAAATCGACGCTGTCTCTGACGATCCGCAGTACATGGCCACCGTTTCCGACCTCTCCACTATTTACGCCGGGCAGGTCTTCTCTGCGAAGCGTGGCATCGCCCTTCGAGACAATAAATACGTGGTGGTGCGTGACGAGGTGAAAGCGCTGGGCAAGGACATTACCCTCCGCTGGACGCTGCTCACACCTGCTCAGGTTTTTGTTCAGGATGCCAAAACGGTAGTGCTGTCGCAAAAGGGCAAGACCATGTACCTGACTTTTGACGCTTCGGTTCCAATTAAAATAAAAACCCGGTCTACCACACCCACCCACGACTATGACGCCCCAAACCCCGGTACGACCTTGGTCGGCTTCGAGGCCGTAGTGCCGGCTGGCAGTGCGCAGTCGTTCAATTCTGTCTTCTCTCCCACAAAACAAAGCAAAACAATCGATTCCATCGCTGGTTGGAAAGTAAGGCCTGCCAACTGAGTAAAATCCTGCTTCGCCCGGGTAGAATCATGCCCAATAATGGTTTTACTTTAATGATTCTGCAAAATATTTGCAAAATAGTTGTAGGGGAAATTCTCCGATTTACACGTCCGATAGTGAAACGCCGGCGTATGTAAAAAGAGTGGCTTTCTCCTGGGCTTATCACCGACCCATGAAACCTTACTCGGAATATACCGCCGAAGAATTAGCGATGGAACGCCTGTTTGTCAGGTGGGTCAGAAATCCCGATGATCCTGCCATTGGCAAATTCTGGACGCACTGGCTCG
>JBBSSJ010000192.1:0-9341 GCA_038242095.1 Cytophagales bacterium
TCCGACTCCGTTGCCACCAGATGTAGAAGCCGATAATGAAGAGGGCGGCGGGCGGCAGGACCATCAGGCCGTTGTTGACGTAACCGTGGTCGTAGGCCCATTGGGGCACGATATGGTAGCCCATCAGCGAACCCGAACCAAAAAACTCGCGGAACACGGCTACCATGATCAGGATCAAGCCATAGCCTAAACCGTTGCCGATGCCGTCCAAAAACGACGGCCAGGGTTTTTGGTTGAGAGCGAAGGCTTCCAGCCGCCCCATGATGATGCAATTGGTGATGATAAGTCCGACAAAGACTGCCAGCTTCTTGCTGACGTCGAACAGGAAAGCCTTCAGTATCTGATCAACAATCGTGACGAGCATCGCCACGACGATGAGCTGCACGATGATGCGGATACGGGTCGGGATCGACTTGCGTAGCAGCGAGATGATCAGATTGGAAAACGAAGTCACGAAAATGACGCCCAGCGACATGATTAGCGCGGGCTTCACCTGCACCGTCACGGCCAGCGCCGAGCAAATGCCCAATACCTGTACCGTCATGGGGTTGGTGTCGTCTAGCGGGTCCCGCAGGGTTTTCAGGTTCTTTTTGGAGAACATCGCCTCCTTTTTCTTTTTTACTTCGGGAAGCGCGGTGGTGGTTTCGGCCATGTCAGTTTTGAATCGGTCCGCCGAAGCGGAGTGAATGATAGAATGAGTGAATGATAAAATGACGGCGGGGCGGCCCCGATCCAGCGTCTACCTAGCTGCCACCCTGGGCTTTTCTTCGATCTTATCAAAATACGAAACATAGGGCGCGATGCAGTTTTTCAGCATTTCGTCGGTGCCGTTGGAGGTAATGGTGCCGCCTGAGATGCCATCCACGCGGTGATCGGCGCCGAGCGGACTTTTATAGGTGGTTTTCCAGACGTTTACGGAAACGAACTTATCGCCCTCCATGATTTTCTTGCCTTCAAATTGCTTTTGAAACGGTGCTTCGGCGATTTCAGCTCCTAAACCCGGCGTTTCGCTCTTGTGATCGAAGATAGCACCGTACACGGTGTTGAAATCACCTTCCAGCGAAACGTAGCCCCAAATCGGCCCCCAAAGCCCGGTACCGCGCAACGGGATAATGTAGTATTTCTTGGCGGCATCATCCGTATAGATGTACAGTGGCAATTTACGTTCGGCGGGATCGAGGTTGATCTGGTTTTTAAGATCGACCTGCACAGGTTTTTCTTCCTCCACTTCGCCCGCCGTATTCACGACTAACTCCTGAATACTCGACTCATAAACTTGGTTGATTTTGTCGCGGTCAGTGTAATCGAGACGTACCGCTTTCAGGATATTTGAGCGGGTGTCAAGCGCGATGTTCGAGTCCTGCAGGGGTTTGAGCCCTTCGGCAGCTACGGCCAGGACAATCGCCGTGATGATGGAAAGTACGGCGGCGTAAATCAGGGTATATCGGTTGCTATGCACGTCTCATTCGGGTTTTGATGTGGCGTTCCACCACAAGGTGATCTATCAAAGGCGCAAATACATTCATGAGTAAAATCGCCAGCATGACGCCCTCGGGGTAGGCGGGATTGAATACCCGCAAGATGACCGTAAACATGCCGATCAGGATGCCGTAAATCCATTTGCCGGTTTCGGTGTGGGCAGCGCTGACGGGGTCGGTGGCCATGTACACCGCACCGAAGGCGAAGCTACCCATCAGCAAATGGTAGTAAGCGGGCGTATGCAGTGAACTCGTGGGTACGTCGACGGGGGCTACAAAATTGAGGAAAAGCCCCATCGCCAGCGCGCCAAGTACGCACGACAGAATGATTTTCCAACTACCCACGCCGGAAGCGACCAGGATAAACAAGCCGATCAGAATCGCAAAAACGCTGGTTTCGCCGATGGAGCCTTGTTCAAAGCCCCAAAACATATTCGAGACGCTGGGTAAATTCGTGTAGTTGGTATCGAAGGTCACTAGATTGGTAGCACCCGACCAGGCATCGACCAGCGCGTGGCCCGGCTCGGGGCTGAGGTCGGTCCAGATGTCGCCCGTCATGTAGGCCGGAAAGGCGAAGAATAAAAAGGCGCGGGCCAACAGGGCGGGGTTCATGAAATTCATGCCCGTGCCGCCAAAAATCTCTTTTCCCAGCACCACGCAAAAAACGGAGGCGAACGCTACCATCCACAGTGGCACCGTAACGGGCAGCGTCAGCGGAATGAGCATTCCCGTAACCAGGTACCCTTCGCTGATTTGGTGGCCTTTTGCCACGGCGAAAACAAATTCCGCACCCAGCCCCACGGCGTAGGAAACGATAACGATGGGCATTACACGCCAGAACCCGAACATAAAATTGTCGAACAGCGACATCTCCATGCCGTAAGCCAGGTAATGCTGGTACCCAACGTTCCACATACCGAACAACAAGGTAGGAATGAGCGCGATCACGACCGTGAACATGGTACGTTTCAGGTCCATCGCGTCGCGGATGTGGACGCCATTCTCAGTCGTATCGCCGGGCACGAACAAGAACGTCGCCAGCGCATCGAAGGCCGGATGGTACTTTTCAAGCTTACCCCCCTTCTTAAAATGAGGCTCGATCGTCTCGACAAGGTTGCGAATAGGTTCCAAGGTGGGTTTATTGGTTTATGCGTTTATTTTTTCATTCGTTTAGTGGGGGCGTTTAGGGGTTTAGACTGGTCCGCCGGTGCGGTTTAGTTGTTGGGACGTACGCCCATTGACCTCTAAACGTTTAATCCTTCACCCCAAAAATCACCCTTCCAACCGTACGTATTCCAGCCCTTCGGCGATGATGCGCTGCACTTCTATTTTTGAGGTACAGACGAATTCACAGAGGGCGAAATCTTCTTCCGACACTTCGTAAATGCCCAGTTGCTCCATACGCTCGATGTCGCGGGCCAGGATGGATTTCAATAATATGACGGGCATGATGTTCATCGGCAGCACTTTATCGTACTGCCCGGTCATCACGAATGCTCGCTCTTCGCCGTGCATGTTGGTGTCGAGCGTGTAGTTGCGGTTGGGGAAAAGCCAGGAGAAAAAGGTCTTGGAAAGACTCAGTTTTTTGATGCCCGGCGTCAGCCACCCCAGGAATTCGGGCTCGTCGCCTTCGGGAATGACCGTAATTTGGTTGGTGTAGTGCGAGAGAAAATCGTCAGTCGCGGAGTTGTGGCCCGTTAGCACGTTACCCTGAATGATGCGGGTGGCGTCGGGCTGCAACTCGTGGGTCAAAATCGACGCCATCGTCTGCCCGATTATGGCGCGGAAGTACTGTGGCGCCTCGATGCTGCTGCCCGTGAGCGCCACGATGCGTTCGGCGCGGTAGCGACCTTCGCGAAACAACCGCCCGATGATGATGACATCCTGCGCGTTTACGTACCAAACCACTTCGCCTTTTTTGATGGGGTCGAGGTGATGGATTTGGATACCCACATTGCCCGCCGGGTGCGGTCCCTGTACCGGATGAATGTGCTCGGTGTCGATGTTGGTAAAATCGTTTTCGGTGAGGTCGTTGCCAGCAGCTTTGCCCCGAATCCCGACGTGCAGATTTCCGGCGGCCAGTTGCTTGAGCGCCGCAAGTCCGGCGGTAAAATTCTCTTTATCGAAATCTATGATATATCCTAAATCCGGGGCCAGCGGTGCGGTGTCGAAGCAGGAAACAAAAATGGATTTGGGGGTTTCTTCAGGATTGGCAATCAGCGAGAAGGGTCGCTGCCGGATGTAGTTCCAGGCCCCGCCAGTCAGCAACCGCTCGACGATCGCTTCACGGGAAAGTGAAAGCGGATCGGCGGGTTCGCTTGTCAGGTAGCGGCGCTCGGCTTTATCGGGAATAAGCCGGACTTCCATAATGCGCCGTTTCGCGCCTCTGACGATTTCAGCCACTTCACCGCTTACGGACGAAGCAAATTTGACCCTTGGGTTGTTCTTGTCGAAAAATAGAGTTTGCCCCGCCAATACTTCATCACCCGCTTCGACAGAAAGCTTAGGTACCAGGCCCGGAAAGTCGGGCGGTTTGACGGCCACCACGTCCGAAACCGGCAGATCGGTCAGCGTATGTTCGGCTTCACCTACGAGTTTTATGTCGTAGCCTTTACGGAGGGTGATTGCTTTAGTCATGGTGCTAGAGAATCCTGATAAAGTCCAAATTAAAGGTTCGTGTTTAGTTTTCCTACTGTATCAAGAAATTTATTTTTTTGATAATCTGGCATTTACCGATTTCTTGAAACTAAAATCTTAAAATTTAGTTTCAAGATTTTTTGGGTTAGCATGTGTCAATATGGTGTGGGTGCAACAAAATTTAAGAGCGCCATTACAAGAATAAGTAGAAGCGGCAGGCGAAGAAGTTTCATGAAAGAACAAGAATTATCTGAAATCAAAAGCAAAACTTCATGTCAAAAAATGGCTTCACTCTGGCAGCGGCGGTAGCGGTAGCGTCAGTCTTGCTCCTGGCTGTTCAGCCGAAAAAATCTCCGCCGAATGTACTCTTCATCTGCATCGACGACCTGCGGCCCGACCTGAATTGCTACGGTAATTCCGAAATCCACTCGCCCAACCTTGACGCGCTGTCGGCAGGGGCTACCGTCTTTACGCGCCACTACGCAACGGTGCCCACCTGCGGGGCGTCGCGCTACGCGCTGCTGACGGGCAAGCGACCGATGACGCCCGCCGAAATCAGCAATGAGGCCTGCGTCACCGAACTCAGCCGACGTCCCCGTACCGAAATTCCCGAAACCTTTATCGATCATCTGCGCCGCAGCGGCTACTACACGGTGGGCATTGGCAAAATCAGCCACATGCCCGACGGCTACGTGTATGGTTACGAAGAACCCAAGAGCGACATCCTGGAATTGCCGCACAGCTGGGACGAAATGCTTTTCAACGCCGGTAAGTGGGGCACAGGCCACAACGCATTCTTTGGCTACGCCGATGGCTCCAACCGCCAAAGCCGCCACAAGCAGGTCAAGCCCTACGAAGGCGCCGATGTCGCTGATGAAGGTTACCCCGACGGCCTAAGCGCTCAGTTGGCCGTGGCCAAATTAAACGAACTCGCGAAAAAGAACCAGCCGTTCTTCCTCGGCGTTGGGTTTTTCAAGCCCCACTTACCCTTCACTGCCCCGAAAAAATACTGGGACCTCTACGACGAGACGAAAATCGCGCTCACGCCCTCACCAACCATACCCGAAAACGTCAATCCCGCCAGTCTGCACAACAGCGGCGAGTTTAACTCCTACGAAGCAGGTGACGAAAAACCTTCGCTCAAAAATCCGGTGTCAGACGCTTACGCCCGCAAATTACGTCACGCCTACTACGCCAGCGTCAGCTACACCGATGCGCAGGTCGGGAAAGTGTTGGATGAGCTCAAAAGGCTGGGCCTGGACAAAAATACCGTCGTGGTGGTGTGGAGCGACCACGGCTGGCAACTGGGCGACTACCAGGTGTGGGGCAAGCACACGATTTTCGAGCGAGCCGTCAGGAGCGTGCTGATGGTACGGACGCCGCGCGACGCTTCGCCGGGTGAGCAGGGCCAAAAGCGGGACGAAATCGTCAGCAGCGTGGATATTTATCCGACGTTACTCGAACTATGCGCTCAGAAATCAATTGCCAAAACCGACGGGAGAAGTTTAGTAAAATTATTGGGAAAGGAGAAAAAGCCCGCCTGGGAAAACGTGGCGTACAGCTATTACAATAAAGGTATCAGCGTCCGCACCGACCGCTACCGTTTCACGAAGTACTTCCGAAAGCCGGAGCCAACTGTAGAACTGTACGATCATACGACAGATCCGTTTGAGAACCATAATATCGCCGCCGATAAGCCAAAAATCCTCGAACAGTTAACGCCGATTTGGGTCAAGGGCAACACGGGAATTTTTGAATAAAACCCGAGATTATTTCGAATAACAGGATCTAAACCGAAATAAATAATTTATTTCTCATAAAAAGCGATTTTATATTCATACTCAGTCCATTATCTACCAATAAATATATAGGTTGCAAGCCTGACTTGTTATATAGGAAAAAGAAATCGCTCAACCACATGAAGATAAAACTTCTAAAACTTCTAAGAACCTATCTGCTTGGTATTTGCTTTCTGATTGGCTGGTCTCAAACGCCGATCTACGCCGGAATTACTCCTGGCACCCAAGCCACTGCCTTCCTTGCCGACCTTACGGGCAAAGTGACGGACGAAAACAACGCCGGACTACCCGGCGTGAACGTACTCCTGAAAGGCACCAATCAAGGCGTGGTCACCGATCGCAACGGTGATTTTACGATCGACGTACCCGGTCCGAATGCGGTACTGGTGTTTTCTTTCATCGGCTACGTCAGCAAGGAGGTCGCGGTGGGCAACCAAAGCCAGCTGAGCGTGCAGCTCGAACCGTCGGTCAACAATCTGAGCGAAGTACTTGTGGTGGGTTACGGCACGCAGCGCAAGGGTGACATCACGGGCGCCATCGGGTCGATTTCAGCCAAGAATATCAAGGAAATTCAGGTAACCAACTTCGAGAACGCCATTCAGGGCCAAATCGCCGGGGTACAGGTGCAGGAACCCAGCGGCGAGCCGGGTGCTTCGCCGACCATTCGGGTGCGGGGACTGGGTTCGGTATCCGCCGGAAACGAGCCGTTGTACGTAATCGACGGTTTCCCGGTCTCTAAAAATACCGATCCGGGCATCCAGGGCGACATTACGCGCCGGACGACAGCCTTCGCGCTGCCCGCCACCAATCCGCTCGGCACGATAAATCCCAACGACATCGAGTCGATCGAGGTACTGAAAGATGCTTCGGCGGCGGCGATTTATGGTTCGCGCGGCTCCAACGGCGTCATCATCATCACGACAAAACGCGGCAAGCTCAACACCAAACCGACCATTGGTTTCGACGCCTATTTTGGGGTGCAGAACGTAGCCAAACGCGTGGACTTGATGAATGCGGCGCAATACAGCGCCTATTCGACGGAAGCTAAGAATAATGCCTATCTGCAGGACGTGAAAGACGCAAACATCAGCGACCCAAATTCCGTCCGCTATACCAAGACCAACAATGCCAACTACTTTATCCCCGACGATTTTGAAAATCCCGACGGCACGGATACCGACTGGCAGAAAGAGATTTTCCACGCGGCCCCGGTCCAGAGCTATAACGCCTCCGTTTCCGGCGGCACGGAAACCGTCAAGTACTACTTCTCGGGCGGCTACTACAACCAAAAAGGCATCATCGATCGCAGCGGTTTCGAGCGGTACAGTTTCCGGGTCAATTTGGAAGCTAATCCGGTCAAGAAATTGAAGATCGGCTTCGGACTGAGTCCTTCGTCCACCAACACCGACCGCTCACCGGCGGGCGCGCCTTATTTCGCCGATCCTCCGGGCATCGTATACTCGGCGATCGCGCATTCCCCCACGGTGAAGCCCTACCTGCCCGACGGCAGCATCAACCAGTCCGATAATCAGTCGCACCTTTTCACCGAAGACGGGCGTGGCACCAACATGACGGCGGTGAGTAATCCGCTGGCGATCATCAAGTACGTGACCGACGATTTGAAGCAGTTCAGGATGTTCGGCAATGTGTTTTTGGAATACGAAATCCTGGACGGTTTGAAGTACAAGCTCTACACCGGCGTCGATGTAAACTCTTATAACCGCTCCTTCTACATGGCGCGGGCTTTCCTGAACCGCGCCTCCACGGTGGGCGATCCTTATGCGCAGTCGAACGCGTCGCTTAATTTCAACTGGCTGACGGAGAATACGCTTTCCTACGATAAAACCTTCGGCACCAACCACCGGGTATCGGCGGTAGTCGGGTATAGCGCTCAGAAAGACCGGCTTCAGGCCAATCAGGTCTACGCTCAAAACCACCCTGACGATCTCTCACCCACCATCAGCGGCGGACAGGTGACGAGCGGCGGCGATAACCTGCAGGAATGGTCGTTGGTATCGGCGCTGGCGCGGGTCAACTACGCCTTCCGCGACAAGTACCTGCTCACGGCTACCGTCCGCTCTGACCGTTCTTCGCGTTTCGGCGCGGGCAACAAGACGGGTACCTTCCCGTCGTTCTCGGCGGGCTGGCGCGTGTCGGAAGAGTCATTCATGAAGGGTTTAACCGCCATCAGCGATTTGAAACTGCGGGCGAGCTGGGGTAAAACGGGCAACTTCCTGATTCCCAACTACGCGGCCATCGGGTTACTAAGCCCTTACAATTATGTGCTGAACAATGTGTTGGTTAACGGCATTGCGCCCTCCACGATCAGCAACCACAATCTGACCTGGGAAAAAACCACGCAAACCGATTTTGGGCTGGATATTGGCCTGTTCCGCGAGCGGATTTATTTGTCGGCCGACTATTACAACAAGGTGACGTCTGATCTGTTGCTGAATGTGCAGGTACCCGCCGCGGTGGGCTTCCTCACGGCCTTGCAGAACATTGGCGAAGTTGAGAACAAAGGCATCGAGCTGACGCTCAGTACCCGCAATCTGGTGGGTGACTTCAGCTGGACGACGGACCTGAATTTTGCAGCCAATAAAAATAAAGTCCTGAAACTAGGACCTACCGGCGATCCGATTTTGAGCTCGGGCGGCGCGGGAATTCGCCACATCACGCAGATCGGTTCACCCATTGGCAGCTACTACGGCTACGTGGTGGAGGGAATTTACCAAACGCAGACCGAAATCGATAACGCGCCCAAGGATGCTTTAGCCCCCGCCCCGCGCCCCGGCGACTTCCGCTTCAAGGATGTCAACGGCGATGGCAAAATCAACGCCCAGGACCGCACCGTGACGGGCAACTATTTGCCTGATTTCATCTATGGCATTACTAACCGATTCAACTACAAAGGACTGGACCTGACGGTGCTCTTCCAGGGCGTACAGGGTTCCGAAATCCTGAACCTGACGCGGCGGCACCTCGGCAACGGCGAAGGGGCCACCAACTCTTACGCGCTCTGGACGGAGCGCTGGATGTCGGCCGAGAATCCCGGTAACGGCAGCATTCCACGCGCCGATCGCGTGACCGACCTGCACGGCGGCAATACACGGCCTTCGTCTTTCCAAGTGGAGGATGGCTCGTACTTCCGGCTGCGCAGCCTATCGTTGGGCTATACCTTCCCAAAGGCCATGTTGAATAATAAATTTCAGTCGCTCCGGGCTTACGTTTCCGGCACCAACCTTTTCACGAGTACCAAGTACCTCGGCTTTAACCCCGAAGTGAACAACCAGGCGGGCCTCACGGGCGTGCAGGGCGAAGACTACGGCGCGTACCCGCTAAGCCGGAATTTCACATTTGGCGTAAGCGCTTCATTTTAATTGAAAATGGAGAATTGAAAATTAAAAATGCAGGTACGCTGACTTCA
>JBBSSJ010000193.1:0-9310 GCA_038242095.1 Cytophagales bacterium
AAATAAGTTGACAGTTGACAATGATTTGTCTTGCTCAATCCTCAAGAAACGCTTTTTCTGATATTCCAGGGCTTGCAGAAGATCAGGTTGTAAACGTGGCCCGCGATGAGAAGACCCGAACCCAGGTAGCCGAGCAGGTGAAAGGCGGGATTTTGGTGTTCGAGTAGCAGCGACACCGAGAAGAGCGCAAATGAAAACCAAAGGAAAGCGCGCAAGGCAGGAACACGATGGTCGCGGGTGGCAAAGAAAACGGCGGCCCCGTTGACAAGGATAAAAAGATAATCCAAACCCAAAAAGCCGATCGATTCACCATGGGAGGCAGAAAAGGTGGACCCCAGCGCCAGCACAGGTATCACCAGGCAATGGATCAGGCACAGGATCGAGCCCGCAATGCCGAAGTAATCAGCCTTGCCATGGTGATGTTGGGTGGAAGTATTGGAATTCATACGCTTGTTTGCAATAACGATGCAAAAATAGGAAGAAACTATGTGAAATGCAACGACGTTGCATAGGGAAAGGTTCAAAGAAAAACAGAATCGGGGTCATTCGAAAGGCGTCCGATTTACCGCTCAATTATGGAAAATTTTATAGGCGCTACGCTCAAAAACCACAAGCTCCGCACGACATCCTGTCGCGAAGAGGTGCTCGACACCTTCGCCAACCGCGACATGGCCCTCTCGCAGGGCGATCTGGAAGGTACGCTGAAAGACCGCTTCGACCGGGTGACGATCTACCGAACGCTGAAAACTTTCCTGGAAAGAGGCATTATTCACAAAGTGCTCGACGATGAAGGTAGTCGATACGCGCTCTGCCGTGAGCGTTGCAGCGAGGAGTCACACAACCACGACCATGTCCACTTCAAATGCACCAAATGCGGCCAAACTAACTGTCTCGAAAACCTGTACGTCCCCGCCGTCAAACTCCCCGTCGGCTATCAGGCCCGGGAGGTTAACCTGCTGATTCAGGGGATTTGCGAGAAATGTTCTTGAAAGAGGAAGCGGCAGAGCTGCCTAAGTGAACTGGCGAAAGCAATCCTTTCTTCCTTTTGTCGCTTCCGCCTTTTATTTTACTCTCAAGTTAAAATTCAAATTCACGTCGTCGCTGCCTGGGCCTGGGGCGCCGAATTTAACGACTTTGCCGTTGACGGGCGGTTGGTGGCGAAGTTGCACCCGCAGTTTACCCGTACCGGCAGCCCCGGTTCTAACCGTTCCCGTTAGACCGACGGGCAGATTCCGTGAGTCTTGATCTGCATAAGTGTAAGTAATTAGTAAGGTCGGATCGGACGTGAAGACAAACAGATGTTCTTCTTTCTTTTCGCTGATTTCTTTGGTGATGTCTTCCGTCGGGGTTTTGCTCTCGTCCAGTACGGCCACTTTCAGCGTGTAGGTCATTTTGGTATCCAGCGAAATGGTATCGAACTTCGAGGGCGGATTTCCGCCATCACCGTCCACATCACGGTAGGTGAAAGTTCTAGCCGCCCGAGGACCATCAGGTTGAAATTCCAACTGCACGGTCGTAATCAACTCGTTCTCGTCATCTGGCGAGACTTTGTCGCCCTTTTTGCATTGCGTGAGCGTGACCATCAGGCCAAGCGCCAGGACGGGCATCCAAATTCTGTTTTTTTTCATCCTTGATATATTCATTTGAGATTGAAGATTGCGTAAACTGGTAAAATCTTAAAACACGTAGCGCGCCCGCAACAAAATGTTTCTTCCCATATCGTCCGCGTAATAGCGGAAGCGATTAAGGTAATCGCGGTAGACCGTATCGAGCACGTTTTCTATGGTGGCGGTTATTTCCAGGGATTTTTTTTCGCCTATTGGCATGGTGCCGCTCCATTGCGCGCTCCACAATGAATAACCTGCGGGTGGTGGCGCAAAGTCGCTGTTGGGCGGCACGCGCCGCTGCTCCCCTACCCACCGATTGCTCACCGAAACCGACATCTTGCTCCAAACGCCCACCTCTTCCCAAGCCGATTTGAGTAGATTTTCCCAGCGATTGGACGGAATCGATACCAAATAGGCATCGCTTCTGACATCGGTTACGCGTAAATACGTCAGTTTACTATTGGCGCTGATGCGTTGGCTCAGTTTCCAGTCGACCGTTACGTCGAGGCCCTTAAAAGTGGCATCGGTTTGGGTGTATTGAAAAAACGGAAACGCCCCGCGCACCGTCAGGATGGGTTCGGGTTGGGGTTTCAGATAAATAAAATCGTGGATATAGTTGTAGTACCCACCTACTTCCAACGTTAATTTTTCGCTTTCGTAGCGTACGCTACCAATCGTATTAATTGCCTTTTCCGCTACCAACGTAGCATTGCCGCGCTCGTAGGCCGCCGCGCCGTGGTGAACCCCGTCACTGAATAACTCGCTCACATTGGGTGCACGCCAGGCCGAGCCCAGGTTGACTTGTACCGACCAGCATTCGTTCAGCTTGCGGCTCGCGCCAAGGGTCCCCGAAGCATTGTGAAAATCAAAAACGTCCACCATTTTCTTACGGCCCACAAAACGGTAAGTTGTCAAATGGCGATAATCATAACGCAATCCCGCTTCCAGTTCCCAGCCGTTGACCGCCAGACGCTCAATGGCAAAAACGCCCGCATTCCACTGGTCGAAGTTAGGAATCAGCGGCCGCCCATCCATCAGATTGTATTGGTATAGGGTACTCACGCCGATCTGCCCCGAAAATTTACCCGCCAGCGGCTTGTGGTCCCAGATAATATCGTTGGTCAGCGTCGTGAGCCGAAACGATAGCTCGGGACGCTTGAGTGCGGCCAGCGAATCGTTGCGCGGGGCGTGGAGGTCGAACTCGTAGCGCTGGTCGTATTGCATGGCCGATACCCATTTCAGGCGGTTACCGTCCGGGAAGTGGTAATGCACCTCGCCTTTCAGCAGATTATGCTTCACCGATTGGTAAGGACGACCAATTTTGTAGGAGAAATCGGCATTAATGAGCGGTTCACCGCTGTTGATAACGTTGAGCAAATCGGTCACGCTGCCGATATGCGAGCCGGAAAAAATACCAATTTTGGTGTTGAACTGACTGAAATATATTTCTGCGCCGAATCCTCCCTTACGGTAGCCCGCTCCCAGAGAAAAATTCTGTTCGGAGATACCCGTGTTGTCAAGATAATAATTGGGCGTACGGATGTTTCCACCGCGCTTTAAGGTTCCCTGTGCGCGCCAGCCAAAGCCCGCTATACCTTTAATGCCACCCTGAACGGTGGCCGAGCCCGCGCCCTGTCGACCGTTGGAGAAACCCGCAAGATTCATTTCCCCGCTCAGCGGCTTGTCGATAGGTAGTTCTTCCGGCTCGACCAGAATCACCCCGCCGATGGCATCGGAACCGTAGCGCACGCCCGCCGCGCCCTTCACGACCGATAGCCGCGTGGCCACGAATGGGTCGATTTCGGGGGCGTGTTCGGAGCCCCACTGCTGCCCTTCTTGCCGCACGCCGTTGTTCATGATCAGGACCCGGTTGCTGTGCAGGCCGTGGATGATGGGCTTGGCAATCGACGAGCCGGTCTGCAGCATCGTGACCCCCGTAATACCCCGCAGGCTTTCGCCCAATGATTGTCCCCGAGTTTTGGCCAAGTCGCTGCCCGTCAAAGTAATGAGCGGTTGCGTAGTAGGCGCATCGGTGCGGTGGGCGGTGATCTCGACGTCTTTAAGGTGAATCTCCTCCTCGGCCAAACTGAAATTTTCTTCGTGGCCCTCTACTAAATCCACCGTGTTGCGGCGGGCTTCATACCCAATGATGCGACACTCGATCAGGTACTTGCCCGGACAGAGCGCGCTGAATTCGTAACGGCCTTCGGCGTCGGTGAAAGCACCCTGATTGGATTTCAGCAATACTAACGTGGCCCCCACAACGGGTTGTCCGCTGTGGCTGTCGCGAACGACACCTTTGATGAAGCAGTGGCAGTCGGCCTTTTGGGCGAAAGCTTGTCCGGTCGGAAATAACCCGATGGTCAGCAAGATCAGAAGCAGACGCGGCTGCTGGTTCCTCATGTTCTTTTTTGTATTGTGGATAAAGCGTAGCAGCAATTTATTTATGCTACAACGTTACAAAAGTATAGCAAACGCAACATTGTTGCAAGTAATTAGAAACCTTATTTTTTAAAGACCAGACTTTCCCACTTGATTACCTTTGCCCGGATTATCACTCCCCCCTCCTACCTATGAATCCATTATTTATTCTAAAACTAACCCTGGTACCGCTCCTAATCGCGGGCGTCACCCTCGGCGTGAGGCGCTGGGGCGCGGGCATCGGCGGCTGGATTGGTGGTTTTCCCTGGGTGGCGGGGCCTATTTCGTTTTTCATGGCCTGGGAGCAGGGCGTAACCTTTGCCGCCGAAACGATTCCAAGTGCACTCATGGGGGCGGTAGGTACTTTCTTTTTTGCTTACACCTACTCGATCATGGCGAGGCGATGGTCGTGGCTCCCCGCAGTGCTGGTAGGTTACGGGGCTTTCTTCGTAGTGGCCATCCTGGCTTTTTACCTCAAATTCTCACTCGCAGTAGCTACCGGCGTTAGTATTACTATGCTCACGCTCCTACTCTACTTTTTCCCCAAACCCGCCGAAAGCGATACCCCTGCTCGTCAGCCGCGTTTCGACATTCCACTTCGTATGCTTGTTGCGACGGTGTTCGTTGTGCTGCTCACGCAAGGCGCTGAGTGGCTGGGGCCCGACTGGAGCGGCATCCTGACCCCCTTCCCCATTATGACTTCAACTCTCGCCGTTTTTACCCACGCCCAGCGCGGGTCCGCTGCCACAGCCCGTATCATGTACGGACTCATGCTGACGGGCTACGGCTTTTTGAGTTTCTTATTGGGGGTGTACTTCGTGGTGCCCGAGATATCCATCGGTTGGGCGTATTTGATTTTATTGGTAGGTACCTTAGCGCTGAACGGTATTACCTTACGCTTAATTAAGTAGTACCCGACAATCGAGTTGGTTAGAATGGCAAAAACCTTACTTTCTAACGACAAAGTTTTTATCGTGTTGGTTATTAGATTTTTCTAAAAAAATCCTTTAATCTAGAAACATCGTTGCCATGCTCAAATTAGTCACCCTGATCAGCTTTTCGTGCCTCAGTTTGCTGTGGGCGGGACTGGTAGAGCCACGTATCGCGCAGTCACCAATTGAGGAGACGTCGCCTCCCAAAACGCCCGCCGAAGAAATGGCAACCTTCCAAGTCGAGCCGGGTTTCAAGATTCAATTAGTCGCTTCTGAACCCATGGTGCAGGACCCGGTCGTGATTATGTTCGATCCCGATGGGCGGTTGTGGGTAGTCGAAATGCGCGGCTTCATGAATGACATTGAGGGTTCGAACGAAGATGAACCCATCGGCCGGATTTCGGTCCTGGAAGATACTGACGGCGACGGGCAAATGGACAAGAGTACCGTGTATCTGGATAGTCTGGTCATGCCGCGCGCCCTGGCGCTGGTGCCGGGCGGGGCTTTGGTAGCGGAAAACAAGTCGCTGTGGCTAACGCGGGACACCAGCGGCGATTTGAAAGCCGATACCAAAATCCTGGTAGATCAGGATTACGCCAAAAACGGTCTGCCCGAACACGCCGACAATGGTCTCTGGCGCAGCGTGGATAACTGGTACTACAACGCTAAGTCTCGCTTTCGCTACCGCTTAACGAATGGTAAGTGGCAGCGCGACAGCACCGAGTTCCGGGGCCAATGGGGCATGAGTCATGACGACGAGGGACATCTTTACTACAACTATAACTGGTCGCAGCTCCACGCCGACCTGGTGCCGCCCAACTACCTCAGCCGCAACCCACACCATACGCCCACCATGGGCATCGACCACGGCCTCACCATTGACCGCCGCGTGTATCCGATCCGACCCAATCCGGCCGTGAATCGCGGCTATATTCCCGGCACATTGAGCGAAGATGGGAAACTGTTGGAATTTACCGCCGCCTGTTCACCACTGGTGTACCGGGAAAATGCTTTTCCGGTGGAGTACCTGGGCAATGCGTTCGTCTGCGAACCGGCGGGCAACCTAGTCAAACGAAACATGGTGCGCAAGAATGGACTAATGCTAACTGCCTTCGACCCGCATCCCGGCCAGGAATTTCTAGCCTCTACCGACGAGCGTTTCCGTCCCGTTCACTTGGCCTCGGCTCCCGACGGCGGGCTGTACATCGCCGACATGTACCGCGGCCTGGTGCAGCACGGCGCTTACATGACGCCTTATTTGAAAGCGCAAACGCTGGAAAGAGACCTGGTACTTCCCGTCCACTACGGCCGCATCTGGCGCGTGGTACCCAACGATTGGCAACCCAGCAAACCTAAAAAACTTTCCCAGGCATCTTCCGAAGAATTGGTGGCCACTCTCTCCCACCCCAACGGCTGGCAACGCGATCAGGCGCAGCGATTACTCGTGGAGCGCAATGACGAGAAGGCTGCTCCCGCTTTGCAGCAATTGGTCAGGAATGGCAAAACGCCGCTGGGACGATTCCACGCCCTTTGGACCTTGGAAGGCATGGACCAGCTCAATGCCGAGCTCCTTTTCAAAGCCTTGCACGACGAAAATTCTTTGGTCAAAACTACCGCACTCCGTCTGTTGGAGCCAATAGCAAAAAGTGACGCTACGGTAAAAAATAAATTGGAATCCGCATTCGCAAAATCCCCACAATTTGCGGACTGGTCAACGGACCAGACATTCACACTTCAACTGGCCCTTTCCGCCGACGCTCTCAGCCCCGAAGCCGCCCAAACAATTCTGGCAGAAATCGCCGATCAAGAAGGCCATTCGCCGCTCATTCGTGATGCAGTTTTAAGTAGTTTAAAAAACCAGGAATTCGCCTTCTTGCAAAAACTACTGGCGTCCCCCGACTGGCAGGTGCATGATCAGGACAAAGAGATATTTCTGGAAATGCTGACGACTTCCGTCATCAGAAAAGGTAATCCCGGCGAATTGGCGGCGCTTCTCTTTCATTTGGACAAGAAGAAACCTTTATTCGGTTGGCAGGAAAAAACAATCCTAACCGCCCTGTCCATTCAAGCTAATAATCCGAAATTAAAACCGATCAAACTGGCGAAAGTGCCCGCAATTTTGTCGCAGCAAATGCCAGGCGTAGACAACAAACGTCTGGCCTCGCTGAAAGCGCTTTTCGAGTGGCCGGGTCACAAAGCCACCGTCATCACTGCTCAGAAAAACAATCCGCTTAGCGAAGAAGATCGTAAAATATTCGCCCTCGGTCGGCAGCATTACCTGACTACCTGCGCGGGCTGCCACGGCACCGACGGCGCGGGCATGAACCGCTTCGCGCCACCGCTCATCGGTTCGCAATGGGTATTGGGCGACGAAAAGCGGCTGTCACTCATCCTTTTGCACGGCATGGAAGGTCCGGTGGATGTGATGGGCAAGACCTACGACGCCCCGGACATTCTGCCTGTCATGCCCGCTCACTCCACGATGGACGATGGAGCCCTTACGGCCATCCTGACGTACATCCGTAACGAATGGGGCAACGACGCCGGGGCCATCGATCATCGCACGGTCGGCACCACTCGCCACACTTCGCAGGGACGCGTGGTGCCTTGGACAGCCAAGGAATTGGATGCGCATATGGAAGCGGGGAAGGCGAAGGAGTAAGTTCTAAGTTGAAAATATAAAACTCAAAGTCTAGAATGGTGAATCACTTTTTGAATCGGCGGGAATTTTTGCAGCGCTCGGCTTTGGGAGCGGCGGCTTTTTCATTGGGGAATTTGCCGGGCATTTTCAAAACTCAGCCGATGGGCATTGTGGTGCATTCCTACGCCAGTCGCTGGAATTCCAAGACGCCGAGCGTGAAGTATCCTGGCTTTAAAGATGCCGTTGAGCTCTTGGAACACTGCCACAAAATCGGGGCGGGAGGCGTGCAAACAACCGTCGGTAACTGGACACCCCAGATCGCCCGGCAACTCCGCAGCCTGACCGAAAAATCGGGTATGTACCTGGAAGGTTCGATCAGTCTGCCGCACAATGCCGAGGAGGCTAACCGCTTCGAGCAGGAAATAAAAACCGCCAAAGAAGCTGGCGTGCTTATTTTTCGCACCGTCTGCATGAACGGTCGCCGTTACGAGAATTTTCACAGCCCTGAGGCTATTGTCGACTTCAAGAAAAAATCAGTTGCCGCCCTACAAATGGCCGAACCGATCGTAA
This sequence comes from Cytophagales bacterium, assembly GCA_038242095.1. Lineage (GTDB taxonomy): Bacteria > Bacteroidota > Bacteroidia > Cytophagales > Spirosomataceae > Persicitalea. Next base: position 8,172 of record JBBSSJ010000193.1, read on the forward strand.
AAAAGCACGGCGTGAAACTGGCTGTTGAGAACCATAAGGATTGGCGGGCCGACGAATTGGCGGCCCTCATAAAGCAAATCGGTAGCGAGGCCGTGGGCGTGACGCTGGACTTCGGCAACAGCATCGCGTTATTGGAAAAGCCGATGGAAGTGGTGAATACCCTCGCGCCCTTCGTGCTGAGTACCCATGTTAAGGATATGGGCGTCCGTGAGTACGATGACGGCTTTTTGCTCTCGGAGGTGCCGCTCGGCGAGGGCATGCTGGATTTGCCCGAAATGGTACGGATCTGTAAAAAACATAATCCCAATGTGAATTTTAGCCTGGAAATGATCACCCGCGACCCGCTGAAAATACCCGTTCTAACGGAAGCCTACTGGCCCGCCATGGAAGTCGTTCCCGCCGAAGACGTCGCCGTTACCCTACGCATGGTACGCCAAAACAAATTTAAGACCGAGCTTCCCGCCGTGGCCCAACTCAGCCCCGAAGAACGGCTGGCCGTGGAGGAGCAGAATATTCTGGAGTCACTAAAATATAGCAGATCGACAATGGGACTTTCTTAAACTTTCGGTCATTGACTGTCTACCTTTTTTACTAAACCCTAATAACCAAATGCCTGAACTTCCCGGAATAAAACTCTTCGATCTCACCGGAAAAGCCGCCATTATCACCGGCGGCTCCAAGGGCCTGGGCCTGGCGATGGCCGCCGGACTGGCCTCCGCCGGGGCCGACGTCATGCTCGTCAACCGCAACGCCGGGGAAGGGGCACAAGCCGCCCGGCAACTCGCTGATGAATACGGTACCCAAGCCATCAGCTTCGCCGCCGACGTGACCGACGCGGCCCAAACCGAAGCGATGGCGAAGGCTGCTTTCGATTCTTTTGGCCGCATCGACATCCTTATCAACAGCGCGGGTATTAACATTCGCGGCGCGATCGACGAAGTTTCGCTCGAAGATTTTCAGAAAGTAATGGATGTAAACGTAACGGGTACCTGGCTCTGCTGCCGGGCCGTGACGCCCTACATGAAGCAGGCCAAAAGCGGCAAAATTATCAACCTCGCCAGCACCCTCGGCATCGTGGGCCTCGCCAATCGTACGCCCTACACCGCCAGCAAAGGTGCGGTAGTGAACATGACCCGCGC
>JBBSSJ010000194.1:0-9156 GCA_038242095.1 Cytophagales bacterium
CATCAGTATTTATCCGCTCATCTCGCTGGTCATCTTTGTGACTTTTTTCGCAGGACTGCTCTGGTACGTTTTCAAAATGAGCCGCTAGCACGAGGACGAAATGAAGGCAATTCCGCTGGACGACGGTGTCGTTAAAAAAACGGCATTGACTGTACTGGGCCTACTCGTGTTCCCCGCCGCCTATGCCCAGGGAGCCGAGGCCTCACCCTACCAAAACGTACTTTGGTACACCGTGCTGTTTGTGCTGGCCTGTGCAATCGTTATCCTCATCATTGTGATGGTGCAGGTCGTTATGCTTTACCAGAAGCTCACCACGCCGGTCCGCCTGCAAACGGTTGAGGCACAAGAAAATGCTACGCCAATGTTCAGCCCGGTCTGGTGGCGCAAGTTCGTTGGCTTCTCCACGCCGCTCAACAAGGAAGAGAAGATCCTGCTGGCGGGCCACGAATACGACGGCATCCACGAGTTGGACAACCGGATGCCGCCATGGCTGCAGTTTATGTTTGTGGGCACGGTCGTATTTGCCATTGCTTATAGCCTGTATTACCACGCCTTCGGTTTTGGTGAATTGCAAATGGAGGAGTTGGAGAACGAATTGGCGATGGCCGATGTCCAGAAGAAAGCCTATATTGAAAAAATGGGGGCCGGCATCAACGAAGAGAACGTGACGCTGCTTACCGAAGGGCCGGGAATTAAGGAGGGCGGGGTGATTTTCACCGAAAAATGTGCCGCTTGTCACGCCGCCGATGGCGGTGGTGGCGTCGGCCCCAACCTCACCGACAACTATTGGATTCACGGCGGCAACATCACGTATGTTTTCAAAGTAGTCAAGTACGGCGTACCCGAAAAGGGCATGATTTCCTGGGAGAAGCAACTCCCCCCCCAGGAAATGCAGAAGGTAGCCAGCTATATCCTGGCCCAACTACACGGCACTAAGCCCGCAACGCCAAAGGAGCCACAGGGAGAGCTTTTCGAGACACCCGTTGACGTGCCGGAGAATCCGGTGCAGCAGGCGATCGAGGCTGCTAAGCAGTAAGCTGCAAACCAATTATCCGTAATGATAGGCCAATAGCCGATAGCCATATGAGTACTTCATCAGCTTACGAAAACTTCGACGATTCCTTCCGCGACCAATTCGCCGCGGTCGATGAGGAAGGCAAGCGCAACTGGTTTTACCCCCAAAAGCCGGAAGGTTACTGGCACCGCCGCCGTGTGGTGTTCGCCGTGGTGGCGTTGGGGCTGCTCTTTGCCGGACCATTCATTAAAATGAACGGCCAGCCGATGTTCCTGTTTAATATCATCGAGCGAAAAATCATCGTCTTTGGGATGTTCATCGGGCCGCAGGATTATTGGCTCTTTGGCTTGGCGATGCTGTCGTTCATGGTATTTATCGTGCTGTTTACGGCAATATTCGGGCGGCTCTTTTGCGGCTGGGCCTGCCCACAAACCATTTTTCTGGAACTGGTTTTTCGTAAGATCGAATACGCCATCGAAGGCACCCACACCCAGCAAAAGCTACTGGACAAAGCCCCCTGGACGACGGATAAGATCGTTAAGAAAGTCAGCAAGTGGAGTGTTTTCATGCTGATTTCATTTGTGATTGCTAATTTGTTGCTCTCCTACGTGGTGGGCGTGGATGAGTTAAAAAAAATCATCACCGAGCCGCTCGCGGAACACCTATCGCTGTTTGGCGGCGTGGTGGGTTTTACGCTGGCTTTCTACTTCGTTTTTGCCTGGGCCCGCGACCAGGTTTGCACCGTGATTTGCCCCTACGGCCGTTTGCAGGGCGTACTGCTCGATCGCAACTCGATGGTGGTGGCCTACGATTACGTGCGCGGTGAACCGCGCGCCAAGCTGCGTAAGAATCAGGAGCGCGAAGCCGGCGACTGTGTCATGTGCCAGCAGTGCGTGGTAGTCTGCCCGACGGGCATCGACATCCGCAACGGCACCCAGATGGAATGCGTCAACTGTACGGCCTGCATCGATGCCTGCGACAATATTATGGACAAAGTCAATCTGCCGCGCGGCTTGATTCGCTTCGCTTCCGAAAACTCCATCGCCGAAGGCCGCAGCAAGTTTGTCACGCCGCGCGTGATCGGCTACGCCGCGGTGCTCATGCTGCTTTGGGGCGCTTTGGGCTTCGTTGTCGTTACCCGCACCGACACCGAAACCACGCTCTTCCGCGCTCCCGGTACGACCTTTATCGACAACGGGGACGGCACGGTAAGTAACCTTTACACGTTCAAAATTTTCAACAAAACCAACCACGCGATTGCGCCGACGCTAAAACTCGACTTGCCCAACGCGACGCTCCGCTTTGCCGGAACGCCCGACCTGACGCTCGAGCCCGTCGGCCTGTCGCAGGGTAGCCTGTTTGTGACTATTCCCAAATCAGAAATTAAAAAACGCCTGATGGATGTGAAGTTCTCGGTTTATGAAGGGGGCAAGAAAATCGAGGAATTCAAGACGACGTTCGTAGCACCGCAATAGGGCGGCTGGCTTGCTTTTAATTAGGGTTCGGGCGGAACAAATAATTGCCAGATTCTTTCTCAGAAAAATTATAGCTAATAACTAAACCAAACACTAAAATGGAAAAGCCGAAAGCCAACCGGAACGTCGGGCAGAGACGACTGCCGAAAGCCAACTGGGGTAACGGCATTGCCATGCTTTACATAGGCTTTGTCCTGGGCATCTTATTTCTGGTCACGCTGAGCATGAATCAGCGCGTGGACTTGGTCTCGGAGGACTATTACGCCCTCGAACTCGATTTTCAAAATAAAATAAACAAAACCCACCGCGCCCAGGCCCTGGTCACGCCTCTTCGGTGGGAGATGACCGATACAGCGCTAAAAATCAACTATCCGTCTGAATTTCGGCGTCAGGATTTAGCAGGGAAAGTACGGTTCTATTGTCCATCCGATAACAGTAAGGACCAAGATTTCGCCATCATGCCCAACGCCCAAAACCAACAAACGATCCCGCTAAGCAAAATCAAGGATGGTCGCTACCTCCTGCAATTCGACTGGAAAAACGGAGAAACGACGTATTGGAACGAAGGCGCCGTGGTAGTGAGGAATGATGAATTATGAGTGTTTTTTCACCTCTTTCATCACTCATCACTCATCACTCATAATTTCTTTGCCCCTAAAAAATGATCCTTCTCGCTTTCACCCTCGGCCTCATGAGCAGTTTCCACTGCGTGGGAATGTGCGGGCCGATCGCGCTCGCGCTGCCGATTCACCACGGCAGTCGGGGACGACAGGTAGCGGGGCTTTTGACCTACAACTTAGGACGGGCGGGGACGTATGCCTTGTTGGGCGCGGGAATCGGGGCCTTGGGCGGAGCGGTGCTGTGGATGGGGTACCTGCGGTACTTGTCCATGGCAGCTGGGGCGGCGATGCTGCTTTACGTCCTGTGGCCCGCGCGCCTGGATCACGTTTTAAAGACGCCACCTTTTTGGCAAAAGGGAGTCGGTCAGTTGAAAAGCCGCATGGCGGCGCAACTTCGCAGCAAAAAATTTCACGGCTGGGCCGCGCTGGGCATGCTCAACGGGCTTCTGCCCTGTGGGTTGGTGTACCTTGCCCTGATCAGTTCCATCGCCACGGGTAGTGCGGCCAGCGGAGCGGCCTATATGTTCGCCTTTGGCCTGGGCACGATGCCCGCAATGATGGCCGTCGGTTTCTTCAAGCAGTGGTTCAGCCCCGCATTGCGCAGCCAAATGCGCCGATTGACACCCATTTTGGTGGCCGTAGCCGGGATTTGGCTGCTGGGCCGCGGATTATTGATTGAATTTCCTGCGCTTTCTCCCCAATCAGGTGTACCCGTCGAATTACCACTTTGTCATGGTGAAGTAGTAGCGCGTTAAAGTTTCTGTCGTTCACCGGCTGATGCGCGACGGGCGAACACCTGGGTTGGCCGGTGCGCCTGTCCGACCCTACCAATGCGGTTGCCAAAAATATCAGGCCTATTTCTGACGCTCGTCATTTTTATGGTTTAGTCAACTTGGTAGTTTTGGCAGCAATCACTGTTGCCTATTAAAAGTCTACGGAAAAAATGAACGACTTCCTGCAAAAATATAACGTACCCGGCCCACGCTACACCAGCTATCCGACTGTACCCTACTGGGATGCTACTCCGCCCACGACCGAGCGTTGGGGCGAAATGGTGAACGATACCTTTGCCGCCACCAATAGTCGGCACGGCATCAGCCTCTACATTCACATCCCGTTTTGCGAAAGCTTGTGTACCTACTGCGGTTGCAATACCCGCATCACGGTGAATCATAAGGTAGAGCGGCCTTATTTGGAAGCAATTGTGAAAGAATGGGCATTGTACAAAAAAGCGTTGGGCGAAGAAACGCCCGTCATCCGCGAGCTGCACATCGGTGGCGGTACGCCCACTTTTTTCAGTCCAGCGCGCTTGAAGGAAATGATTACCCGCCTGCTGGATGGCTGTCAGGTTCACAACAAAGCCGAGTTTAGCTTCGAGGCGCATCCCGGCAATACCACCGACGAACATTTACAGGCGCTTTACGAGGTCGGCTTTCGCCGGGTGAGCATCGGGGTGCAGGATTTCAACCCGATTGTGCTGGAAATTATCAACCGCCACCAAAGTTACGAGCAGGTGAAGCACCTGACCGAAAAGGCGCGGGAAATCGGCTACACCTCCGTGAACTACGACATCGTGTACGGCCTGCCTCAGCAGAAAGTATGTTCGATGGCGGAGACAATCTTTAAGGCTATCAAGCTCCGACCCGACCGCATCGCGTTTTACAGTTACGCCCACGTGCCCTGGATCAAGACCGGCCAGCGTCGTTTCACGGAGGAAGACTTGCCCGATTCGATGAAAAAAATGGCGATTTATCAAACCTGCCGTGGCGCGCTGGAACTGGCGGGTTACGAGGACATCGGTATGGATCACTTTGCCCTCAAAACTGATGGCTTGTACCAGGCTCTCGCCGAGAAGCGCCTTCACCGCAATTTTATGGGCTACACCGACACCCAAACCGCGTTGCTGATCGGCCTGGGCACTTCCGCCATCAGCGATGCCTGGTGGGGCTACGCCCACGAAAAGGGCGTCGAAGCATACTACAAGCGGTTAAAAAATGACGAGCTACCCTTTTTCAAAGGCCACGTCCTGACCGAGGAAGATCTTATTCTACTCCGCCACATCCAGCGCCTGATGTGCAACTTCGAGACCACCTGGCATAATGAACAGGAAAAGTGCAAAACCCTTTACGAGGCCATCAACCGTCTGGAAGAAATGGAAGCTGACGGCCTGGTAGAGATCAAACCTTACCAGCTACGCGTCACCCCCGAAGGCCGGAACTTCGTCCGAAACGTCTGCATGGCCTTCGACGCCCGCCTCTGGGAAAAACAACCCGAGACACAGGTTTTTAGCCTTACAGTCTAGAATGAGGAGGAAGGGATTAAAGGACTTGAACTTAGATTTCATTTTTCGACCTGTCTCACCTCAAAAAACTGACCTTTTTTCTTTCATCGTTTCCTGCTTCCTCCCTACCTCCTTAAAAAAAATAGTATGTTCGCAGTATATAGTAAACATACCGAAGAAATAATGCGGCATATTGAGATGCTCAACTCGCTCTTCAAGTACGCGACGGAGGGGATCGTGGTTGTGGACAGCGTGGGCGCGATTGCGATGGTCAACCCGAAGGCGAAGCGGCTTTTTGGCTACAAGGAAGATGAATTGGTAGGAAACAAAATTGAGCTTTTGATACCAATTCCTTTGGCCCATGGTCATATTCGGCAACGCGATGAATACATGGGGGAGCCCAGTGCGCGCGGTATGGGCCACAACCGGGATCTTTTTGCCCGCAAGAGCGATGGTACTGAGTTTCCGGTGGAGGTGAGTTTAAGTCCTTTTTCGACCAGCGAAGGCAATTTTGTGGTAGCCTTTGTGGTGGATATCACAGACCGAAAAAGGCAGGAGGGTGCTATTCTGGCTGCCAATGGTGAAATTCAGAAGCTAAATACTGAACTGGAAATGCGAGTGGAGCAGCGCACCCGGGAACTGGCCGAAACGTTGCTAAAACTGGAAGAATCACAGATGGAGGCACTCCGCGCGCTGGAGAAAGAGCGCGAACTGAACGATATGAAGAGTCAGTTCATGACCATTGCCTCGCACGAGTTTCGTACCCCGCTGGCCACTATCCTGTCGTCGGCTTCTTTAATCGGTCGCTATCCACTCACGGAGGAGGATGAAAAGCGCCAGAAACACGTGATACGCATCAAATCGGCGGTGAATAACCTAACCGAAATTTTGAACGATTTCCTATCCATCGGCAAGCTCGAAGAAGGGCACGTACAGAGCGTTCCGGTTCGGGTGGATATGCCCGCGTTCTGTCAGGAATTGATGGAAGAAATGAAAGGCATTTGCAAAGGCGGGCAGCAAATTCACTACCAGCACCAGGGCCCGGCGGACGCCTGGCTAGACCAACATCTGGTACACAACGTGCTGATTAACCTGCTTACGAATGCTATTAAGTATTCCGGGCCACAAACCGAAATTCGCCTCCGTACCCGCGTGGAAAACGAGAGTGTTCATTTCGAAATTCAGGATCAGGGCATCGGTATTCCCGAAAATGACCAGCCGCACGTATTCGATCGCTTCTTCCGCGCCCATAATGCCGGCAACGCCCAGGGAACTGGGTTGGGCCTTAATATTGTCAAGAAATACATCGACCTGATGGTCGGTGAAATCTCCTTTAAAAGCGCACCGGGTACGGGAACGACTTTCTTCGTCAAACTCCCCAACCATGCCCCCGCCGACGCCTAATCCCGCCGCTATGAGCCCGAAAAAGATACTTCTCATCGAAGACAATCCCGAAATGCGGGAAAATACCGCCGAAATTCTGGAACTGGCAGCTTATTACGTCGTGACCGCCACCAATGGCAAGGAAGGCGTGAAGTTGGCGCAGCAGGAACAGCCCGACCTGATTATCTGCGACATTATGATGCCCGAACTCGACGGCTACGGCGTGCTGCACATGCTCGGCAAGGATGACCAAACGGCCAGTGTCCCGTTTATTTTCCTGACCGCCAAGGCCGAGCGTAACGATCAGCGCAAAGGCATGACGATGGGCGCCGACGACTACCTGACCAAACCCTACGACGACGTCGAGCTCCTTAACGCCGTGGAGATACGGCTGCAAAAAAGCGAGCGGTTGCGGGCCGGATTCAGCCGCAATGCCGAGGGTTTGGACGCTTTTATGCGGGAGTCGGGGCTCGAAGACGGGCGGCTCGCTGACCATCGGGCCCGCGCCGGCGTATCGGCCCGTACCACACACGCGCTGCACAAATTAACGGAAGAGAAACGAATCAAATCGTTTCGCAAAAAAGAAACCGTCTATACCGAAGGTAGTTTCCCGACGGGAATCTTCTTTCTGACCGGGGGAAAAATCAAAGCCTACCGCGCCAACGAATCCGGCAAGGAGTTCATTACGGACTTGTATAAGGAAGGCGACTTTTTCGGCTACGTCGATTTGTTACAGGAAACGCCCTACCAGGATTCGGCCGTGGCGTTGGAAGAATCCGAGGTGGCGATCATTCCAAAAGAAGATTTTTTTGAACTGCTGCAAGGCAACCGCGAGGTGTCGTCACGTTTTATCAAGATGCTCTCCAACGAGGTGAAGGAGCGCGAGGAGCGGCTGCTGCAACTGGCCTATAACTCCGTCCGCAAGCGCGTGGCCGAGGCGCTCGTCATGCTGGCCCAGCGCTATCAGGCCGACAAAACGCGGCCTTTCTCGATGGCCATTACCCGCGAAGATATCGCCTCGCTCGTCGGCACGGCTACTGAAACCGTCATCCGCACGCTCTCAGATTTTAAGCAAGAGGGATTAGTGGAGATGAAGGGTAGCATGATTACGATTCTGGAGTACGAGAAACTCGTCAGGATGCGGAATTAGAATTACCTTCGCCGCATGAAAAAAATTCTTGCCTGGCTGCACGTCAACAAATACGAAGTACTGCTTGCTGCGTTGATTCAGCATTTATTTATCGGCGTTTTTGTCGACGATCAAGCCACCGAATTTTACACCAAAATTCTTTGGCCGATCAACATTCTGATCGTGGGGGTGGCTAGTGTCGGAATTTTTGTCAAGACTGGTCGCTTGAAACGGGCCATCCGAAACGTTCTTTTTGTGGTGGTACTCGGCTTGCCCCTTGCGCTGCCATTTTTTGGGCGGATTCCCTATTTCATGCTTAGCCTGAACATTGCCTATGTTCTGTTTTTCTCCTATATCTTTCGGGAGCTTATATCGTTTCTTATTCGACCCGGATATATCAACAAAGATCTGATTACTGCTTCGATTTGCGGATATTTCTTACTCCTTGAAATCAGTGTTTTCCTGATGCAGGCGTTTCTTTACCAAGATTTTGATGCAATTACGGGGATAGACGATTCAAGTAAAGCCGCCGTGTTTATGGATTTGGTGTATTTCAACAGCATCACGCTTACCAGCATTGGCTTTGGGGACATAGCCCCTAAAGCCCACTACCTCAAGCTTATCACCGCCTTTGTCGGGATCGTTGGGCAATTTTACTCGGTTGTGCTGGTAGGCATCCTGATCAGTAAATTCTCCTCCAAGGCAATCGGCGACGACGATGACAACTAATTTGCTATGAAAGATCTCGCCGAAATCGTAACCAAGTACCTCAGCAGCTTCATCGAAATTCTGGCGGCTGTCGTCATCACAGTGGCTTTGTTGCAGTTTATCTATAATTATGTGTTGAACGTGGCCCGCTCCAATTCGAGCCGCACCATCCAGGACCTCCGCATCCGCTTTGGCAGCTCCCTTACCGTGGCGCTGGAACTGCTGCTGGGGGCCGATATTCTGGCGACGGCCATCGCGCCCACCTGGGACGAGATCGGCAAGCTCGCCGCCATCGCCACGTTGCGAACGGCGCTCAATTATTTCCTGGAAAGGGAGCTAAAAAATTCCGAGCGGCCCATTCACCCCGATTCCGCGACCGGCCCAAACCGAAGGCGCAACTACCCTACCCCGGACGAAGGCTGAAATCACCTCATTCCCTTTTCTCCTTCATCTCGTTGACGGCCCTGGTGAGTAGCGCGATTTCCCGACGCAACGCCGCCACGTCCTGAGCGCCCGCCACGGGGGCATTCTTCGCCTCGGCGTCG
>JBBSSJ010000195.1:0-9079 GCA_038242095.1 Cytophagales bacterium
GCCCGCAGCGGGTGGCGTTTTCCTTCGTCATCGAGGTACTGAAACAGACGTGGGCCCTTCATTTCTTTGTAGCGCTTCAATTGCCGCGCCAGCGAGCGGTCGCGCAGGCTGATGTCGTGCTTGATGCTTTTCTTGCCCGTAAATTTCAGCCTGATCGTGGTACCTTTCACCTGCACGTTGCGGGCGTCGAGGGTCGTCAGGCCCGAAGTGCCATTCTTAACCCGATACCGTTGGTTACCCACCCGGATGCAGGTCTTTTCCATCAAACTCACCGCCACTGCTGTCGTCTTACCGCAGGAGTCGCCGTGGGTACGCAGGTCGTGCTGCAGTTGCTCGCGAAGGGTCGGCAGGGCTTTGGCGAAGCGCAGTAGTTTGAAGTACTTGGTGTGGTTGCGGATCTGGTTCCAGTGCTCGTGGTAGCGGTATTGCTTTCGCCCCGCCTCGTCGGTGCCCGTCGCCTGCAGGTGCGCCTTGGGGTCTTTGCTAATCCAGACGTCTTGCCAGGCGGGCGGCAGCACCAAAGCATTCATGCGGGCTGTTTTCTTTTTATCCTGGCAACGCGCGCCTTTTTCATCTACGTAGTAAAATCCCTTTCCCGCCTTTTTACGAGTAAAGCCGATGGCGATTTTACAATCTATGTAGTGCAACCCCACAGCTTCGGCGGTTTTTTCGGGGTCTTTCCTGATTTTTGCGAGTTCGCGGGGAGCCAAAGCAGGCAGGAGGTCGGCGATAGCAGGCGCAGTGGTAGACATAAATTATTGGCGTGATTTAGGTGGATAGGTTGGCTCTAAAATTAAATGCCTGATTTTTGAATGAATTTTAGTCATCTAGGAATCAGTTTTTTACCTAAATGGCCTTTGAAACCTGCAAATTAATTTTATCTTGTATGTAGGTAATTACTCCCCAGTGGCCTGCTTTGTTTGGGGAAATTAATTTATGAAGTCACCTTATCTGTCTACCTCCTGAACCAACCCGCCATGTACTTCATTCACTTTCTAACCTATCTGATCGCCATGTCCGTTCCTACTAACGATCCTATCACGCCTCATGATTCAGACCTAATCAAAAAAGGCGCTGCGCTTCAGAAAATTTCCGGGGAATTTGCCTTCACCGAAGGCCCTACGGCCGACGCTGCCGGGAATGTCTATTTCACCGACCAGCCCAACGACCGCATCATGCGTTACAGCGTCGACGGAGAGATGTCGGTGTACATGCAGCCTTCGGGCCGCTCCAACGGGATGTTCTTCGACAGTAAAGACCGCCTTTGGTCGTGCGCCGACGCCGATAACGAGCTTTGGATTATCGATAAAAATAAAAAGAAGGAAACCGTCGCCGTGAAGGAATATGAAGGCAAACGGTTCAACGGCCCCAACGATGTGTGGGTGATGCGCGACGGCAGCGCTTACATTACCGATCCGTTCTACCAGCGCGATTGGTGGAGCCACAAAGAGCAGCCGATGGAAGTGCAGGGTGTGTACCGGCTGAGCAAAGACCATAAAAAGCTTACCCGCGTTATCGGCGACTACACCAAACCCAACGGCATCGTTGGTACGCCGGACAACAAAACGCTCTACATCTCGGACATCGGGGCCGGAAAGGTGTACGGATTCAAAATCAACAAGGACGGTTCACTGACGGATAGAAAACTTATCGCCGAGGAACGCTCCGACGGCATGACAGTTGACGATCGAGGCAACATTTACATCACCAATGCCAACGGCGTCACGGCTTATAGTCCTGACGCCAAAAAACTGCTCAATATCCCTACCGGCGAGGGTTGGACCGCCAACGTTTGCTTCGGCGGCAAGGACCGTAGCACTCTTTTTATCACCGCCAGTAAGGGATTTTATTCCCTGGAAATGAATGTGAAGGGGGTGAAGCCGTGAGAGTGGAATGTTTATTTGTTCAGGGATTTAGTTGTTTAGGCTATTGAATCAGAATAAGTTAGCCTAAATGCCTACACGCCCGACAACGCTTGCTCCAAATCACTGATCAACAATTCGGCATCTTCCAGGCCAAGGTAGATCCTCGCCATACGGTGGCGTTCGTTGGTAGCGTCGAAGTCGGCGGGGGGCATTCCGGCGGCTTGCGGCAGAATGAGCGACTCGTGGCCGCCCCAGGAAACGGCTACCAGAAAATGTTTCAGGGCGTAGGTGAATTTCTCGATGCGGGCGTGGCTGTCGGCTTTCAGAACCACCGTCAGCAGGCCGCAGGCGCCGGACATTTGCTGGCGGGCGAGTTCAATTTGCGGGAAATCATCGTCGAACGGAAAAATCACGCGCTCGATTTTGGGGTGGTTTTTCAGGAACTTCACTACTTCGGCCGTCGTGCGGGTGATACGCTCTAGCCGCATAGGCAGCGTGCGGAGGCCGCGCAACAGTAGCCAGGCGTCGAAAGGCGGCAGTTGGGTACCTGCAATCACGATTTGATCCATAAAAATCTTGTCGATCAGCGATCTGGAGCCCGTCACCACGCCGGCGATGGTATCGCTGTGGCCGCCAATGTACTTCGTGGCCGATTGCAAACTGAGATCGATGCCGAACGACAGCGGCTTTTGGTAAATCGGGGTACAATAGCTGTTATCGATGACGGTAATGATTTGGCGGCTTCGGGCGAGCCGCGCCACTGCCGCCAAATCCTGCAATTCAAACGTAAGCGTACTGGGCGATTCCAAAAAAATAAGCTTGGTTTCGGGGCGGAGGGCGGCCTCGAAGTTTTCTATTTTGGTACCGTCGACGTAACTCGTCGTGATGCCGAAGCGAGGGAGTTGCGCCTCGAACAAACGCCAGGCCGAATTGTAGGGTCTTTCTACCGAGATAATGTGATCGCCCGCGCCAACAAAAGGCATTACCGCTCCATAAATCGCCGACGCGCCACTATTGAATACCAGCGCATCCTCAGCGCCATCCAGGGCGGCCAGTTTTTTTTGCAGCATGTGCACCGTCGGGTTTTTGGTGCGGGTATAGACGTAGGCCGACCGCTCGTCGGCAAAAGCGTTGCGCAGCGCCTCAAAAGAATCGAAGGCGAAATTGCTGGTTTGATAAATTGGCGGTGCGACGGCGTTATGGTAGTGCTGACGGTCTTCGCCCAATTCGTTGATGATGTGAGAAATGTGCATGCAGATGGTTAATGATGTAAATAAGGCGGGTTTGCCAGCTATATATAATATAGAAAGGCAGGTAAAAGCTTTTTTTCTGCCCAAAACTAATTCGAAAGATAGTCCTGATGTTATTTTCTCAGATTAACTTGGATAGCAGGATTGAGCAATCTTAAATGCTCTATAAATTCTCTTTTTCTTTTAGGAGAAATTATAATGCGGTCGTTTTGATCATGTTTTATTTCCAGACGGTCCATGGAAGCCGCCGGTGAACTGATCGGGTTCCAGGTTTCGGTAAGCGATTCGATGGATTTGATGTCGATGGTTTTGTTAATTAAAAAGCCAGCTTTGATATTCAATACATTGTTTTCGACGATATACGAAATACTACCGAAGACGTAAATGACAAAAGCAGAAGCGATGAGAAGGGTTATAACACTCGACCAATTTTGTTCAATCACAGAAAAAACCAGGGCAGCGCCTATAATCAGCGAAATCGGAATGGCCAATTCCAAGCCAATTTTGGATTTGTAGGTAGTTTTCATGCCGTAAATATTTACTTGTCAGTACTTAAAGCTTCTTCTTTCCCAAACGCTGCCAGGGCTGCTTCCGAAATAATTCCCTCCCGCACCGAATGTGCGATGGCCTCACCACTGTGCGAAAAGTAGCAGGTACTTACGCTAAGATTCTGAATGTTTTTGATCACATCGCTAACCTCTGATTTCTTGCTTTTTTCCGTTTGCCGAATATAAATCGCCCGAATATTTTTGGGGTAAATCTTTACAATATTTTCGTAGAGATAGGGATCTTGTTGTGAATCGTCGCCGAGTAGGATAAAGGTATGTTGTGGATAAAACGTAATGATGTGTTCAATTTTTTCCTGTTTATGGTGGTGGGAGCCGCCACCCGTACGCATAAAATCCAGTAAGCTATCTTTGATTTTTTTGAGTTTCAAAACCGCCTTAGGTAGGCCCTGCCGCTCAATGAATCGTTCAATATAATCATAAAGGTTCCACTCGCTGCTCGACACGTAAAAAAAGGTATTTTTGCCCGAAGCCTCGCCCGATTTTCCGGCCATGCTCAGCAACTGGTAATGCTTCACCACATCCTCGAATGGTTTACGGGCCTCCACGTTGCGTGTCAGCATGACGAAAAGTTTCTTGAGAACCTGCCCGCTGTACGAAACCAGAAAAGTATCGTCAATATCGGAAATGATCGTGTAGCCGCCGTGGCTGGGCACGAGCAGTTGGTCATGGCGGGTAAGCGCGACGGGCTGCCCGTCGATGTGGTCGTCCAGCGTGACTTCGAACTCATGCCAGCCGCTGGGCATAGCCTCGGCGAGCGGTAGCGCGAAGCGAAAATACCCGTCATAGAGCGTACGTGTTTCGGCTTCCATGTCGCCCAATTTGAAGCGTACCAGGGCGTTGGATACCGTTTTGACGGTAAAAAGCTGCAATACTGAGCGTACGTAACGAAAACCCTGTCGGTCGTAGAGGTCGTGGGCGGCGGGGTACTTCCTGAATACGTGACCTGATACGACCAGTTCGCGGCTGTTGGCGTAGCCCCGGTACAGTTTTAGTTCGTGAGATTTCATCAAATAGACCTGCATTTATTAATTCCCCTTCAAGTAAACAAACCTATGCCAATTCCCCAAAAAGTACTGCTGGTGGTCAACCCGGTAAGCGGCAGTCAGGACAAGACCGAGTTGATCGATAAAGTGCGCGAAAGGGCCGACGAAAGTGGTTTTACGCTGAAAATTTACCAGACTGATGGAGAAAATGACCGGCGGGAAATCGAAAAACTACTCACCGACTTTGGCCCCGACCGCGTCCTGATCGCGGGTGGCGACGGTACGATTACCCAAATCGCCGATCTGCTGCGCGGGCGTGACCTTGCCGTGGTAACGGGCTTTTTGCCCGTGGGCTCGGCCAACGGCCTGTCGACCAACTTGGGCCTGCCCACTGATTTGGACGAAGCCCTCGACGTCGCGCTTGGGGAGCACACGAGTTGTCTGGACGGCATGCTTATCAACGGTCGTCTTGGCTTGCACCTAAGCGATTTGGGGCTGAACGCCCGGCTGGTTAAAAACTACGAAGAGAACGATAGCCACGGCAAGTGGGGCTACGCCAAAGAAGTAGTGCGTACCCTAGCCGAGCACGAGCTGTTCCGGGTACGCGTAACGACCGACACCGAAACCTTCGAGACCGACGCCACGATGGTGATTCTGGCCAACGCCACGATGTATGGCACGGGCGTGGTCGTCAATCCTGACGGTAACATGTGCGACGGCAAGTTCGAGGTCGTCGTCGCGACGCGATTTGATATTCTGGAACTGACCAAGCTCATTGCGGGCAACACTGAGCTCGATCCCGAGGTCGTTAAAACCGTGAGCACCACCAAAGCCGAAGTCGAGTGTCTCGACAAGAAAATGCTATTCCAGATTGACGGCGAATTTATCGACAAGGTTTCGCGGGTCAAAGCCCAAATTCTACCCAAAATGCTGACGGTTGCTTTATCGCCCGTACCTTCAGAAGTGGTTTAGATTTAGCCTTGAAAAGGAATGCCGCGTACCTGCCGTACCTTCACGCAATGAACGACGATGCCCATTTTATGCAACGCGCCCTGCAACTGGCCGAGTACGGTCGGGGACAGGTAAGCCCCAATCCGATGGTAGGCTGCGTATTAGTTGCGCAAGGCAAAATTATTGGCGAAGGCTGGCACCGGTACTACGGTGGTCCGCACGCCGAGGTAAACGCCGTTCAGGATGCTATCGTGCGTGGCCACGCAGGCAAACTTTCCGCCGCCACGGCCTACGTCACGCTCGAACCCTGCTCGCACTACGGCAAGACGCCGCCTTGCGCCGACCTGCTTATCGAAAACAAAATCAATCACGTCGTTGTCGCCAATGTCGATCCTAATCCGTTAGTCGCCGGACGCGGATTGGCGCGGTTAGAGGAAGCCGGAATCAGCGTGGAAAGCGGCGTTTTGGCGGAAGCCGGCCGGGAATTGAACCGGCGTTTCTTTACTTTTTTTGAAAAAAAACGGCCTTACATTATTCTGAAATGGGCCGAAACGGCTGACGGTTTCATCGCGGCGAAAGGGGGAGAACCGCTGCAAATCAGTAATGCGTATTCTTCCCAAATGGTCCACCGCTGGCGTAGCGAGGAGGACGCCATTTTGGTCGGTCGGATGACGGCGATTAACGACAATCCCCGCCTGAATGTCCGGCGTTGGTCGGGCCATAATCCTGTTAGGATCGTGCTGGACCGCCAGCTTACGTTGCCCAAGTCTTTGCACGTTTTTGACAAAAGCCAACCGACGATTATTTACAATTATAAAAATAAAACAGACGCGCCCGAAGTACCTGAACGCTACGGAGCCGAGCCGGCGGTGGCTTTTTCTAAAATCATAGAAGGCGAGAATGAGTTAACCCAAATCCTGGCCGACCTGCATAATCGTAAGATTCAGTCGCTACTCGTGGAAGGCGGCGCGCGCGTATTGGCGTCTTTTATTAAAGCCAAGCTTTGGGATGAAATCCGAAGATGCCAAAGTCCGCAACGCGTGGGGAGTGGAATAAGGGCCCCGATGGTGGCGGAGACATTGGTAGGTACGGAAATAATAGATGGCGATTTTTGGACCTATTATCAGCAGTAGCCACCGCTGTCAGCGGTTGAAACCCGCAATGGAATTGGCTGTCAGCGGTATAGAACGTCAGGCCGACCAAACATCAATTATCTCCAATTCCGGGGAAAGGGCTACGACATCAGCCGCGTAGCCGGGGCGAAGGTACCCAATGCGATCGTCCATGCCCAGTTGCCGGGCCGGGTAGGCGCTTGCCATCCTGAATGTTTCCTCGGGCGCGATCCCCACTTTCGTGATGCAATTCCTGACGGCGTCGAGTAATGTAATGCACGAGCCTGCCAATAGCCCTTCGTCGTTAGTGAAACGCTCTCCGTCGTAGTTGGTAATGAAGCCCTCGAACTCGAAACGGGTACCTTCGTACTTGGCAAAAGTTGCGTCTGAAATCAGGAAAAGGCGCTCTCCCAATAATCGCTTGGCGATGCGAATGGCGCCGAAATCACAGTGGTGCCCGTCGGCAATCAAACTTACATGAACATCGTTGCGGTCGAAGATCGTACCAACTACGCCCAATTCCCGGCTTTCCATACACCGCATAGCGTTGTAGAGGTGCGTGGCGAGGTGGAAGCCGTGGTCGAAGAATGCATTCATTTGCACCGAGGTCGCGTTAGTGTGTCCGGCGGCGATGGCCCAACCGGTTGTTTTCAACAGCGCGAGCAGGTCGTAGTCAAAGCATTCGGGTGCGATGGTCATCACCTTAATGACGTCTTTCCCTTTCTCGATCAATTCGTTGATTTCGTGACCACTCGGCAGACGTACCATTTTTTCGCTGTGCGCGCCGCGCTTGGCCTGATTTAGGAAAGGCCCCTCCACGTGCAGCCCTGCCACGCCGGAACGGCCTTCCTGCCAATACGCTTTGATGGCCTCGACCGCCGCCAAAATCCGCTCTTTTGTGGTGGAATACACCGTCGGGACGATCGTCGTGGTGCCGTCCTGCCGGTGCGTTTCGTACATATTGATGAGCGCTTCCAGCGAGCCATCACGCGTCAAGAAGCCCGAGTTTCCACCGTAAAGTTGAAAATCCACGAAGCCCGGCACCAGCCACGCGCCCGCCATATTGCGGGTTGGGATGCCCTGGGGTAGTTCAGTTTCGGGTAGGATAGCCCGGATTTTTCCGGCTTCCAGCCACAGGGCGTAACCGTTCAGCACGGCGTCGCCGGTGTAAAGTGTGGCGTTTGTGAGAATCATCGGTTCCATAAATCTCCTTCTACAGTCCAAATTTTCCAGGCTTCTTCGGCCTGCAATTGCAGCATTTTCAATCCGTTATGAATGGCTGCTTTTTGCATGGCACCCTTTTGCAGGAATAGCGTACTGAGCGGATTATACACCAAATCGTAGAGAAAATGATGTCTCCCCACCCATTGATAGGGAATCGCCGGAAAACTCTCGACCTTAGGATACATGCCCAGCGGTGTAGTGTTCACGATCAGCCGATGGTCGGCCATGACTTGTTCTGTGAGGTCTTCGTAAGTCAGGATTCCCTTGCTCTTTTTTCGGGAAACGAGTTGCGGATCCGCGTCAAGATCCGCCAAAGCGGCCATGACAGCCTTGGCCGCGCCGCCGTTGCCCAGCACGAGGGCCTTGATGCCCTGGCACTTCTCGCCGCGCCGATCAAACCACTCATAAATTGATTGCCGAAAGCCGTAATAGTCGGTATTGAACCCTTTCGTGGAGCCATCGGCAAACAGCTTGATGGTGTTGACCGCGCCAATTCGCGCCGCCGAATGCTCATCGAGGCTGTCGAGATACGGGATGACCGCCTGCTTGAACGGAATCGTAACGTTCAAGCCGCGCAAATTGGGGTGCAGGGCCAGCAGGGCGGGTAGTTCGTCAATATTATCAAGCGGGAAAAGGTCATAGCGACTGTCCGTAATGCCCTCACGCTCAAACTTTTCAGTGAAATAGCGCTTCGAGAAAGAGTGCGTTAGTGGATTTCCTATGAGTCCGTATAAATTCATATGTATCGTGTTGAGTACTCAATTAACAATAAAAACCCCGTCCTGATGGAATCGGGGTTTTTAAATAGTAGGTTTTTTGGTAAAATCAAGCCGTTTTTGGCGTGAAAAATTTGGCCTTGGCGACTCCCCACAGAACGGGTAAAACCGACAAGCCAATGATGCCGAAAATGACCAGCTCAAAGTTATTTTTGACAAAGGTAATGTTTCCAAAAAAGTAGCCCAGCAGCGTTAGCGTGGGCACCCACAGCAAAGCGCCGATGATGCAGTAGATAATGTAAGTCGGATATTTCATGCTGCCCGCCCCGGCTACGAAAGGGGCCACCGTACGAATGATCGGAATAAACCGCGCCATGATGACCGTCTTACCGCCGTGTTTGGCGTAAAA
>JBBSSJ010000196.1:0-9073 GCA_038242095.1 Cytophagales bacterium
AATGGCGTTCCACTCCTGATCGGTGCCAGGCAGGAAACCGGGGACATCTTCCAGCACCAGCAGCGGTACGTTGAAACTATCGCAAAAACGCACGAAACGGGCGGCTTTCCGGCTCGCATCGATGTCCAGTACCCCGGCCAAAACGGCGGGTTGGTTGGCCACGATGCCAATGCTGCGGCCCGCCAGCCGGGCAAAGCCCACCACGATGTTTTCGGCGAAGTACTTATGTACTTCAAAAAAACTGTCGGCATCGGCCAATTCCTCGATCACCTCCCGGATGTCATAGGGTTGGTTGGGATTTTCGGGAATGATGTTTTGCAGCTTGGCGCGCGACTCGTTGGCGGGCGCGTAGGGCAGCGGCGGCACGGCATCCTCACAATTTTGGGGAATGTAGCTCAGTAACTTTTTCAGGTACTCGATGCACTGCACTTCGTTAGCGGCCACAAAATGCGTCACGCCCGACTTGGTGGCGTGGGCCATGGCCCCGCCGAGTTCCTCGGAAGTCACGTCCTCATGCGTTACTGTCTTAACCACGTTGGGCCCCGTCACAAACATATAACTGGTATTCTCGACCATCATAATGAAGTCGGTGATGGCTGGGGAGTACACCGCGCCACCCGCACACGGGCCCATCACCGCCGAAATCTGCGGAATGACGCCTGAGGCCAGCGTATTTTTGTAAAAAATATCGGCATAGCCCGCCAGCGACACCACGCCCTCCTGAATGCGAGCCCCGCCCGAGTCGTTCAGGCCTACGATGGGTGCGCCGTTTTCCATGGCGAGATCCATCAGGCGAATGATTTTCTCGGCGTGGGTTTCGGATAGGGAGCCACCAAACACGGTAAAATCCTGCGCAAAAACATAGGTCAGTCGCCCGGCTACTATACCGAAGCCCGTCACCACCCCGTCGCCGAGGTAATGCTCTTTATCGAGCCCGAAATCTTTGGCTCGGTGCGTGACAAATTTGCCGATTTCTTCAAACGAACCCTCGTCGAGCAGCAAACCAATCCGCTCGCGGGCGGTGAGTTTCCCCTTTTTGTGCTGCGCGTCGATACGGTTTTCACCGCCACCCAGCAGGGCTTCGGCGTTTTTGCGGTCCAGTGTTTCGTTGCGGCTGGTGGCCGCGGCTGACGTTTTCATGCTTTTATTTATACTTTTACCCAACACGCGCCTTTACATAAGGCGCGCAATCCGCGGCAATTTATTGAATTTATGAGGGCAGGAAGAAGTTTTTTCAAAAAAGCGCTGATTGGCGTCACGCTCATGCTCATTGGCGCAGCAGCGATTGCGCAACCGACGGGTGGGCGAAGCGGCCTGAGCTTCCTCCAACTTCCGGCCAATGCCCGGCTGGGGGCGATCGGTAGCCGGCACCTTACGTTGCCGGGAGCGGAGGCCACGTTATTTATTCAAAATCCTGCCTTATTAGATAGTACGAAAAAACAAAGTCTCGCGCTCTCGCTCACGCCTTACCTGGCTGACACGCGCTTTTTGAATTTGGCCTACGGTTTTGGACTAAAAAAAATGAAAGGTACCTGGGCGGTAGGCATGCAATACCTCGACTACGGCACGCTGCCGCAAACCGACGACGCGGGCAACCTCATCGGGGAATTCCGAGCGGCGGACTACGCACTGTCGATGGGTTACGGGAATACGATCCAGAATATTACCATCGGCGGGGCGATCAAAATGGTGGGCTCATCGGTGGAAAGCTACCGGCTATGGGGCCTGGCGCTGGACTGGGGAGCGGTATTCAGGCATCCCGAACGCGATCTTACTGCCGGTTTTGTCGTGAAAAATCTGGGCTTTCTGCGCCAAAACTACGGTGGCGGCACCGTTCCGCCCCTTCCCTTCGATGTCAGGCTGGGCGTAACCTTCAAGCCGGAGTACCTGCCGCTGCGGCTATCGCTCACGGCGCACCACCTCAACGCCTTCGATCAGGTCTACAACGATCCGGCACTTTTCTTCGACTTCGACGCCAACGGCAACCGCATTCCTCGCAAGGTGGCAATACAGGAAAAACTGCTGCGACACCTCACGCTGGGTACCGAGATTCTGATCCACCCAAATTTCCGACTCATGGCAGGCTACGATCATTTGCAAAGGCAGGAATTGCGATTGCAGAATCAGGGCGGCTTTTCGGGAATCTTCTTTGGGGCCTGGCTTAGAATCAAGCGCTTTGAAATCAGCTACGGCCGCAACCAATTTGCCACCGGGCTGGCAGCAAACACATTCAGCGTGAACCTGGGGCTGCAAAAATGACTGGTTTTTGTGTTGGGTATGGTTGTTTTGGTATGACCTTTCTTTACCTATAAAAATGCCATCAGCCGAGTGCTGACGGCCGATAGCCACTAAACATGACAGAACACCTAGATAAACTCACGCCCCGGCAGATCGTTGCCGAGTTGGATCAATACATTATAGGACAACACGACGCCAAGCGCAACGTGGCCATCGCGCTGCGGAATCGCTGGCGGCGGATGAACAGTCCGAAAGAAATTCAGGCCGATATTATTCCTAATAACATTCTGATGATTGGGGCGACGGGCGTTGGTAAGACCGAAATTGCCCGGCGGCTTGCCAAGATTGCCGACGCACCCTTTGTGAAAGTAGAAGCTTCCAAATTTACGGAAGTAGGCTACGTGGGCCGCGATGTTGAGAGCATGGTCCGCGACTTGGTGGAGCAAGCCGTGGGTATGGTGAAGGCCCAGAAGAAAGAGGAGGTAAAAATCCGGGCCGAGCAGCTGGTCGAAGATGCGATTCTGGATATTCTGATTCCGCCCCTCCACGCCGGTAATGCCGCTGCGGCGGGTGTAAGTTTCGAGAACGGCAACGCTGGCGACGCTATGCCGGATAGCGACCAGGAACTCAACCAACGGACCCGCGAGCGCTTCCGCGAAAAAATCCGCAACGGTGAGCTCGACAACCGCAAAATTGAAATCGAAGTGGCACAAAGCGGTGGCCCGAACGTAGGTATGATCGGCGGCGCAATCGATGATGTGTCGATGATGAATATTCAGGAAATGATCGGCAATATGATGCCACGCCGGGGAAAAAAGCGCAAAGTAACCGTCGAGGAGGCCAAGGTGCTGCTGTTGGAAGAGGAAGCCTCCAAACTCATCGATATGGATGAGGTGAAGTTGGAAGCGATCCGTAAGGCAGAAAACCTGGGCATTATCTTTATTGACGAAATAGACAAAGTTGCGACCAGCCGTTCGAGCGGCGGTGGTGGGCCCGATGTAAGCCGCGAGGGCGTGCAGCGTGACTTGCTACCTATCGTGGAAGGCAGTGCCGTCAATACCAAGCATGGGATCGTCAACACGGATCACGTACTGTTCATTGCCGCCGGGGCATTTCACGTCTCCAAGCCATCCGACCTGATTCCCGAGTTGCAGGGCCGCTTCCCGATTCGGGTAGAACTGCAAAGCCTCACGCAAGACGATTTTTACCAAATCCTGAAAACGCCAAAAAATGCCCTCACCAAGCAATATGAGGCCATGATGCGATCGGAAGAGGTGGATTTGCAGTTTGAGGATGATGCGATCAAAGAAATCGCCCGCATTGCCTTCGAGGTGAACAGCGAAGTCGAGAACATTGGTGCGCGCCGACTGCAAACGGTTATGAGTTCGTTGCTGAACGATTTCATGTTCGACATTCCCGACGAAATCAAGCCCAATTCGTACGTCGTCGTTAACAAAGCGATGGTGGAAGACAAGCTCAATAAGCTCGTGCAGAACCGGGACTTGAGTCAGTTCATACTTTAATTTTGACGGGGCCGCCCGCGCGGTGAGCGAGTGAGTGAATAAAAGGGACTGTAAGCCTGGTATTCTATCATTCACTCATTCATAATAAAGCCACTCCAACGCCTTTGGAAACTCCCGGCCCCAGCGGGATTCGTGGTGCTTGCCAAAAGGATCGACTTCGAGGTTTAGCCGCACGCGGTCATAGCCATAGCCTTGCTTTTCAAGGGTTTCGTAAAGGTATTCGAGGTTCTTGACCATGTTGGCACCTTCACGGTTACCGCCGTAGAGGTACATGCGGGTCTCGAAGGGCTCGAAGAAATGCACCGCGTCGAAATATATGCGCGGAGATAGCCAGAGCGAGGGCGAAAAAACCATGAGCTTACTGAATATGTCCGGGTGCATCAGGCCAGCGTAGGCGGCCAGTAGTCCCCCCAGCGAACTACCGCCGATGCCCGTATGCAGGCGGTCGGGCAGCGTGCGGTATTTTTGGTCGATTTCTGTTTTGAGCGTTGTAGTGATAAATCGCAGGAACTCCCTTCCCTTTCCCTTGCCGTGGCGCGGTACATCGTAGGGCGAAAACTCCCGGATGCGTTCTTTGTTGCCGTGGTCGATAGCCACGATAATCACATCGGCGCGCCCACGCGCCGCGAGCACGGCTAGTTTACGGTCGATGTTCCAATTGCCATAGGACGAGCCCGCCCCGAAGAGGTTTTGGGCGTCGGTAAGGTACAGCACCGGATAGTGGCGGTTGGGCTGCTCGTAGTAGTTGTGCGGGAGCAGCACCTGAATCCGGCGGTTGGTGGCGAGTTGCGGCACAACGTAACGGTCAGAAAGCAACTCAATGATCGGCATCAAAGCTTCATGCGCCGAAATACCATCCCGTCGCCAATGCGGCACAAAATCATGCACCACTTTTTGCTTCTGACGATCGGTGGTTCGGTTGGCGGGCGCGTTCCCCTCGTCGTTCAGCTCGACCTGATCCCAGCCGCCCTTGGTGTATTTGTACTCCAGCGTATCGGGTAATTCCAGATCAGCCGGAAAGGTGTATTCATACTGACCCGGAGCCGAGCAGGTCATTTTGAAGCGTTCGGAATCGATGTTCCAGTCGCAAAAATTACCCGAAACGTATACGGGCCGGTCGTCCACGACGGCCGTATTGAGTTCCAATTTAATCGTCTTGGTCTTGGTTTTGGTGTGTAAAGTAGCGTTCATCCTTGGTTTTTCGGAAACATAGTGGCCCAATCTTAACGATTATATCCAATAAATGTTAGTTAAATAGCATTTTTAAGTACTAAATCTACGAAGCGGAAGCTGTAGGCGTGGCGTTCGTCGGCGGCATGTTCGACCTCGGCGAATGTTTGCCAAAGGGATGGATCAGGCAGAACGAAGTATGTATCGCCCGCCAAATCTACCCTCACTTCGGTTAAATAGATTTTTTCTACCAGGTGCTTCGCCAACGCGTCCCGGTATATTTCACCACCACCGATAATGAACGCTTCCTCCGCGCGCGCAGCCCTCGCCAGTTCCAGCGCTTCCTGGACAGAATGGGCCGTGCACGCACCCTCGACCTGGAAGCCCGCCGAGCGGGTAATGATGATGGTGGT
The DNA here is from genome assembly GCA_038242095.1 of Cytophagales bacterium. GTDB lineage: Bacteria > Bacteroidota > Bacteroidia > Cytophagales > Spirosomataceae > Persicitalea. The sequence goes on from JBBSSJ010000196.1 coordinate 5,345, forward strand.
CCGGCCCGGTAGCGGTTTTCCGATAGATTCGTAGGTCTTGCGCCCCATAATAATCGGGCAACCCATCGTCAGTTTTTTGAATCTTTTCAGATCGTCCGGCAGTCGCCAGAGCAGTTGGTTGTCTTTTCCAATCACGCCATTTTCGGCGGCGGCAACGATAAGGGAAACGAGCATAGTATTCAAAGTTTGAGGCCACGGAGCAATTCGTCGATTTTCTGTCGGCGCTTGCCTTCCAGTTGAATATCGTGCACGACCACCCAGGCATCGGCGGCGCGAAAATGGAGGAATGTCTTGCCATCGGTGCGGTGGGTACCAGGCATCGCGGCATCCTTTTGCAGTCCTTGTTCCTCAACCGACACCGCAAACAGTTTGCAGTTCAAGCCGTTCAGCGTGGTCCAGGCCGCTGGATAGGGCGATAGCCCCCGCACAAAGTCACGGATTTCGGCGGCGGGCCGCCGCCAGTCGATTTCGCCATTTTCGCGAAACAGCTTGGGCGCTTCCTTGCCTTCGCCCATCGGTGGTTGCGGAATTTGGGGATAGTCGCCCGCTTCGATGGCCCGCACCGTGCGCAATACCAGGGCCGCGCCTTTTGCCATCAGCCGCTCGTATAGGCTACCCGCCGTGTCGTCGGGCGTGATGGTTTCCTTCTCCTGGAAAATAATTTTCCCGGTGTCGATTTCTTTTTCGATAAAAAAAGTTGTCAGCCCGGTTTCGGTTTCACCGTTCATAATCGCCCAGTTGATCGGGGCTGCCCCGCGGTAATCGGGCAGCAGCGAAGCGTGCAGGTTGAAGGTACCCCGGCCCGGCATCGCCCACACTACTTCCGGCAACATCCTGAACGCCACCACAATTTGCAGGTCAGCGTCGAGCGCGCGAAGTTCGGCCAGAAAATCGGGATTGCGTAATTTCTCGGGTTGCAGCACCCGAATGCCCCGCGCCATGGCGTACTGCTTCACGGGTGATTCGGTCAGTTTTCGACCCCGGCCTGCCGGACGGTCGGGCGCGGTGATGACAGCTACCACTTGGCAGCCATTTTCGACCAATATTTGTAAGCTGGGCACGGCAAATTCGGGCGTGCCCATGAATATGGTTTTCAACGGATTGGACATTTGGATGGTGGGGAAATGTAGGATACTGGCTTAAATCCCAATGCTGCGGCATTGTCATAACACAGCGCGTAAAATTAGCCCCTTTCTCAGCATGCTTCAAACAAAATACAACAATAGGTACCTTCAACCCTTTTTTTTGCCATCCCAGCAACCCAGCCAATGCTGGTGCGGAGTGAGCCTTATTTTCGAAAGCCGATTTGCTAATTCTCCCATCGAAGTGAAGGGTGTGAACACCGAGCAAATTCGGCGATGTTTTACCTCACCTCCACCCTCGCCGGTCAGGCTTACCCGATCCGTAGAATCGCCCGGGAAACCTCGACTGCGGCGGTCTAGATTTCTGCTCCATTGAGGACCTGCACTGCTGAAAGACCTTTTGCTTTCTGACTATCCAATTGTTGAAATCCACATCGGGACGTTCCAGTTTGCGTCGGTTAGCTGGCGGACAGCGTGGTGGCTTTCCCAAAATTAAATTTTGATTAAAAAGCGTTTGGTACTATTCTTCTAAAAAGTTGTCAAAAGGAAATCATTCAGACAGTTATCAATCTCGGAGACCCGCTTCCAACGTTCGCTACTGGTTTTTTACCACCCTGTACACTTGTTTATCTAATTGGATAGCGCTTCCTTGCGAAACGAAACCTACTTGAAAGGTTTAGATACGGTAGCGAATATGGGCATTAGACGCATCATTACGGGATTTATCTTTTTTTTTCTGATAATAATCGGAAAAAACAGTCCGGCGCAACATCATGACGCAGTTCATTCAAATACCCCTGGTTCTGATGGCTTAGCGCACAAAGTCAAAATGGGAGCTCATCTGACAGCGAACGCGCCACTTCTACTGGAAGAAACCGAGGAGCCCTTCAAAGCCAGGCCCAAATACTCGCCTGCTCAAGCAAATCTGCTGTTTGACCCGCATCAATCTTTCAGCCCCTGCTTTTGGGCTAATCATCAAAATTTCAGTGTTCTACCTCCCGCCGTCACGATCCATTCGCGGCCAAGGTATATTCTGTTCCAAGCCCTAATCATCCCCTCCTAAGGCTGGCGTGGGCAGCATTAAGCGCGCGCTCGATCAGTTACTCTTTCCGGTTGGCCAACAAGCGTGTTGCTGCCTGCTTCACGCCTGAAAGGGATCTGACAACTATTCTTAGCGTGTAATGGCGCACCCCATTCTGCTTTGGCTTAACGCGCTGCCAACCCCAAAGAAATACCTGGTTTTGCTGCCCATTTTGCGATGGCTCTAGGCGTAGCTGACCCTATTTTCCAGTCGAATTTATCCGTAAAACATAAATCCTTACTAGATATGCATTTAACTCCCAGAGAAACCGAAAAGCTCCTGCTTCACTTGGCCGGTGAGCTGGCGGAAAAGAGAAAGGCCAGAGGCCTGAAACTAAATTATCCCGAATCCATTGCCCTCATCAGTAGCTACGTGATGGAAGGAGCCCGGGATGGCAGATCCGTGGCCGAACTGATGCAGGCGGGCGCCAGCGTGCTCACCCGCGAGGAGGTCATGGAAGGCGTGCCGGAAATGATTCACGACATTCAGGTGGAGGCTACTTTTCCCGACGGAACCAAATTGGTGACCGTGCACGATCCCATTCGATAATCTAAACCCCATCAATCATGATACCAGGAGAAATTTTCGTCAAAAAAGGCGATATCATTTGTAACGAAGGGCGTGAAACCGTCAGCGTCAAGGTGACCAACACCGGTGACCGACCGGTACAGATTGGCTCACACTTTCATTTTTTTGAGATAAACAAAGCCATGTCCTTCAAGCGGGCAGACGCCTTTGGAATGCGGCTGAACATTGCCGCCGGTACCGCCGTGCGTTTCGAGCCGGGGGAGGAAAAAGAGGTGCAATTGGTAGCACTGGGTGGTGCCCGCCGGGCTATGGGCATCAATAATCTGGTGAACGGCGATACCACCCGCCCCCTGAACAAACAATTAGCGCTGGAAAAAGCCGATCTGTTAAACTTTAAAACAACGAAATAATGAGTCTGAAAATAAGCCGGGAAAAATATGCGAATCTTTTAGGCCCCACGACCGGCGACAAAATCCGCCTGGGGGATACTGAACTCATCATCGAGATTGAGAAAGATTATGCCGTTTACGGAGATGAAGTAAAGTTTGGCGGTGGAAAAACCGTGCGGGACGGCATGGGGCAATCAGCCACGGCGCAACGAAACGGGGGCGTGTTGGACCTCTGCATCACGGGGGCCATCGTCATCGACCATTGGGGAATCGTAAAAGGCGATATTGGCATCCGCGACGGTAAGATCGTGGGCATCGGGAAAGCGGGCAATCCTGATACGATGGATGGCGTGGACCCCAATTTGGTGATCGGTGCCTCGACGGAAGTGCACGGCGGCAACGGGTACATCGTAACGGCCGGCGGTATCGACTCGCACATTCACTTTATCTGTCCGCAGCAAATCGATGCGGCCCTTTACAGTGGCATCACGACAATGATCGGCGGCGGTACCGGACCAAACGATGGCACGAGTGCCACCACGATTACGCCCGGAAAGTGGAACATCCAGAAAATGCTCGAAGCCGCCGACGAATATCCCATGAATCTGGGCTTTTTTGGCAAGGGCAACTGCGCATCGGTGCAGGCGCT
>JBBSSJ010000197.1:0-9056 GCA_038242095.1 Cytophagales bacterium
CCCGAGCATGTGGCAATCGTGGCCGGTAAGCGCTACTTCCCCAACGATGGTTGGGAAATGTACGACACAATGGAAGCGACTTTCCGCTTTCCGGGTGATAAAATAATTCAGTGGCAGGGCCAAAGCCGCAACGGCTACAACACCTATGGCAGCGACCGGGGTACCTTGATTTTCGGCACCGAGGGCAATGTGTACGTTGACCGGAACGGTTATAAGCTCTACGACCGCAACGGCAAAATGATTAAAAGCAACGATTCCAAAGGCAACGAAGCGGGCACGGCCCTGGGCGGCGGCGGTGACATGACCACGCTTCACGTCGTCAACTTCTTCGATGCCGTGCGCGGTACCGTTAAGCAGAATTCACCCATTGCCGAAGGTGCCAAGAGTGTGCATCTGTGCCACTTAGCCAACATTGCCTATCGCACGGGCGGACAGCCGCTCGACGTGGACCCCAACAATGGCAAGATCATGGACAAAAAAGCCATGAAGTACTGGGACCGGGAATACCAGCCAGGTTGGGAGCCAAAGTTATAGAATAGAGGAGGAAAGGAAAAAGGGAGGAAAGGATGAAAGGTTATCAAAAACCATTCTCCTTTCCCCCTTTCTACTCTCAATTATACCTTCTCTGCCTCCACCGTCGCGTAATCCGTGAAGCCTTTTTCGCCGGGCGTGTAAAACGTGTCTTTGTCCCAATCGGCCATCGGCAGGTTGTTGGCGAAGCGCTCTACCAAATCAGGATTCGAGACGTATAGCTTGCCGAACGATACCAAGTCGGCGTCGCCGCGCTCGATGACAGCGTTGCCTTTTTCCTGATCGAACCCGCTGTTGATCATCAACGTACCTTTGTAGATCGGCCGGTAGCGTTTGGCGATATGGGGCTCGGCGTACGAAATCTCCGATACATCGGTGAAGGGTTCGGACAAATGCAGATACGCCAGATCGTAGTCGTTGAGCTTTCCGATAATGTAGTCGAAAGTCGGAATGGTTTCTTCGTCCATCATCATCCCGAAAACGCCGTTGAGCGACGGGTTCAGCCGCACACCAATTTTTCCCTCGGGAATTTCCTTCTTCACCGCTTCCAGCACGTCAAACAGAAAACGCGCCCGCTTCTCGATGCTACCGCCATACGCATCCGTCCGGTGGTTGGAGGTACCATTGAAAAATTGGTGGAAGAGGTAACCGTTGGAAGCATGAATCTCGACGCCATCAAAGCCCGCCGCTACAGCATTTTTAGCCGCATTGGCAAAATCCAGGATGGTCTGCTCGATGTCCTCCAAAGTCATGGCTTGGGGCGTGACGGTATCCTTGAACCCCTGTGGCGTAAACGCCTTGGAGTCGGGATTGAGCGCCGAGGGAGCCAAAGGCAACGTACCGTCGTGAAAATCGGGGTGCGAGATGCGGCCCACGTGCCACAGTTGAATGAAAATTTTGCCGCCATCCTCATGAACCATATGGGTCACTTTCCTCCAGCCTGCCACCTGCGCGTCGGTATGGATGCCCGGCGTGTTGATGTAGCCCACGGCTTGCTCCGATACCTGAGAGCCCTCCGTGATGATGAGTCCGGCGCTGGCGCGCTGCTGGTAGTACACGCCCTGCAAATCAGCGGTAGGTACTTTCCCGTCGTTATCGGCACGGCTCCGGGTCATGGGGGCCATCACCACGCGGTTGCGAAGGGACAGGTTTTTGCTGGTATAAGGCTGCAATAGAGGTTGTTCGTTGTTCATACTTTGTGAGTAGTTGCTTTTTATGGATAAATAAAAAAGCGCTTCCGAAGCAGGAGCGCTTTCACATGATTCCACATAACAACTACCTCACCGGAACGAATGTTCCAAAAAATCAGTGAGCCCTATTGAGGGTGCAATTTTTTCTTAATTTTATCTCAAAATCTTTGCTTGCTCGTCCTCCTAACCAGAATACACATAATGTAGCCAATAGCTATGAGCTTAGTTATACCAACATTTGACTTGGGAATCTCCACCGCCGGAATTTGATAATTGCCTTTGCCCCGCTATCTTTCGACAACCTTTCGCCGCCCAACCCCTACCTGCCGCATGAAAATCGCCGTGCACGGACGCTCCTTCTCAGAATCAGCCCGTCCCTACATCCAGTCGATGTTCGACGAAATACGGGCCCGCCAGGTCGAGACGCAGCTTTACCTGCCGTTTCGGGAGTTTCTGGATGCGATGGGCGTGGCGCACTATTCCGAACTGACCTACACCTCCGCCGACGACCTGTTCGATGCCCGACTCATCGCCAGCCTGGGTGGGGACGGTACTTTGCTGGAAGCGGTTTCGCTGGTAGGCGCGCGGCAAATTCCCGTCGTGGGCATCAATGTGGGACGGCTGGGATTTCTGGCGACAGTGTCGCCCGAGCGTATCGCCGACATGATCGAGGCCCTCAAAGAAGGCCAATACCAAATCGACGAGCGGTCGATGCTTTTTACCGAATCAGATACGGACGTATTTGACGGACAGAGTTTTGGCTTAAATGATTTCACGATCACCAAAACCGATACGTCCTCGATGATTACGGTGCATTCCTACCTCAACGGGGAATTCCTGAACTCGTACTGGGCCGACGGGCTGATCGTCTCGACGCCGACGGGTTCGACGGGCTACTCGCTCAGTTGCGGCGGTCCGGTGCTGGTACCCAACGCACAGAACTTCATCCTGACACCCGTGAGCCCGCACAACCTCAACGTTCGGCCGCTCGTGGTGGAAGACACCGCCGTGCTGGCTTTTGAGGTTAAAAGTCGCAGTAACAACTTTATGGTTTCGCTCGATTCACGCTCCCATGTCGTGGACTCTTCGGTGCGTTTCACGGTACGCAAAGCCCCTTTCGCGGCCCGGCTCATCAAAATGCTGGAAGATAATTTTTTCAATACCCTCCGCAGTAAATTATCGTGGGGATTGGATATGCGGAATTGAGTTTCTACTCTAACACCTGTACCCAACCTTTGCAGCGGCTGCCCTGGGGGGTGATTACTTCGTAAAAATAGTTTCCGTTGGTCGTGCCTTTGCCCCAATTGTTCTGGTAGTCGCTGGCTTTAAAAACTTCCTTTCCCCAACGGTTGAAAACCTGTAAAGAACTACCCGGTAAGGGTACCACGAACGTATCGTTCTTGCCATCGCCATTGGGCGTGATGACGTTGGCCAGTACCATCGGGGGCGGCGCGTTCAGTGTTTTTGCAACCGTGAGGGCACAACCTGCCTGGTTGTAAGCCGTGAGCGAGACTACGTATTCACCCGAGCGTTCGTAGGATCGGTCTTTGATGTCGGTACTGGTGGCCATCGGTCCCGCACCGACGTTCCACTCGTAGCGAGTCGCCGCGCGGGTGCGGTTAACGAATTGGAATTTCGCGGGCTCGCCGCAGGCCGTTCCTGATTGTACGATGTCGAAAAGCGGCTCATGGGCGCGGTCGACGGTCACGATAACCTGTTTTTCGGGTTTGCAGCCGTCGGCGTATTGCGCCTGCACGGTGTAGGTCGTCGTAAAGGCGGGCGACACCGTTACCGCCGGGCCCGTGGTGGGATTGAGCGTGGAGTCGCCTTTCCAAACAAAATTGGTAGCCGCCCCCGAGGCGCGAAGTTCGGCTTTGACTCCGGCGCAGACCAGCAATGCGGGCGTCACGTTGAAATCGGGCTTGTTGTTTTCTACCGTGATTCTCACCGTCTTTTTGGGCTTGCAGCCGTCACCGTATTCGGCTTCTACGGTGTAAGTCGTCGTGACGGCAGGCGTGGCCGTAACCTTGCCGCCCACGCTGTCGCTGAGCGTCGGGTCGGCCAGCCAGCGGTAGCGGAGCGCGCCGCCCGACGCGGTCAGCGGGGCCGATTGGCCGGGGCAAATCGTGGCGTCGCTGCCGACCAGGAAGTCCGGCTTGCTATCGTCAATCGTCACTTTTACCTTTCTATTCACCACACAACCCGAAACCGGGTCTTTCACTTCCACGTTGAACTCGGTCGTCTCCTTCACTTTGACCGTTGGCGTGGCGCTTTTGGGGTTATCCACGCCCGCGTTGGGCGTCCAGGTGTATTCCGCACCACCCTTCACTGATAAGGGCACGGATGCGTTTTGGCAGACGGTCGTATCGCCCCTGGTCACGACATCCAGGCTACCCACTACAATTTTGCGCGTAGCCAAGTCCACTTTCTTGCACGTCAGGCGATTAAAAGCGCGTAGCGTTACGGTGTACTCGCCGGGTTTGTCAAAAGTATATTCCGACTGAATTTTATCCCGCGAGAAACCGCCCCCGTTCACATCCCAAATGTAATCGACCCCGCCCTGGCTGGTGTTGAGAAAGTTGAGTTTGAGCGGCACGCAGCCGAAAGTCACGTCTTTTTTAGCACCCTCGTACACGTCGAAGGACGCCTGCAAGCGGTCGATGTCGATTTTGAAAGCCGCGTTGTTGCAGTTGTTGCTCTGGTTCGTGTTCGACCAGGCTTTCGGCGTCGTCGGAAAGCGGGTGCCCCCGCAGGCGCAAGTGGCGTGGTAGATCACGCCGTTCTTGTCGAATCGGCTCGTGCCGCCGTCCACGTGGTCGCCTCGGTTGAGCGCCTCGTTGGTCGAACTGACGCTTCCGAAGTAGGTAGCATAGAGCAGCGACTTCGCCCCGGCTTCCAGAATGGCAATGTAAAAATTGCTGCCATTGGTCGTGGGTTTCAGCGCATCGGGCGTCACAGCCATGCCGAAAGTACTGCTTTGCAAGTTGTACTCGGTGCCGGTATTGACCGCCCCGCCCCAGCCCGCGATGTAGATGTTGCCGCACTCATTGACCAAAAAGGCCGTGGGCGAAATATCGGGCGTGCCCCTTTTGGACCCAATAACAGTTGAAAAAATAGTTTTGGCCAAATTAGGATCGAACGCGTGTATAAACTGCCCGCTGTTGGCATCGCTGTACACCCCTTTCGAAACCGGATAAGCCCCGCGCGACAGCCCGAGTACGTACACATTCCCGGCCGGATCGAGATCGAGCAAATACGCCCCTTCGGCAGCATCGGTGCCCAAATACGTGACCTGCTGAAACTGCTGATTCTTGAAATGGACAATGTAGGCATCCTCGTCGCCTTTCAGTTTCATTTGATAGGCACCTGTCTGAGCGGGCAAGTCGCCACTTTTGGTTAGTCCCGTCACGAACACGTCGCCATCGGGCGTGGCCTTGATGGCAAAAGCGGCATCAAAATCGTCACCGCCAAAGTAGGTACTCCATTGCAGCGTCGAGAGGTCGGGCGATAGCTGGGAAATGGTACCATCCTGCTTGCCTTTCAATTTGGTTTGGTAGGCATTTTTCAGGGGAAAATTGACAGAATTAGAGGAAGATGCTACGAGCACGTTTTCGTTTTTGTCCAAAACAATCTCGCCCCTGAACGTGTCGCCGTAGTTTTTAATCTGTAAACCATCCACGCTGCTGAGGGCGTCGTTCCCGCTACCGCCGAGGTAGGTGGAGGCTAGCAACCGCTTGCCGTCGACGCTCAGCCGGGCGATGTACATATCGCTGCCATTGGTAAGTTCTAAGCCGCTGATGGGCGTTATTTTGGCGCCACCGCCGAATTTTCGCTGAAAAGCACCACCTGTTATGGCAAAATCTGGGGAAGCCGTAGTACCATAAATAAACAACTCGCCTCGACTATTGGCGATCAGGCTGTTGGGAATATCGGTATTTTCCCCGCCCAGAAATGTAGAATACAAAAGTGTGGTACCATCTTTAGTATACTTGATGATGCCCGTATCCACCTCCCCGGCAAATCGGAACTGGAAGGCCCCGGTGGTGATCGGAAACCTGCCGCCAAAGACCGTGCCGCCCGAGAACAGGTTCCCCTCGGCGTCATAAGTGGCGGTGTGACCCCAGTTGTCAGAGGCCGATCCCGAGTAGGTGGAGAAAATAAGTTCGGGGTCAATGGTGAGATCGTGCGCGTGGTCATAATCAGCGGGCAGTACAAAGCGAACTTGCTGCCCTTCCAGTGCGTAGCGGGCGGTTACCTCCTTCGTCCGGCCGTTAATTTCCTGAAAAGAATAAGGCCGCGCCTCTTTGAAAGGCCCCACGCTGGTTCCGACTTCGAGCTGACCGCTTTCGTTCACTGCTAATCCGTCGGCCCCCAAATAGTTGAGCCTGATGCGGGAAGCGTCCGCGCCGGTATGGACGATAAACTCGTATTTGATCGTCAGATCATAGGCATAAATCCGGAAGTCGATATTGGGGTACATATTTTTATAAAGTACTTCCCCAAAACCCGCCGCTCCGCTCGCCCAGCGGCTGGGATCATTACCAATAAAATAGTTGAATTCGCTGCCATCGGGTTTGAGTTGCGATATGATGGCCTCGGCATTGCTCCCCTCGAATTGCACCTCCACCCCGTGCGCTTGCACCAGGGCCTCAGGCGTAAAACTTCCCGGGCGAGCGCGGTCGTCGTTGGGGAGCGGTTTGCCCCCGGCGTGGCGCGCCCAAATCTCACGGCCATCGTAGAGCACGTACACCAGCGATTGTTTTTTCAAGAAAAGAAACCCGCCGGGAATATCAGCGCGAAAGAGCACTTCTTGCTCCCACTGCCCCTTGTTTTGCACAAACCGCAATCCATCGGCGGCGGCATTTCCTGCAAAACAGAGCCCAATGATAAGTAGTAAGTAAAATCGTAAAGTTTGCTTCATGTATTTTTTTAAGATATAGGATTTTGGATGTTAGACGTTGGACCGGTTTAACGGCGTGGTTTAATTTTAGAAATCAGATTCTAAGTTGATCCAGTCTAAAATCCAATATCCAACGTCCAACGTTCCCCTTTCACTTGAACGCCAAAACAGAAATGATATTTTTACAAAATTCATATTCCGGGGGTTGATTGGAGCCCAGGATAACCATCTGATTATCGGCAAGATCGGTCACATTATTGAGATACCAGCGTACGCCCTGGGCATCCAGATTGGACGTCGGCTCGTCCAGAATTACCACCGGGACATCCGACAAAAAAGCCAAACCGAGCTTGACCCGCTGCTTCATGCCCGACGAAAAGTGCCGCACTACTTTGTTACGGGCGTGGCTTAGTTGCACGAAATTTTCAAATTCAGGCGCACCAAATCCATTTTTAAGCGGCTTGAATTTTTGGTGAAACTCCACCAATTCCCGCAGCGTGAATTCCTCGATCAATTCCAGGTAGGGCGCCGCCAGGATAATCTCCCGGTACCAGTCGTCTATTTCCACCTCCTTGCCTTCGCTTTGGTACCGAATCGTCCCCTCCGAAGGCGGCACGATACCCATCAGCAACTGAATCAAGGTCGACTTTCCGCTACCGTTGGGCCCAACGAAAGTATAGCTTTCACCCGAATTGAAGGCCAGGTCCACGCCCCGCACAATCCATTCCGCGATAAACTTCTTGCCTACTTTTTCTAAGATGATTTTCACTGAGGCAGGGGGGCAATTTTTCAAGAAATGAATTTACAACTCAACAAATCTACGCAGATTCCTTATTTTAGGCCCCTTAACCCAAACAGAAATCGATAATGAATACGCAGAAAAGAAGAGGATTGTTGCTAGCGGCGGGTTTGCTCCTGAGCGGCGGGCTGTGGGCGCAGAACGCCCACGAGCGGATAATCAGGGAGCTCAACCAAAAAGAAATGGCCTACGGTGAAGCCGCCAAAACGATCTGGAATTACGCCGAAGTGGGCTATCAGGAAGAAAAAAGTTCGGCCCTCTTGCAGGATATGCTTAGCAAAGAAGGATTTAAAATTCAGAAAGGGGTAGCAGGAATCCCAACGGCTTTCGTGGCGAGCTTTGGCGAAAGCGGTCCCGTGCTGGGTATTCTGGGCGAATACGACGCACTGCCCGGCTTGTCGCAGGATGCCTGGCCGAGCCGCAAAGTCATGACCGAAGGCGCAGCGGGTCACGCTTGCGGCCACCACCTGTTCGGCGTAGGATCGGTGGCGGCGGCCATTGCGGTCAAGAATTGGCTGGTGGAGACGAAGCAAAAAGGTACCATCCGTTTCTTCGGTACGCCCGCTGAGGAAGGCGGTTCGGGCAAGGTGTACATGGTGCGCGCCGGACTCTTCAACGACGTGGATGCTGTGTTGCATTGGCATCCTTCCGACTCCAACCGCGCCAGCGCCGGGGTTTCACTGGCCAATATTTCGGCCAAGTTTCGCTTCAGGGGCATCGCAGCCCACGCGGCGGGTGCCCCCGAACGCGGGCGCTCGGCCCTCGATGGCGTGGAGGCAATGAATTACATGGTCAACATGATGCGCGAGCACGTGCCGTCCGACGCCCGGATTCATTACATCATTACCCAGGGCGGCAAGGCGCCCAACGTGGTGCCGGATTTTGCCGAGGCATACTACTACGTCCGGCATCCGCAGCGCGACGTGGTGCAGGACATGTGGCAACGCATCGTGAAGGCCTCCGAGGGCGCGGCAATGGGTACGGGGACCACCGTCGAGCACGAGATTATCGGTGGCGTATACGAACTCTTGCCGCTTGAATCGCTGGCGAAAGTGATGTACAAAAACTTGAAAGAAGTCGGTGGCGTAAACTACGACAAGGCCGAAACAGATTTTGCCCAAAAAATCTTACCCTCCTTTAATATGCCCGCAGGTAAGGAACCCGAAATTGGCGACGCCGCCAAAATTCTGCCTTACGAATATGAGCGCACGGGCATGGGCAGCACTGATGTGGGCGACGTAAGCTGGACCGTGCCGACCGTCGGCTTGCGCACTGCAACCTGGGTACCCGGTACAGCGGCCCACAGCTGGCAGGCCGTGGCAGCAGGCGGCACGAGCATCGGCCGTAAGGGCATGATGGTCGCCGCCAAAACCATCGCCCTTACCGCTGTCGATCTTTTTCAAAATCCTAAGGCACTGACTGAGGCGCAAGCCGAACTCGACGAAAAACGCGGCAAAAAATTCAAGTACGAAGCTTTGCTGGGCGACCGGCCACCGGCGTTGGATTATCGGAAGTAAATTAGACTTGTTGCAAAAGGAATATAAATGTATTTTTGGTGCTATGAATATTTCAACTACGAGTTTAACAACGGAAAGAAAGTGGCGTTCTGTGACTGGATATGATGAGAGTCGTTTTA
>JBBSSJ010000198.1:0-8959 GCA_038242095.1 Cytophagales bacterium
CACGGGGGCATTCTTCGCCTCGGCGTCGCGGCCGATAAAGAAGGTAGCGAGCGTGGCCGTCACGTAGCCGAAAATGGCGAAGCCAAAGAGCGTAATCAAAAACGCCAGCCCACGCCCCTCGGGCGTCGTGGGCGAGTACTCGCTGCCTGCCGTGGTTACGCGCATGGCGGTCCACCAGAGCGCCATGCTGTAGCTGTCGAAGCCGGGAGCTGGCTGCTCAATGGCGTACATCCCCGCCGCCCCCGTGAAGGTGACGACCAGCGTAAGCAACACCACGTAGCCGAAAGCCCGCCGCTTCATGGTAGCCGTCAGGCTTTTCATGCTCCGGTTGAGCGACGACACGATTCTGACCAGCCGCAACCCGCGCAGACTCCGCAACACCCGCAGGAAACGGAAGATACGGAACACCCGCAGCGCCGGAATGATGAGGGAGATGGCCGTAAGCCAATTCTTTTTGACGTAATCCAGCTTGACGGGTGCCAGAATGAATTTGACCACGAAGTCGACGATGAACAGAACCCAGATGCCAATACTGATGGCATCCAATGTCGGGGATAGCCCCCGTATCAGATCCACGATCAGCAGCACCAGCCACACGAAACCCAGGAAAATCATCGGCCCGTCCAGCAGGTCGTCGATGGAGTGAAGTAGCCGGTTGCGCTCGCGCTGGAGTTGTTGTTTCATATATTTTTTTTAACGACGGAATAAGTCAGCGGACACATAGTTATTGTAAAGAAAAGGCATAATCTTTGTACTATTGCGCCACAAAACTAATATAGCCTTTCTTCGAATGCTCGATGATCTAAGGAAAATAGCTTTCAAATTTCAAATTGAACCAGAAAAAACTGTGGGGCATGCTGCCAGAGTCTCCTCAGTAATTAGCGTCTTGGCCAACTTAAATCTATCTTTTAAAAATTATCTTGAGGTAGAATTTTCGAGAAACTCTGATTTCGTGAAAGCTTACGATAATAATAATAAGACCTTGGAATCGCTTCAAGACGATTTGGAGTTACTGCTTGTAGACTTGAAATTTGGTAGTTTCGAGGCTTCAGCAGCCCCAAACGTAATCTTCACACCAACACTTTTTATTGATAAGGTCGATACTTGGAAAAAAGACGCTTTTACGAATTATAAAGAAAATATTTTATATGGAGATTTTGACAATCAAAAATATTTAAAGAAAATAGAAAAACAGTACAGTCCTTTCGAACGAAATAAAATTTTCAAACCACTATTTCAGGCAACATCTTCTGATAAATCCTACAAGGTAAAACTACTTGATAAAAAAAGTAAAAAAGTATTAAAAAAGCCCGAAGGAGCTTTGCACGACTTTTACGTTCCAAAAGTCGTAAGAAACAGTTCCCCCAAATCTGAGTTTAAAACAGTTCAAATATTCGCGAAAGTTAAAAAGGAAGGAAACGAGCTCGATTTTTCAAAAAAAATCAAACATGTATACTATTTCGAAGAGCTTGAATATGAAACTTATCCTTTTAAACCTACTAATATCACCTATCTTGATACAATATATATTCTTTATCAGCAATTAAATTGCAAAGTAGATTATGAAGAGAATATGTACTTAATCCATAACGATGATTTTAATTTAACAGTTTGGGGAGAGTCTAGGGAAGAAGTTGAAAACTCGTTTTCATTCGCCTTTCATGCTCTGTATCAGAATTATGCCTTAGAAGTGGAAGAGAAGTTATCCAGTGAGGCTAAGCAACTAAAAGTAAAATTATTAAGTATTGTAAAAAAAGTCATCGATGCGGACTAGAAAAGTCAAGAAGTTAGTTAAAGTACTTAACGCGAAAGGCTTCGTTTGTTATCCTGAGAAAAACCATCATCAATTTTATTATCTTGAAATCGACGGTATAAAACAAAACATTTACACTTATTTCAGTCACGGCAAGAGCGAATACGGTTCATCTTTGATGGGTCAAATCAAAAAGCAATTAAAATTTTTGGAAACTAGTAAAGCAGAGGATTTCTTCGATTGCCCCATGAGTAAAGAACAATATGTGGAAATGCTGAGAATAAATCAAGAAATAAAGTAAGGTAGTATTACTATTAATTACCAAAAAAATCCCCCACAAACCGCGCGATCTGTGGGGGATTTTGAATTAAAAAGCAATCACGGCAACGTGATTTACTTGATATACCGATAATCTTCGTCACCCTTCAAGGTCAACAAAGTTTCGTAAATAAGTTTGATGACGTTCTGCACGTCGTCTTTGCTGACGGTTTCGATGGTCGTATGCATGTATTTCAGCGGCAGCGAAATCAACACCGACGCGACGCCCTCGGCCGAGTAGGCGAATGCATCGGTGTCGGTACCCGTCGACCGGCTTACGGCCTGGCGCTGGAAGGGAATTTCCTTCGTCCTGGCTACGTCGATGATATGGTCGCGGACGTTATTCTGCACAGCGGGACCATAGCATAGCACCGGACCGAGGCCGCATTTAAGGTCACCCTGCTTGGTTTTGGTGTACATCGGCGATTGAGTGTCGTGCGTCACGGCGGTCACGATGGCAAGATTAGGTTTCAGACGGCGCGAGATCATCTCGGCCCCGCGCAGGCCGATTTCCTCCTGCACGGCGTTGACGACGTAGAGCGTAAAGGGCAGTTCATTGCCATTTTCGTGCAGCAACCGGGCTACTTCTGCAATCATGAAACCACCAATCCGGTTGTCGAGGGCGCGGCCCACGTAGTAGCGGTCGTTCATCTCCATCAACCCGTCAACGAACGTCACGACCGTGCCCACATGGATGCCCATTTCCTCCACTTCGGCCTTTTTAGCTGCCCCTACATCGATAAACAATTCGTGGACCTGCGGCGACGTGTCCTTGGTGGTATCGCGCACATGGATGGCCGGCCAACCGAACACACCCGGTACCGGGCCCTTGGCCGTATGCAGGTTGACGCGCATCGAAGGCGCGATGGCGGCGTCGGAACCGCCGTTGCGGCGTACGTAAATGTAGCCGTCGTCGTTGATGTAGTTTACGAACCAGGCGATCTCGTCGGAGTGCGCCTCGATCACGACTTTGTAATCTTTTCCGGGATTGACGACTCCGACGGCCGTGCCATAGGTATCGATGATCTGCTCGTGTATGTAAGGCTTGAGATAATCCAGCCAAATTTGCTGTCCCGGCGACTCAAAACCCGTCGGGGAAGCGTTATTGAGGTACTTGTAAAGAAACTCGGTGCTTTGTTCAGTCATTTGTATATATTGGAAAATTAGTAGGTGCAAGTTAGGCAGTTCCGACGAATAGGCGCATTTTTTTGGATTGATCCGGTAATCTTTGCTTCTATGACGCGGTACCTGCACGTGCGAACTACAAAGTTCTCTAAACCAATTTAATGTCGGAATTCATTATAGAAAGTATAAATTTGCAGCCGGAAAGGTCCGTTGATGGCTTTACACAACGGCATTCCCCATAGTAATAGGCATAACCTCCCGAAGCCATGAAACTCATACCAATAGAAAGACGCACGGGCTTGACCCGCGAAGAATTTATCGAAAGCTATCTGAAACCCCGGCGTCCGGTGGTTTTTACAGATTTGATCAAAGACTGGCCCGCCACCCAAAAGTGGACTTTCGACTGGTTCCGCGAAAACCATGGCGACCTGGAAGTACCGCTGGTCGACAACCACATCCACGATCCTGACAAGTATTTTCAGAACGCGGCCACAATGCCCTTCGGCGAATATTTGTCACTGATCCAGAAAGGTCCGACGGATCTCAGGATCTTCCTGTTCGATATATTCAAGAAAATCCCCGAGCTCAACGCCGACGTGCAGTTCCCGACCATTATGGACGGCTTTGTTAAGAGCTACAAGTTCATGTTTTTCGGGGGCCAAAACTCGGAAGTGAATCTGCACTACGACATGGACTGCTCGCACGTGTTCTTGTCGCAATTCCAGACCCGCAAGAAAATCGTTCTGTTCCCGCCTTCCGAAAGCACCCGGTTGTATCAGCACCCCTTCACGGTGATGAGCCACGTGCACCCGCTGCACCCCGACTTGGAGCGCTTCCCGGCTTTCGACAAAGCGCAGGGCTACGAAACGGTACTGGAACACGGCGAGACGGTCTTCATTCCTTCGCTGTGGTGGCACTATATCAAGTACGTCGACGGCGGCTTCGGTCTATCGCTTCGCGCCAACGATTCGGTCTTCACGCTCCTGAAAGGCGGCATGAACCTGGCCCGCCACACGGTGGTCGACAAGGGCATGAACTCGCTGCTCGGCCCAAAGTGGAAGGAGTGGAAGGAGAATAAAGCCATCGAAAGGGCGCAGGAGGTCATGGCTTAATTGGCGATCGCGTAGCCTTTAATTTTATATATTTTCAAAGAAAGGGCTTCCAATTTGAATGGAAGCCCTTTCTAGTTTTCAAGCCAGCAACTTTGAACAGGAAGGTCGTTGCTTATGTAGCAGTGTTCAACGTCAAGAAAATGAAACCACTAATCGTTCTTCTCGCGGTCTTCGCTGTTTCCGTTTTTGCCATAAAATTCATCACGCATAGCTACGACCTGCCCTTTGCGGGTCGGATTGCGATGTGCGCTATGCTCATTTTTTCGGCGGTTGGGCATTTCGCCTTTACCAAAGGCATGGCCTTGATGGTACCGGAATTCATTCCCTTCAAAACGGAATTGGTGTACCTGACGGGCGTTTTCGAAATTGCGCTGGGAATAGGGCTGCTTTTTCCCGGCACCAGGATTTACGCGGCCTGGATAACCATCATTTTCTTTCTGCTGATTCTCCCAGCTAACATTAAAGCAGCTATGAAAAACCTAGACATTCAAAAAGGCACTTTCGATGGCCCAGGGCTGGATTACTTGTGGTTTAGAGTTCCGTTGCAGCTATTTTTATAGCCTGGACGTATTTTAGTTCGATCAGATTTTGATATCCACGCTGTCGCTCGGCTCCGCCGAGTGGGGCGCCGCCCGGTGACGATATGCTGTTACCCTCCGGGCTATACGCCACGAACTTCTCCCAAAACGCCACCCCAACCAGAACTTTCCGGGTTTTACCATCCCCGTCACCGTCACCATATTTTGTGTAAAGGCGAGGCTGCTGGCGTAAATCAGTATAAAAATAAGTAATCTTGTCAAACAGTTAAAACAGCTACTTATGAAAGAGACGATGAGAAATTTAAAACAACAGACTTCAACTTGCGCTTTATGTCATATCGGCTAAATTTGCCAGGTATGGTCTATATTTGGCTCCTCACAGAACGAAACTGGTCTTTTTATTCAACATCTGATAGGTTTCAGGTCAATTAATTTATGGATTACTCTATAATCAAGCAGCTTCTCGAATACCTTGAAGACTTTGAGCGGCTACCGCAGGGTGAAGGCGGCGCTTCAATGGAAAACTTTGTGGACTATTTGAGCTATTCGGTCAACAAACCGGAAACTGCCGTCGAGGTGACCGAGGAAGAATTGCTGAATGTATCACTTTCGCGGACCATTGCGCATCTGTACCGTTTCGCCAAGGGTTATACCAAGATTGCCCTCGAAAATAGTCCGCTCACTACGGTGGACGATTTTCTGTACCTCGGAAAAGTAATGGAGCTGGGGCATTGCACCAAAACCGAACTGATCGACTATAACGTTCACGAGAAAACCTCGGGCATGGAGATCATCAAGCGGCTGCTTAAAAACGATTTCCTGACGCAGGAAGACGATCCTGACGATGGAAGAAGCAAGCGCCTGACCATTACATTACAAGGGAAAAGCGAATTTTTTGCCGCTCTGGGAACTATGAAGAAATCGGCTAACCTGGTAGGTGGTCCCTTGTTAACCGCCGAGAAACTGCACCTGATGCATTTGTTACAAAAGCTGCACGACTTTCACAAACCGCTGTTTGCTGAGAAAAACACCTCACTCGACGCAATGCTGGAGAAAATCGATGCGGAAGAGGTTTTTCAGTAAAGCTTTTCCGTCATTTCCCTCGCCAGTTTTTCCAAGTCGATGCCCAATTGACTCTTGGCCACTTCTTTCACCAGTTTTGAAGATTGGTCGGGCAAGGCATTAGCCCCCCAATACGCGCCTAATATTGCGCCCGCCACAGCCCCAACGGTGTCGTTGTCGCGACCGTAATTGATGATGAAAGCCATGCTTTTTTCAAAATCAAAATCGTGGCAGAGCAGGGCGGTTTGGGTGATAAGCATGATCTCAGCCGCGTGAAAAGGCAGGTCTTCATTGAGCGCATCAAGCCCGGCGTAAGCTTGGGCGGTGCGATAATATTCCAATGTCGTCAGGCCAGCCCAGGCGCGGGGTACGACGTAGTTTTCGGGCACATCGGCGGCCTGGGTTTTCTGAAAATCGTAGGCGATATTCTGGGCCTGCTGGTACACCGCGTAGGCGCGCCGCCCCACCAGGCGGCTTTTGAAGTATCCTTTCGGATCCACCGTCCTGACTACGTTCTTGATGCTTTGCGGCGTGGCGCGCGGGTCGAAGGCAGCGGCGGTCATCCCGGCGGCCAAGGCCGTAAGGTCGCGGGCGTAACCGATGTCGAAAAACGACAGCGCGTAGCCCTGTTCGTAGGCTTGTGCAGGCTGGCTAGGCGCGGTGGCCCCGACAACGGGTGCGTAAAGCAGGCCTGCGCACACCATTTCACCGCCGTAAAATTTACTCAACGCATCAGCGTAGGCGTTCAGGTCGTTTTCGCGGTAGGGTTTGGCAACTTTGGCCCATTCCTGCAACCAGGCCATGCGCATGATCGCTTCTTCGTAAGGTTCGGGGTCAAAACCTTCGGTATTTTTCAGATTTTTGATCTCCTTTTCGTACTGCCGGATGAGGTGGTCGGCGAAGGCTTTGGGGTCAAGCTTTGGAAGTTTTTGGGTGAGCACATACTCGAACGTCAGCTTTTTCCAGCGCGTGTCGTCGGTCGTACCGCCTGCTGGCAAATTATGCAGCCACGTACCTTCGGGCGAAGGTGCGCGCACCATAGAGTCGAGCTTGTAGACGCGCCTGTAGGATATTTCGATGTCGCGCCGCTGCCACATTTCGGTCGGTGCGCCCATTGCGTCGCCAATCGCCGAACCCACCAGCAAACCCAATACCTTGTTGTAATACGCTTCCTTGGAAAGCTTTTCGGCAGACTGAGCGCTCGCCTGCCAAGCCGACAGCGCCAGTATTGCCGCCAAAGCCACGATTCTAACTTTTCCTGAATATACCCTTCCAAGCCTGTTCATATCGTCTTGCCAATAAAAGCGTTAACACTTTTGGGCGATGTCGGTTTCAGGAAAGGGTTTGTCGCCGGATCGAGCGCAGAAGCCGCCGCCCATTGCAAAAGCTGTTCTTTTTCTTCCAGTGTCAGGTCGAGCGGCAACTGGGCCAGCCCAATGACGCGCCGCAGAATCTCAGCCCCGCAGAATCCCGCAAACAGCGCGTGGTCGAACTTCCGGTCCGAAGCTTCATAGCCCGCCAGTGCATTTGCAATAACCTGATCGTCGGTTTGGGCCATTTTGAGGTGCGCCACAAAAACCCCAAGGTCAAATTCCGCGTGACCCAGGTAAGCAAATTCCGGGTCGATTATTTTGGTACCTTTCTGCGTCCGCAGCCAGCTTCCGGGATAATAGTCACCGTGCAACAGCGTGTCACCCTGATTAAGGTAGATTTTTCCTAGCGATCGATGGCTTCTTTCAGCACCTCGTCTTGCTTATAAACCGTGGCCAGCGCTTGCAATCCCGGTTGCACCGTGTCGAGATCGAAGCCGTTGTCTTCCACGTAGGGATAGGAAAAAATATGCTCGGCATTGAGTGTTTTTAACGTTTGGTTATCAGGAAAAGGCTCCTGCATTTCGCTCACCGAAACGCTGTGCAAAGCTGAGATAAACCGTACCAAATCAGTTAATTCGGCTGATGAAATCTGTTTGTCTTTTTTATAAATGTCGGTAAAGTCCGAGGCCGCGCCCAAGTCTTCCACGGCCATCATAAAATGGTTGGCTTTGAAACCCTTCAAAGCTGGGATGAAGGATTTTAGTGTCTCGATTTCGGCCAATGCGTCATAGAATTGGGCTTCCACAACAATGCGCTCGATGGGAGCTTCGAGTTGCGGATACTTCTCGACCCACGGCCGCGACTGCTTCACGATAAACGATTGCCGGTCGGTCACGACGCGCAGCACGTAGTTCATGTTGCCTTGGCCGGGCTTTTCAAGGCGGACAATAGCTTCGTCCCCGGTAATCCAGCCGTTAGTTTTCAAGAATTAGCCAAGCTTTTCAGGCGTGTCGGCGGTCAGAAAAAAAGCATCGGGATGAGCAGTCTGGAAGCGTAACTGTTTATCGTTCATGGTGGGCTTTAATTTTCAACAACTATTCACAACGGTATGTTGCCGTGTTTTTTGCGCGGCAGCGTCGCCACTTTATTTTCCAGCATGCCAAAGGCCCGAATGAGTTTTTCGCGGGTCTGTTCGGGGTAAATCACCTCATCGACGTAGCCGCGCTGGGCCGCCCGGTAGGGATTGGCAAACTTACGGGTGTATTCATCCACTTTCTCCCGCAACTTTGCCGCCGGGTCGTCGGCTTCGGCAATTTCCTTTCGAAAGATTATCTCGGCCGCGCCCCCGGCACCCATCACCGCGATTTCGGCGGTGGGCCAGGCGTAATTCATATCGGCCCCGATATGCTTGGAATTCATCACGTCGTAGGCCCCGCCGTAGGCTTTGCGGGTGATGACCGTGATGCGCGGCACGGTGGCTTCGCAAAAGGCGTAGAGTAGCTTGGCTCCGTTGGTGATGATGGCGTTCCACTCCTGATCGGTGCCGGGCAGGAAACCGGGGACGTCTTCGAGCACCAGCAGCGGCACGTTGAAACTATCGCAAAAGCGCACGAAACGGGCGGCCTTCTGGCTCGCATTGATGTCCAGTACTCCGGCCAAAACGGCCGGTTGGTTAGCCACGATGCCGATGCTGCGGCCCGCCAGCCGGGCAAAGCCCACCACGATGTTTTCGGCGAA
>JBBSSJ010000199.1:0-8919 GCA_038242095.1 Cytophagales bacterium
ACCGGGTGGCTTTGGCTACTATATCAATGACCTTTTGCGCAGTTTGATCGGTCACGGCAGCATCGTGGTCATTTTGCTGACTTTGTTCTGTTTCGCGGTGTACTTCTACGACGTCAATCCGGCAACGCGCTGGGCAGACCTACGGGCGAAGCGCGCCACCCGGGATCCCGCTGCTGTTGAATACACTTCGGAAGACGACGGCGCCGGGGCAGTCGCAAACGACGCGGAGGCGGAAGTTAAAGAGCCGGCCGAGATTATCTCAGTATTGGACCAAACTTACGACGACCCGCCGGAGGCGGAGGAAGAAGACGAAGCGCCCGAAGTGGTGGAAACGTCCGGACCGGTAGCCGAACCTAGGCTGGAACTCGAACTGGACGAGGACCCGCCGCAGGAAGTACCGCAGGAAGACGAGCCCGATCCCGAGGATGTGAGCGAGGAAGTGTTACGCAATTTCGGGCAGTACGATCCTACGCTCGACCTGCCCTCTTTTCAGTATCCGACCCTGAATATTCTGAGTGAGGTTAATGAGAGCGCGCAGGAAAAAGTGTCGCACGACGAGTTGGAAGGCAACAAGGAGCGTATTGTGGACACGCTGGCGAGCTACGGCATTAATATCTCCAAGATTAAGGCCACCATCGGCCCCACCGTGACGCTCTACGAGATTATACCCGAAGCGGGCGTGCGGATTTCCAAAATTCAAAACCTGGAAAAAGACATTGCCCTAAGTCTGGCTGCTCTGGGCATCCGCATTATTGCGCCCATGCCGGGCCGGGGTACGATCGGCATCGAGGTGCCCAACAAGAACCGCGAGACGGTGTTCATCCGCACGGTACTGGGCAGTGAGCGCTTCCAGAAATCCAGCTACGACTTACCCATAGTGCTGGGCAAAACCGTTTCCAACGAAATCTACGTCGCCGATCTGGCCAAAATGCCCCACTTACTCATGGCCGGAGCCACCGGACAAGGAAAATCGGTGGGCTTGAATGTGATTCTGGCTTCGTTGATTTACAAAAAACACCCGGCGCAACTGAAATTTGTGCTCGTAGACCCCAAGAAGGTCGAGCTTACGCTGTTCAACAAGTTGGAGCGGCATTACCTGGCGAAGCTACCCAATAGTGAGGAGGCCATTATCACCGATACCAAGAAGGTAATCTATACGCTCAATTCGCTGTGTATCGAGATGGATAATCGTTACGATTTGCTGAAAGAAGCTTCCGCGCGTAACTTAAAAGAATACAACGCCAAGTTTGTGCAGCGCCGTCTCAATCCCGAGAAAGGTCACCACTTTATGCCCTTCATCGTGCTGGTGATCGACGAGCTAGCCGACCTGATGATGACAGCGGGCAAGGAAGTCGAGACGCCCATCGCGCGGTTGGCGCAGTTGGCGCGGGCCGTGGGCATTCACTTGGTACTGGCTACGCAACGGCCTTCGGTAAAGGTCATCACGGGCTTGATCAAGGCCAACTTTCCCGCCCGGCTTTCGTTTCGGGTAACGTCCAGCATCGACTCGCGTACGATTCTGGACACCGGCGGAGCCGAGCAACTCGTCGGACAAGGCGATATGCTGCTGGCGATCAATTCCGAAATCGTGCGCCTGCAATGCCCTTACATCGACACCCGCGAAATCGAGGATGTCTGTGACTTCATAGGCAGTCAGCGCGGCTACGACGACGCCTACGCCCTGCCCGAATACGAAGGCGAGGACGGCCCCAGCGGCAACGGTGATCTGGATACTGACGATTTCGACGCCCTCCTGCCCGACGCCGCCCGCCTCGTCGTGACGCACCAGCAGGGCAGTACTTCTCTCATCCAGCGCAAGATGAAACTCGGCTACAACCGCGCGGGCCGCATTATGGATCAACTCGAAGCCTGTGGCATCGTCGGTCCGTTCACCGGAAGCAAGGCCCGCGACGTCCTGTTCCATGATCTTGAAAGCCTGGAGCAGCATTTGAAAAGTTTGGGCGTAGCATAAACGGGGCGTTCTTGGGGAAAGGTGGATGGGTAAAGGGCCAACGGCAAAACGGCTAAGGACGTGGAGCTGATCTGTCTTTTTTTTGCGCGATAGGTTTTGGTAGAAGAACCGTTCCACCTTTCACCCGTTAACCTTTCCTCCCATTTTTAAACTTCGCGCGTTGTTTCGCGTCCAAGGCCCGGCACTCTTCTTTTAAGTTAGCTTTGTAATTATACAAACAGACCGCTCTTTTGGGAACGGCTGGGAACCAAACAGTCTATACTCTTTAAAAATGAAAAAATACAATCAAATATTCACGCTACTGATAGCGGTGATTTTTGCGGGCGTGGTGACTTCCGCTTCGGCTCAGAATCAGGAAAGCAAGTCTTCCACCATTCTGGAAGCCGTAAGCAAGAAGTACGGCGACATAAAGTCTTACAAAGCCACCTTCTCTTTTGCTTCCGAAGGCGGTAAAAATCTCAAAGGTGAAGCAACGGTGAAAGGCGATAAGTTCCGGCTCAAAATGGCGGGACAGGAAGTATTTAGTGATGCCAAGACCATGGCGACTTATGTAAAAGAAAACAACGAAGTCAACTTGCAAGACTATGATCACGCCGAACTGGGTGACCTGAATCCCGTGCAAATATTTACTGCCTATAAGAAGGGCTACGTGCACGAGTTCATCAGGCAAGGCCGCGAAGGCGGACAGACCTACAACCTGGTACAGCTGACACCCGAAGGCGGTTACAGCAAGTTTTCGAAGGTAACGTTATGGATTAACGCTGGCGATAATTCCATCAAAAAATGGCGCATCCTGCTCAGCGACGGGCAGCAACTCACCTACACCATCGAATCCTTCCAACCCAACGTAACGGTAGCCGACAGCTACTTCAACTTCGACCGCAAGAAATACCCAGGCGTGGAAGTGGTTGATTTGCGGTAATTCTTTATCTAAAATAGAAAAGGCTGGTTCTCTTGGGAGAGCCAGCCTTTTTTGCTATTTACCAAAGTAGTTTTCTGAGGTTTTTTAAAAGGCCCATTGACCATTAGCCCTTAATCGTTAACCCCGAAAACAAAGTTGCCTTACACCAAAACGTCACAGATTTGCTCTAAAATAAACCGCCCGTCCGCATTGCCAAGGGCTTCGTCGGAAGCGCGTTCGGGGTGGGGCATCATGCCGAAGACGTTGAAGCTCTCGTTGGCGATTCCGGCAATGTTGTCGAGACTGCCGTTGGGGTTGGCCTCGTCGGTGATGTTTCCGGCCGCATCGCAGTAACGGAAAAGTACCTGATCGTTGTCATTCAGTTTTTTCAAGCCGTCGGCATCGGTGAAATAGCGGCCGTCGCCGTGCGCGATCGGAATCGTGTAAGCCCGAGCTTCGAGTTCGGCGGTTAGCAAGGCCTTTTTGCTTTGCGGTAAGAGGTGAATATTTTTGCAAACGTACTTCTGTGACGGATTGCGCAGCAGCACTCCCGGCAACAGCCCGGCCTCGACCAAAATTTGAAACCCATTACAAATACCCATCACAAAGCCGCCACGGTTGGCGTGCTCGATAACCTCGTTCATGATCGGTGAAAAGCGGGCGATGGCTCCCGTGCGCAGGTAATCGCCATACGAGAAACCGCCCGGCAGCAGCACAAAATCGCAGCCTTGCAGGTCGTGCTCCTTGTGCCACAACTTGACGACCTCCTGCCCCAGATTGTGCTGAAGCGCGAAAACGGTATCGTCATCGCAATTGGAACCGGGAAAAACTACTATGCCAAATTTCATATTCAGTAGGTATTAAGTTGAGTCGTATAAATAGGACAAAAACTATAATATATCGCTTCAAAGATAAGAATTAATGCATAATTTTTGCATATTACCAAGTGGGCACTTACCTTATAAGGAACGATATGCCTGGTACTCCGTTAAATATAGAACAGACAAACCGATCGTAAAAATAATCATTTCAATTTTATATGCTTATTCAAATAACCGATTACTTCACCCTCATCAGTGACAAACTCGCTAAGTGGTACGAAACCTCGATCACACTCGTGCCCAACATCGTGCTGGCGATTGCGCTTATCTTCGTGTTCAGTTTCCTTTCGCGTTTCGCTCGCAGGGCTGCTGCCAAGGTGATGAGCAAGCTTTCACACAACATTTCACTGGTGTCGCTCGTCTCCACGCTTAGCCGGGTGGTCATCATGGCCATTGGCCTCTTTTCCGCGTTGAGTGTGCTGGGGTTAGACAAAACCGTGACTTCGCTCCTGGCGGGTGCCGGGGTGATAGCCCTGGCGATTGGTTTCGCTTTTCAGGATTTGACCGCCAATTTTATCTCGGGTACTTTCATCACGCTACAACGCCCTATTCAGGTCGGCGACGTCGTTGAAACCAACGGCTTCACGGGTAAGGTAAAGTCCATCAACCTGCGCTCGATCATTATAGAGAACTTTTCGGGCCAGGAAATCGAAATTCCCAGCAAAGATATTTTCCAAAAACCAATTACCAATTTCTCCAAGTCCGGTCAGCGCAGGATTCAGGTCGATTGCGGCATTGCCTACACCGACGATCTCGAAGCGGTGCAAACCCTAGCCCTCGAAGCGGTGAACCGTCTGGAATTCATCAGCGACTTCAAGCCCGCCGAATTGCACTTCACCGAGTTTGGCGGCAGCAGCATCAATTTCCTCATCTGGTTTTGGATCAAGCAGGAAATCGCCGGACCGCCCCTCGCCAAGAGCGAAGTCATCAAGGCCATCAAGAAAACCTTTGACGAAAACAGTATCTCCATTCCCTTCCCTATCCGTACGCTGGAATTCGCCAAAAGCGATGTCTCCATTAGGGAAAAACTGCCGATGTTGAATGGTATGGATAATTAATGAAGTTCATGATTTCATTAAAAAACAGCCCGTTGGAGAAAAATCTCCAACGGGCTGTTTTTAGTTTATGATCCTATGAGTTTAAAAAGCTTCGCGCGATAAACTCATGAACTCTTAATACCGGTATGACTCTGGCTTAAACGGTCCTTCATACGTCACGCCGATGTACTCGGCTTGATCGCTCGTGAGCGTATCGAGTTTCGCGCCGACGTGCTCGAGGTGCAGCTTGGCTACTTTCTCGTCCAAAATCTTGGGCAGCACGTACACCTTCTTCTCGTATTGGTCAGTGTTGGTCCACAATTCGATTTGCGCCAGCGTTTGGTTGGCAAACGAGCAGGACATGACGAACGACGGGTGGCCCATCGCGCAACCCAGGTTCACCAAGCGGCCTTCGGCCAATAAGATGATGTCTTTGCCGTCGATGGTGTACATGTCCACCTGCGGCTTAATCTGCGACTTGGTGCTGCCATAGTTTTTGTTCAGCCACGCCATGTCGATCTCGTTATCAAAGTGACCGATGTTACACACGATCGCCTTGTCGCGCATCTTGCGGAAGTGGCGCTCGCTGATGATATTGAAGTTCCCGGTGGCGGTCACGAAGATGTTGGCGCGCTCGGCGGCCTCATCCATCGGTACGACCTCGAAACCGTCCATTGCGGCTTGCAGCGCGCAAATTGGGTCGATCTCGGTTACCATCACGCGTACGCCTACACCACGCAGCGATTCAGCGGAGCCTTTTCCTACGTCGCCGTAACCGGCTACGACGGCCACTTTTCCGGCCATCATCAGGTCGGTGGCGCGGCGGATGGCGTCTACGAGCGACTCGCGGCAACCGTACTTGTTGTCGAACTTCGACTTCGTCACCGAATCGTTGACGTTGATGGCGGGCAGGTGCAGAGTACCTTTCTTCATGCGCTCGTACAGGCGGTGAACGCCCGTCGTGGTCTCTTCCGAAAGTCCTTTGATGCCGGGCAGTAGCTCAGGGTACTCGTCGAACACCATGTTGGTAAGATCACCGCCGTCGTCCAGAATCAGATTTAGAGGCTTCTGCTCCTCGCCAAAAAACAGCGTTTGCTCGATACACCAGTTGAATTCCTCTTCGTTCATACCCTTCCAAGCGTATACGGGAATACCCGTCGCGGCAATGGCAGCAGCGGCGTGGTCCTGGGTTGAAAAGATATTACAGGATGACCAGGTTACGTCCGCGCCCAAAGCCGTCAGCGTCTCGATCAGTACGGCCGTTTGGATCGTCATGTGCAGGCAACCCGCGATGCGCGCGCCTTTCAGCGGCTGCGAGGGACCATACTCTTCCCGGATTTTCATCAAACCGGGCATTTCGGCTTCGGCGAGTGTGATTTCTTTCCGGCCCCAATCGGCTAATGCCATGTCCTTTACTTTGTAGGGTACGTAGGTTGTTTCAGTCGTAGTCGACATATTTCTTTGGTTTTTGGTTGCTAATCTTAATAAAGTACAAATTTACGAGTAAAAACGCTTTTTCGGAAGAAATGCAGATGATAATTGGCATTTCTTCCAAAAACTTAGATGTACTATCTATAAAACAGTAGTTATAGCCAAAAAGAAAGAAATAGTAGGCACTCAACCCACCATTGAAAGATAATTTGTCTGCCAGGGTTTTACGTACTGGTTGCTAAGCTAATTCCGCTGCTTCGGCCTCATGCGCGATGCGTTCAATATCACGCATGCGCTCGAAATTCTTGGGGCGCGACAGAAAAGTGTACATCGCCGGGATAACGTAAAGCGTCAGAATGAGCGAGAAAAGTAGCCCGCCCATGATGACGATCCCCATCGACATGCGGCTGCGGCCCGCCGAACCCAGGGCGAGGGCAATCGGCGTCGCGCCCAGCACCGTGGCCAGGCTTGTCATCAGGATCGGGCGAAACCGCAATACGGCGGCTTGCTGCGCGGCCTCCATTTTGCCCATGCCTTTTTCGCGCAGCTGATTGGCGAATTCCACAATCAAAATACCGTTTTTGGTCACCAGCCCGATGAGCATAATCATCCCGATTTGGCTGAAAATATTCAGCGTCTGGTCAAAAAGCCAAAGCGAAAATACCGCCCCGCCGATGGCCAGCGGCACCGTAATCATAATGATAAATGGGTCCACAAAACTCTCGAACTGCGCCGCCAGGATGAAGTAAACCAGGATCAGGGCCAGAAAAAACGAGAACAACGTATTGGATGAACTCTCGGCAAAATCGCGCGAGGCTCCGCTCAGCTGCGTGTGGATGGCCTCGTCGGGCAATTTGTCGCGGGCGGCGTCCATCGCCGCGATGCCGTCGCCGATGGTTTTGCCGGGGGCCAGCGCGGCCTGTACCGTGGCGCTCATGTAGCGGTTGAAGTGGAACAGTTGCGGCGGACTACTTTCCTCGTCGACCCGCACGATATTGTCTAGCTGCACCAACTTGCCCTGCGCGTTTTTAACAAACATACTTTTCAAATCCAGCGGCTCGTCGCGGTTGGCGCGGTCGTACTGCCCGATGACCTGGTACTGCCGCCCGTTCATAGTGAAATAGCCGAAGCGCTGCCCGGCGAAGCCCAGTTGCATGGTTTGGGCCACGTCGGCCACCGACACGCCCACGGATTTAGCCTTCTCGCGGTCGATGGAAATCTGCAATTCGGGCTTGCTAAATTTCAGGTTCACGTCCGTGACCGAAAATGTGGGATCATCGGCGATTTCGGCCATGAATTTTGGGACGTACTCCCGAAGTTTTTCAAAATCGGGGGCTTGAATGACATACTGCACGGGCAAGCCACCGCGCGAATCCACGGCAATGGTCTGCTGCTGCACGACGAAGGTTTTGGCGTCGGGGTAGTTTTTGAGGCGCTTGGTGATCCAGTCGACCACCTGCTGCTGACTTACGTCGCGTTCCTGGCGATCTACCAGGGCAATGCGTCCGTTGCCATTGTTGGTCGCGCCGAGACCCGAGTTGCCAGGCGAAGTCACGAGCATAATCCCCTTCTTGCCCGGCATGGAGTCGGTCAGTAACTGGCTCACCGATTGAATGTAGCGATCCGTAAATTCGTAGGAAGAACCCTCTGGCGTGGTCATCGATAGGCGGAACCAATTGCGGTCGTCGAGCGGCGCGAGCTCCGATTGTAGGTTTTTGCCAAAGTACCATACCATGCCCAGCGTGAGTAAAATCAGCGGCAAAGCCACCCAGCGCATTTTCATGAAATTGCCGAGCGCCCGCCCATAACCGTTGGTGAGGTTTTCATAAAAAGGTTCGGTTTTATTGTAAAACCAGCCGCGCTTTTGGTCCTTTCGGGTCAGGTAAGCGTTCAGCATCGGGGTCAAAGTCAGGGAAACGAAGGCTGAAATCAAGACCGCCGCCGAAATGACGATACCGAATTCCCGGAATAGTTTCCCCACAAAACCCTGCATGAAAATGACGGGCAAAAACACCGACGCCAGCGTGATTGACGTGGACAAAACGGCAAACATAATTTCGTTGGAACCCTTTATGGCCGCCTCGATGGGGCTCATGCCCTCCTCGATTTTCTTGAAAATATTCTCCGTCACCACGATGCCGTCGTCCACGACCAGTCCCGTCGCCAATACGATGGCAAGCAGCGTGAGGACATTAACCGAAAATCCCATCAGGTACATGATGAAAAATGTCCCGATCAGCGAAACCGGAATGTCAATCAGCGGGCGGATGGCTACCACCCAATCGCGGAAAAACAGGAAAATGATGATAATCACCAGCCCGATGGCAATCATCAGCGTCTCAACCACTTCCTCAATGGAGCGTTTTACAAAAATGGTGTTATCGATCAGCGTATCCAGTTCGTAGTCCTTGGGTAGTTCGCGCTTGATATCGGCCATGCGTAGATTTACTTCGTCGGCAATCTCGATGTAGTTGGAGCCGGGCATGGGCGTAATCGCGAGGCCAATCATCGGTACGTTGTCGAGTCGCAGAATAGTTTCCTCATTTTCGGGACCGAGCGTGGCGTAGCCAATATCTTTTAAGTGGATAGTTTGGGTTGCGGTATTGGCCACAATCATGTCGTTGAAATCTTCCTCCGACTTAAACCTACCAATGGTCTTGACGGTGAGTTCGGTAGCATTTCCGGCAATTTTGCCGC
>JBBSSJ010000200.1:0-8914 GCA_038242095.1 Cytophagales bacterium
CAACCCGGTGAATATGGCAGCCCCGCACCGTCGCCTTGCGGTTGTAGCGACTGACCAGTACGGCATTTCCGCCTAAATCCGTTAATTCACAATTTTCGATCAGGCAATTTTCGGTGTTTTCCAGATACACCGCCGCGCCCCGGTACAGCATCCAATCGCTGCGCAAAAGCGGCTCGTAGGGTTCCATAAAAGTGCGCTCGGTGTTCACCAGTCGCAGCCCCCGAATCGTTAGCCCGCGCAGCGGAGCGTCCGGTTCACCCCGCAATTCGATCAAAGATTTTAGCCCCGACACCTCCACGACGGCCGTGGACAGATCGACTCCGGCGGGAGGAATGAGGGAAAGGGTTTGGGTACTTTGGTCGTAAAACCATTCGCCGGGCGCATCCAGCTCTTCGAAAATATTCTCGACGAAGCGTTTTTCCGGGTGCATTCCCGTCGGACGGTTGTTCTGCCAGCCGCCTTCGTAGGTAAGTTCACCGGCTTTCTTACCCGTAATCCGGTAATGAAAGCTACCCCAATCGTGCGAATGCAGCGCGTGGATATAGCCTCCCTACGGATTCTTCCAGCCGCGCACCCGTTCCTCACTGATCGCATCGGCGGCGGTGCCGTGGAAGACGCGGGCCGTAGAATCGTAATTCGGATAACGGGCCAACACCTGCTTTTTCCCGTCGAGGTAGAGTTGCTCGAACGCTTTTCCCGTCACCTGGGCCGTCCAGATACGCGCTCCGGTTTTTTGCCAAACCAAATTGAGTTTTCGTCCCCCGTTCAACTCGACCCGTTCACCTTCGTAAGCGCTGATCGTTAGGGTTTTGTTGCCAACCCGTTGGGGTGTGATACTAATCGTTTTCGGCAGATAATACGTCCCCTCTCGTAGCAAAATGTATACTTCCTCCTGCGAGGCGGCTTTCACTTTTTCCAGCGCCTTCTCGAGCGTAGCGAGCGGAGCCGCTAAGGTGCCCGTCTGACTGTCCTTCCCCGTAGGTGACACGAAAATTTGCGTTTGCGCGTAGGCGGAAACCGAGGTTAGAAGGAGTAGGATAAAGAGGGGTTTCATCATAGCTAGGGTCTATTAGTTCTGATTTGGCGTCCGTAAGTTTCGCTTTCTACTCTCCGGCTCACTCATCGAACATCGCTTCCATGCACCGCTAGACTTCTTACTCCGCTTCGGCTTGGATTCATTGCATTTTTTAGCTCATTGATAGATGCCAACCGCTTTTAGAAACTCGTCCCACATTGAATCTGAAATATCCCTAGCGGTGAATTTCTCCGGGGTTCTGTTACTGCCAAAGTGTTCGTAGAAATAATCAGTCTGTGTCCAGAATAAGTCATAATCGTCAAATTCCAAGCTGAAAAAGATTTCTGTTCCTCCACCATTCTTTATGGAAATCATATAACGAATACGACCATTAAGACCTCGGCTGCGAACGACCGAGCGGTTGTCAGAATCGGCGGCAGTAGTAACTTTCAAGGTGGCTTCTGTATCTATTTTATTACGATTTACTAGTAGGCATTCGAAGCTATCTTCTGTATCGGCTATCACACGGGCCTTGATATTATCCAACTGCGAAACCTCGATTAGGTATTTCTCTAGATGTTCCTTTATTTCCTGAAAGGTCTTTTCGACAAATTCCATTTTTTCAATAGAATCAAAATCTTTCTGGACTCGGTAATTACGCGACATCGGAATCTGGCTAGGATTAGCAGATTTCACTACTTTGCTTTCAGTGTCGGGCGAGGTAGCTAGTCTGCGGAGATTTTGAATAACATCCAAAAAGGCATTATTCTTGTTTTCCCAATCACTAACTGCCTTTCCGTCTTTTGGAAACGCCTTGAATTTGTTGAATGGCGTATTAAGCCAATCGCAAGGCTCCAAGATAACAGGCACAATGATGATTTTCCCCTGCTCTTGCATCTCCATAGCTTTCTCGAACTCGCGCTCGTAACAATACTTGGAATTGATGTAATCGGGGCTTAACAAAGCGATGAACACTTTCGAGTTAACCAATGCCGAAGAGATTTCAGCGTCTAGTACTCCCCCGGCCAGAACCTCTTGATCGGTCCAGGTAGTGATTATGCCATCGCGCTCTAATTGGGCTAAATGCTTGTGGAGTAAATCCAACATTGGGGCGTCCTGATGGCTGTACGAAATAAAGGCATTTGTGGTGTTGCTGTTCATGTTGAGGTTTGTGTTGAGTTAATTAGTTGGGGTATTATCAAAACGCTTGTAACTTATCGCCCAGCGCGTTCTTTAAGTTCCATTTTTTGGTAGTGTCTAGCGCCCGTTCCAGGCAGATAAATTTGTGGGCGGTGTGGGTTTTGAGGTACGCCACTGTGTTTTCGTGTAGGATGGCATCCAGGCAAATCAGCGTTTTCTTGTCGCCGTCAGTAGCTAGATATACCTCGTTGTCCTGAAACTCGGGCTGCTTCTCAGTGGTGTAGTTGGGAGAGTAGCCTTTTTTAAGCAGGATTTCGGTGGTAAGTTCCTCGCGGTTGAAGAGCGTGACGAGCTGCGCCTCTTTTTTGATGATGTATTTTTCAATATACATCATTCAAAGTGAGAGAGCTCTGGCCACAAATAGCAACAAGCCATCGTTGGTAGCATAAGTGATATTTTTATGAATCCTGCACATATTCCATGTATTTTCGACCCAATCTGGTAATCTTAAATAGTTCTAACGGACTTATGTATACGGTTTCTAATGATAGATCTTGCAAAAGTCCTTTACCGATCAAATCATGTATTTCAATTATGAAGTTTTCTTGACCTAGGTTGTATAGATTATGGTCACTTGGATTAATATTTTCATTCACAGCCTTCCGTTTACTTTTTATAGATTGCTGTGAGGCTTTGATTCGCTCTTCATACAAGGAACTGTTGTTTGCAAAGCCCTTTGAGCCTAATCTAATTTCTTTTTGTAACATCATTTGTGTCTCTGCAACATCATTTTCGGCTTCAACAATATTAACTCTAAACATTTGAACTTTATCACTAAGGCTATTAAAATTTGTTAATATATTAAATTGAAAAAGTGTAATCGAATTTGTAAGATTAATATATCTTAAAGTATCATCTGATGATTTTTCACTTGTATCAAATTGTTTGAGCAGAATTTTCTTAAATATATTTATCTTATGCCTAGCATTAGTTTTTGTTACCGAAATTAAAATTTCTTCGAAAACATCACTAAAATTTTCTTGATCGAATTCATTTAAATCTCCTACGAATTCCAATTTGTTTTTAATGAATTCTCCGAATTCTATTATAAATGAATTGAGCCTTTCTTGCTTTATTCTTGCTCTAGTGTCAAATAACACTTCATTTAGCAAAGTGCCTACGGAAGGTATTACACCAATAAAACCCTTTAATAACCCTATTCCTAACTCTTTCTTATTAATTTTCTGACTCATGACGTATTTAGATTTGTTTTCGCTCCAACAACCCCAATTTGAAATTGGAACAGTTGCCACCAGGTATTAATCTTCCCGAGCTTGTAAAGCAACCCACCGTTACCACAATATTTATAACACGACTAGCGTCACATACGCAAAGCGATAGAGTCCTAATTGCAAATTGGGTGATGCTCAATTGAGGCCAGCCACCAAGACGCACGAACTACTTCCTACTCAGTACCTCCCAAAATGCCCTCCTCTTCCAAAATCCTTTGCAAACAAAAGGTATAATCATCAAAAAGCGGTACTTCCCCAGTCCAGTCAAATACTTGGAGTGGTTGGTTAGGACGAAACAGGAGCGTTTTCCGGCTGGGCGTCAGAAACCAGGCAACGCCTTCTACCCCGAAATCCAGCAGTTGTTCCGATTTTTGGAATATGTAGTCCATATCCGAACCGACGGCAGGTTCATCGGAATAGTCCTTTGGGTCAATTTTGATGTCCACTTCTACGACGAACTTCGGAGGCACATCGTTGTATTTTAAGGATTTGGGATCCTTTAACTGGCTTTTTTCGACGATGGCTATATCGTTTGCCAGATTTTTCGTGCGCTCCAGGTGCAACCCGGCCTCACTCGATTGTACCCAATATTGATTTTTAGGCAGAATGGTTTTCAAATAGAAGATTAGGGCCGTCACAATAAGTGATTGAAAAACACTACTGCCCATAATCTCACTTTCGTTTTTTAGCCCCAAAAGCACCTGACGATAGCCCCGGCGGTAGTACTTCCGACCGCCGAACTCTTCGTAAAGCAGGGTTGCGGGAATTTGTCCGGTGATAACTTCCATAGCATGTGCTGTTTTTTATCAAAAATACAAAGTATTAAGACAATCCGCAAAGGGACTATCACCGCTTCCCGCCCGACTGATAAACAATCCCACATCGTCCGATTAATAACCTTACTCAGTAGTTTTCTCCCTCCTTTACCTTTCTATTGAATTCAGTGCCGATTGGTACGAGTTCTTTTAATTGTCCCACAACCTCGATACAGAATATTTAAGCGAATTTCGCCGCGATTTCAGGGAGTGAACTTTGGTTTTAAAAAATCGATGAAAGTCAATGGAGACGCACTACGCCCATTTCTCGGACGAAGAACTGCTTACCGGTCTCACCGTTCGTGATGACCGGAAAGCTTTTGAAACCCTGTATTGCCGCTATTCTGCCCGCATTTTCGATTACGTCCACGTTCGCGTGAACGACCGCTACACTGCTCAGGAGATCGTGCAGGAGTTGTTCGTCGGGCTGTGGCAGAAACGGGCGAGCCTGTCAATAAAGACTTGCCGCGCCTACTTGTTCTCAGCGGCCAAAAATTTGGTAATCAGTCATTATCGTCAGGAAATGGCCCGGGCCGCCCGGCAACAAAATTGGGCAGGCGAGCAGCAGCCCGAAGCGGAACTAACTTACCAGGAAACCATTGCCCGGGATTTAAACGTCAGGTACGAGCAAGGCCTACAGCTGCTGCCCGACAAATGTCAGCAAGTCTTTACGCTCAGCCGCGATGGGCTAACCAACCGCGAAGTAGCCAGGCAAATGAATATTTCCGAAAAAACGGTCGAACAGCACATCACCAAAGCGCTCCGCTTTTTGAAGGTGTATTTGAAGGAGCACCTGGCCTACTTGTTCCTGTTTTGGTTTTTCTCTTAATTTTTTTCTACCCGCACTAAGGGTTAGGGTTCGTCGACTGCGACTTAGGCAATATACGCCATCCCGAAGCAATGAATCCTGCTCCCATCAATCCTGCATTACTGGATAAATACCTGCAAGGTACTTGCACCGAAGCCGAAATGGCGCGGATCGAGGCGTGGTATGCGGGTTTGGGTGAAAGCCAGAGCCTTCATGACCCGGTTTCTGAACCGGAGAAAAAAGAGTTATTAAAGAACAGCTTTCGGCAAATCTCCGATCAGCTGGATCTTGTAGAGGAAGCCACGCTGGTACGTCGCTTCCCGCGGACGTGGGTTACGGGCATTGCCGCTTCCCTGTTGCTGGTCTGCGGCTTGCTTTATACTGCGAATAGCCCGGCTACTGAAACAATCGACCATTTGACCGAAGTGTCCGGCGCCGAAAAGAAATCGCTGATTGAATTCATCAATAAGGAGCCACGTATCGTACAGCACACGCTGCCCGACGGCAGTACGGTATGGCTGCGCCCGAAGGCCCGTCTTACGTATCCTCAGAAGTTCGAAGAAAGCAGCCGTATGGTAACTTTTGCGGGCGAAGGTTTTTTCGATATCCAGAAAGACCATAGCCGCCCCTTCTTCATTCATAGCGGCGAGATGACAGTTCGGGTACTGGGCACCAGCTTTAACGTAAAAGCGCCTTTTAACAAAAGGCTGTTTGAAATCGACGTCGTAACGGGTAGTGTGGAAGTATCAGCCCCGGACCAAAAGGCGAACGCCCAGCAGTTGGTACTGAAACCCAATCAACAGGCACTGTTTGAAACCGACACTAAACGTTTATTCACCAAGGTTCAGCCGGAATTGGCAAAACATGAAATATACCAACCCTCCTCTTTCCACTTTCAGGACACCCAAGTGAGCGAGGTGATTCAACAGTTGGAAAGCCGCTTTGCGGTTCAAGTCAGGCTTTCCAATCCCGCTCTCGCCCGCTGTCGGCTGAATGCTGATTTTGAACATCAGTCGCTTCCGGCCATTCTTGAAATGCTCTGCCGCTCGCTGGAATCTACTTACACGATCCAGGATACTACCATCACCATTGCGGGCGAACCCTGCGACTGAATTGTTCCTAAACCCTCCAAACCTGAACGCTAATGAAATAAATCTTTTTCCACAAAAAAACCGGAAGTGTTCCACCACTCCCGGTTTTCAAAATCTCCCTGCGACGCTTTTGTAGAAAATCGCCGGGAGCAAAGCCTAACAGTCCTTAACTATTAGATTTTCAAAGCTATGCAAAAATCTGTATCAAATCAGCCACGCCGTTGGCACCTGTACATGCGAATTGGAATATTACCATGGATTCTTTCGGCCCTTGTGGCCACAGTGAGTTACGCTACCGATGGTTCGGCGCAGTCGATCCTGAGCCGCGAGGTTTCCGTACGCGTCACCAATGTCACAATCAAAAATGCGCTGGAACAAATCCAAAAAGAAACGCAGATCAAGTTCGTGTACAGCAGCAAAATTTCGCTGCAGGAGCGGGTAAGTTTGAACGCCCGGAATGCTAAATTATCGAAGGTGCTCGACGAATTGCTGCGTCCGCACGGGATCGACTATTCGGTAGTTAATCAGCAAATCATCCTGACTAATGCCAAAGCCAATAAGTCGGAAACCACCACTCCGGCCCTAAAAAATGAGCCCCAGGCATTAGTCGCACCGGAAGACGTCCTGATCAAAGGCACTGTTCTGGCTGAGGAGGATCAAAGCCCATTGCCGGGCGTGAGCGTAGTGCTGCGCGGTACATCCACCGGCACCACCACTGACCAGGATGGAACCTACGAGATTCGAGTACCCAATGCTGCCTCCGTGTTGGTATTC
Organism: Cytophagales bacterium; assembly: GCA_038242095.1. Classification (GTDB taxonomy): domain Bacteria; phylum Bacteroidota; class Bacteroidia; order Cytophagales; family Spirosomataceae; genus Persicitalea. The sequence goes on from JBBSSJ010000200.1 coordinate 6,936, forward strand.
AGCTTTGTGGGTTACACCTCGCAGGAAGTGACCGTAGGCAATCGTACCAGGATCGATCTCTCGTTGCAGGCAGATAACAAGCTACTGGAGGAAGTCGTCGTGGTGGGTTACGGTACCCAGAAGCGGGTGAACCTGACCGGGGCCGTGACCCAGGTACTGGCCCGGGATCTGGAAAATCGCCCGCTCAACAACATGACCCAGATTTTGCAGGGCATGGTTCCCAACCTGAACATTACTTTCGGTACCGGCCAGCCCGGCGCGGGCGGCAGCCTGAATGTACGGGGCGAGACTTCCATCAACGGCGGCAGTCCGCTGGTGCTGATCGACGGCATACCGGGTGACATCAACCGTATCAATCCCAACGACGTAGAGTCGGTTTCGGTACTGAAAGATGCCGCCGCCGCCGCCATTTACGGGGCACGGGGTGCCTTTGGGGTAATTTTGGTGACGACTAAAACCGCCAAGAGCGGTAAGACGTCCATTAGCTACGGCAACAACTTTGGCTGGGGTACTCCCACGGTAAGCACTGACTTCATGACCACGGGCTACGACCAGGTACGAATCAACGACGAAGCGTTTAAGCGCGCGACGGGCAACACCTATACCCGCTACTCTGAGGAGGATTACCAGGAACTGGAAGCCCGCCGCTACGACAAGACCGAAAATCCCGAACGGCCCTGGACCGTGGTCAAGAATGTCAACGGGAAGGATATTTATAACTATTACGGCAATCACGACTGGTGGAACACGCTGTTCTACGACAGCCAGCCTTCGCGACAGCACAGCCTGAACCTGTCCGGGGGTACCGATAAGATGAACTACTTTTTGTCGGGTTCGGTCTTCGAGAAGGATGGGATCATGAAAATCAATCGGGATAAGTTTACTTCCTACACGCTGCGTACCAAGGTGAACGCGCAGATTCTGCCCTGGCTCAAAGTGAGCAACAATACCCAATACTTCGATTCAAAATATGGATACCAGGGCCGTGAGGGCGGTGCCAACGCCAACTTCGTGGCCATTACCGTGCACGCGTTGCCCGCCTACGCCCCTCGCAATCCTGATGGTACGGCCACTTACAACACGTTGAAAAATAACTACTCCATCGGTGACGGACTGTTTGCCAACCTGCTCGACGGAACCTCGGGAGGTTATAAAAAGGTCCACGAACTCACCACCATCAATACGGCAACGATCGATTTTACCAAGAACTGGAATCTGGTGGCCAACCACTCGTTCTCGTTTTACATCGCCGACGATCAATACCGCTCGACAGTATCGCAGTACTCGATTCAGCCGGGCATCCTGGCTCCCGTGCCCAACTACAACACGGATCAGTTGAAAAAGACGTTCTGGTTTGATCCCATGCACGTAATCAACGTTTTTACGTCGTTCAATAAAACTTTTGGCAAGCATTTCACCGGTCTGACGGCCGGAATCAACTCCGAGAATAAGCGGCACCAACGGCTGTTCGGAGCACGGAAAAACCTGTTGTCCGAAAGTTTGAACGATTTGAACCTGGGAACGGGGGAACAATTGACCGACGGTGATTCTTACGAATACGCGTTGTTCGGGGCCTTTTTCCGGGTGAATTATGATTATGAAGGCAAGTATTTGTTCGAGGTCAACGGTCGTTACGATGGTACCTCCCGTTTCGGAGCGGGCCGTAGATACGGCTTTTTCCCGTCGGTATCCGCCGGCTGGCGGATCAGCGAGGAAAGCTTTTTTGAGCCCATCAAAAATGTGGTAGGCAATCTGAAAATTCGGGCGTCCTACGGTACGCTGGGCAATCAGCTTCCGCCCAATTCCAGCTCAGCCAGTTTTTACCCTTACATCGCCAGCATGCCCACCAGCCAGTCCAGCTGGATCGATGGCGGCCAAAGGTTGCAGTATGTGAGCAGCCCCCGGCCCATCACGCCCGGTCTGACCTGGGAAAAAGCCACGACTTCCAACATCGGGCTGGATGCGGATTTCCTCAAAAA
>JBBSSJ010000201.1:0-8867 GCA_038242095.1 Cytophagales bacterium
ACGCGCACCTATCTACTGTTATTTGTTGCGTTTCATTATTTCTTTATCTTTAGATTAGAAAAACGACTGGTCATAAGAAGTAATTGGCGCTTCCAGCTTAGTATAGGCACCGTAGCCGCCGTTCTGCGCCTGTTCAAAAACGACCAATGCGGTAACCCCGTGCCGGTCGAATGAGCGATTGTAGGTAGCAAACCAGTCGAACTGGTAGCTCCAATCAGTTGCGATTTCCTGGCTCAGGAAGGGCTGATTCGAGCTGAATGTAAAGATGTTTGTCTTGTTTTCGTCGGGCGGGGCTGGAATAAAGCGGTTGCCGTTTGCGTCGGCCTGGTTGAAGACGTAGTTTTTCTGGAACGTCAGGAATTTCTTGCGCATAAAGTCCTCGGCCAGATAGTTGCCGACGATTTTGGTCGAGAGGCCGGGGATCAGCTTGCCGAGGTTGATGTCCACCGACAAAATCGAGTTCATGTTTCGCTTGCGGGTTTTGATATAGCGGTTACCCACCACCTGATCGATCACGCTCCAGGCCTGCCAGCTTCCCATGGGCGTTTGTACCGGAAAAGCCGTTACGTCATTGGAAGGAGTACCGTCCGCTTCAGTATAGAAAGGATAGGTTTTGGGCCAGTTGAAAGTCACGCGGTACAAGTCAGAGACGTCGAAATCGTCGTCGCCCGTGAACGGCCAGTAGAAGCGGTCGTAGTTTTGCTGCGCCGCCGAAATGTTAAGGTTCACTTTGATATCGTCCGTAATCTCGGCGATGACGTTGGTGCGCATGTTGAACTTGTTGTAGTCCAGGCTCTTATACGATCCTTCTTCACCGCGATAACTCAGCAGCGAGTAATAGGTCAGCTTTTTATCACCGCCCGAAACGCTCAGCGAATGTCGGTGGCTGTACGGCTTTTGCCAAATGAAATCATTGACGTTGTATCGCTTGCCCTTGAAATAATCGAACTCGCGTTGCCCGTTCGGAATCGGGGTACCGTTAAACTCCGCTACGCGGTTCTGATAAATCAGTTCATCCTCCGCCGTGGTTAAGTCCGATAGTAGGGTTTGGGTGGGCCGTCCCGTCGTGTAGTTTGACTGAAAGTTGAAGGTTGGTTTTTGTTGCTTGGAGCCTTTTCTGGTCGTTACCAATACAACCCCGTTACCAGCGCGCGACCCGTAAACGGAAGCTGTAGCGGCATCTTTTAAGAAACTAATTTGATCAACCTCGTTCGCTTCGAGCACATCGAAGGCATCCTTATCACGTACAATGCCGTCGATCACGTACAGTGGATCACCAAAGCTACCCCGCATGCGGATGGAGGAGGAAGCGCCCGCTAAACCTGAGGTATTGGTAATGTTGACGCCCGGTGCCCGTCCGGCCAGCGTGTTGGAAAGATTGGAAGCGGATTGGGCGTTAAGCTCCGCTGCATCCACGGACGTAATGGCGCCGGTTAGGTTTACTTTTTTCTGAGTTCCGTAGCCCACTACCACTAACTCTTCGAGTCCCTTGACATCCTGAGTCAGCGTTACGTTAATTTGAGTTTGGGTACCCACGGTAATTTCCTGTGAGTTATAGCCGACAAAACTAAATACCAGTACCGTCGGTTCGCCGTTGCGGGAGACCTCCGGTACCGTAAGCTGCCATTGCCCGTCAATATCCGTCAGCGTTCCCTGGCTGCGTCCTTTAATCAGGATGCTCACACCCGGAAGCCCTTCGCTATTTTCGTCGAGCACGCGGCCGCTCACCTGCAGATCCATGGGAACAGCGGTAGAAATAGCTGTTGTCTTGGGTTCCTCCAGCGGTTGTTCAGCAGAGGCATTTTTCTCCCTGACCGTAATATCTCGACCGAAGCCCACCACTGCCACGTGGGTGAGGGCAATAGTGAAAAGAAACGTGGCAATTTTCATTTGCATGATGATCCGCCTTTTCGGATCCCGTGAAAACCTATCTTTTTGATTTGAGCCAAAGAGTCGAGGGCCTTTTGACCTCCATGCCCCGGACAAAGCGCTACCGCTGGTATAGAATTTCATTTTTTTACAAGGTTTGGGTGATACAATGATTGCGACTGTCTGATTACCATCCCCGAGTTTCGGGAGGTTTTGCCCGTACGCTACCGCATTTGTGCTTCCAGCATTTCGACGGTTTGGCTAGCTATCGGGTTTATGCATTAGGGTCCGCGGAGGTTCGTATTCATTTTTTTGAGTTGGTTAGCGTAGAGAATGTCAGAGTTCAAGCTACTCAAGGTGTCAAGAAGGTCTTGCCAATTTCATATCAGATGACTACTTCTAGATAACGTTTTTCCGCAATCATCACTTTAAATCAGCAACTTCGCCCAATCGAAACCACTTCATACGGAGTCTGTATCCGGCTGAGCAGATACGGCTCCATTTCATTGTTTAGCCCTTTCTACTTAGCCTCCGCCAAATGTTCCAGAGCGGATCCATTTTTCTCAAATTGCTGGTAGCAGGCCGCAACAAAGAGCGCCCATTCGGTAGTTGCAACCCCGTCCAGGTACTTTTGCAGCATTTTTAATATTTCCTGCATGGAATAAAGTGGTTTCATGGATGGGCTTGTCGGTTATCATTCGTCAGCGATCCCGGGCTGTTTCAACTGAGAATCGGGATTTCTTCGCAAGCGGCACAAGGGTCGGTTACTGATATGAGGTCAATCGAAATAATCAAAGCGTTACTTCAAATTTCTGATTATAAAATACTTGTCAAAGCGCCTGTCCACATATTTTCTACTCACTATCTGTAATGTAATCGTTCGTATTGTGTTACATAAAAAGCCGTATTCTAAGGATTCACGACTTAAAGCCACCAAAAATCGGCTGAGAAGCAGTCCGTTATTCTTATCCATATAGAAGGCTGTTGTAGCAGTCTACTTCCCCAAAAAACCATAAGAATTCCCCGAAGACTAACGTTTCTTATGCTACCTTTGAAGTTCGGCTGTTGGGTCGGATCTGCTGAAAACTATTTTTAAACTTATCCTTCGGTCCACTGTTTTCTTCGCGTATCAATTCCAAATCAAATTCAACCAATGTACATTTTGTGTAAAAGATTCATTCATAAAGCCTTACTTATGCTAGCAGTGGGCTGCGGCCTGAGCGTTGGCTTTGCTTCGGCGCAGTTGGCGGGGGGCAAGCGGGTGCTGGTCTTTTCCAGGACCCTGGGCTACCATCACAACTCCATCGCGGCGGGCAACCAGCTCATCATGCGGCTGGGTAAGGAAAACGGTTTTGCCGTGGACACGACTACCAACGCCGAGGCTTTTACCGACGATAACCTGAAAAAATACAGTGAAGTCGTGTGGCTCAGTACCACGGGCGACGTTTTGAACGACACCCAGCAAGTGGCCTTCGAGCGCTACATTCAGGCCGGGGGCGGCTACGTGGGCGTCCACGCTGCCGCTGATACCGAATACGGCTGGCCGTGGTACAACCGCCTGGCCGGGGCGTGGTTTGCCAGTCACCCTAAAAACAATATCCAGACGGGGGAGGCCTACGTCGTCGACCGCAGCAATCCTTCCATGGAGGGTTTTCCCGACAAATGGACGGTAAAGGATGAATTCTACGATTTCAAGGACTTTAACAAAGACGTGACCGTGCTGGTCAAGATTGACGAAGGGTCGTATAAGGAAGGGAAAATGGGCAAGGACCACCCGATGGCATGGTACCATGAATTCGAGGGTGGCAAGGCTTTCTACACCAATTTCGGTCATACCGACGAAATGTACGCTAATACCGTATACATCAAGCACTTGCTTGGCGGCATGAAGTGGGCAATGGCGGGCAAACTTGACTACACCAAATCGCGCCCCGAGGAGAACCGCTTTGTGCGTCAGATTCTGGTATCGGATCTGGATGAACCTACCGAACTGGCCGTGCTGGACGATCAACGCGTCCTGTTTGCTGAGCGTAAAGGCAAGGTGAAGCTATATAATCCCAAAACAGGCAAGACCAAAGTGGTAGCCGAAGTACCCGTCTACACTAAGTTTGAGTATGGCTTGATGGGCCTTAATATCGACCCAAAATTTAACGAGAACAAGTGGGTGTATCTGTACTACTCACCACCGTCGACTTCCGCCGACACCGCGCAGCACCTCTCGCGATTCAAGTACGACACCGCCAAGGATACGTTGTTGCTCTCTACCGAAGAAAACTTGCTGACCGTTCCCGTGAAGCGCATCGATTGCTGCCACACGGGTGGTTCCATCGCCTGGGATAGTAAGGGCAATCTGTACCTCTCAGCGGGCGACGACACTAACCCATTTAAGTCTGACGGCTACGGCCCAATGGATGGCCGGGCCGAAATGGTGGGCTTCGATGCGCGGGAATCTTCCTCCAATACCAATGATTTGCGCGGTAAAATTATGCGCATCAAGCCCCGCACGGATACAGGCTACGATATTCCCGAAGGCAACTTATTTCCAAAAGGAACACCCAACGCCCGACCGGAAATATACGTGATGGGCAACCGCAACCCGTACCGTATTTCGGTAGACCAGCGCAATGGCTTCCTCTACTGGGGCGAAGTGGGTCCTGATGCCGGCGAGGACAAGGAAGGACGCGGTCCGCGCGGTCACGATGAAATGAACCAGGCCCGCAAAGCCGGATACTTCGGCTGGCCGCTATTCGTCGCCGATAACCGGGCCTACAATCGCTACGATTTTGCTACGAAGGAGTCAGGCCCTAAATACGATCCTGCCAAGCCAATCAACGATTCACCGAAGAACACAGGGTTGAAAGAACTGCCGCCCGCCAATAAGGCATTTATCTACTATCCATACGCCGATTCGCCGGAGTTTGGGCCAATCGTGGGTAAAGGCGGTCGTAATGCCATGGGCGGACCGGTATATTATTCCGACGATTATAAGGATTCCAAGGTGAAATTTCCCAAGTACTACGATGGCAAATTTTTCGCCTACGAATGGATGCGCGGCTGGATCAACCCCGTAACGATGACGCCCGACGGCGACTTCATCTCGATGGAACGCTTCATGCCCTCAGCCAACTTTAACCACCTGATCGACATGCAGTTTGCCAACGACGGCTCGCTGTATACGCTGGAATACGGTCCCAATTGGTTTGCGCAAAACGAAGAAGCCCGCTTATCGCACATCACCTACAACGCTGGCAACCGCACGCCCGTGGCGATGGCTTCGCTGGATAAACCCGTAGGTGCCGCACCGCTGAAAGTGAAGTTTTCTTCTGAGGGGTCGATGGATTACGACAAGGATGCTATCAAGTACGAGTGGAATTTCGGACCTGGTTTGCCCAAGAGTACGGAAGCCAATCCGAGTTTTACCTACACTAAGCCCGGCCAATACACCGCTACGCTGAAAGTGACGGACGTTAAGGGCAACGTGAGTACCGCTACCGTACCAGTACGCGTCGGTAACGATAAGCCCGACGTCGAAATCGCTGTAAAGGGCAATCAAACGTTCTTCTTCAAGGACAAGCCCGTCGCTTATGATGTGAAAGTGAAAGACAAGGAAGACGGTTCACTGACCAAGGGAATCGATCAGAACGATGTATTGGTGACGCTCGATTACATGGAAGGCTACGACAAAACGATGATGGCGCAGGGCCACCAGGCCAATACGGGTTTCGCCACGGGCAAGCGCCTGATCGAGCTGAGCGACTGCAAGGCCTGCCATAGTGTCGACAAGAAGTCGATTGGACCGGCCTACATGGATGTTGCCAAGAAGTACCAGAAAGATAAAAACGCACCGAAGTTCCTCGCCGAAAAAGTCATCAAAGGTGGCGGCGGCGTGTGGGGTGAACAGGCGATGGCCGCGCACCCGCAGTTGAAGCCCGAAGAAGCGCAGGATATGGTAAAATATATCCTGTCGCTGGCCAATCAGAAAGAAGTGAAGCGCGAGCCGGTGATGGGAAGCTTTACCCCCGAAACCAAGGACAAGCCCGGCTCGTACGTCCTCACGGCCAGCTACACCGATAAAGGCAACGGCGCCATCGGTCCGCTGTCAACCACGAAAAGTATCGCCTTGCGTCCCGCCACGATCAAGGCTAACACACTTGATAATGGCAAAGGTACTATGAAGTACAAGTTGCCGACGGGCTCGGAAGTCCTTATCGCTAACGAAAAAGAAAGTTACGCCGAGTTCAAGGACATCGACCTGACGGGCATCAGCCAACTGAAAGCCGCTATGTTCACCGCCGAGGGCATGACCTCGGGTGGTATCCTGGAAGTTCACCTTGATTCGCCAAAAGGGCCAAGCATTGGATCGGCAAACATCAGCCAGGGTACCATGGGCATCGTGAACATCCCCTTGCAGGTACCCGCCGATACCCGGCAGCGTGATCTTTTCCTGGTGTTCAAAAATGCCGATAACAAAGGCAAACCCTTGTTTGCCGTGGATACGATTGAGTTTGTGGAAAAATGATTTTTTTAGTTGACAGTTGACAGTTGACAGTTGACAGTTCTGTTTCTTCGTTAAAAACATTTATTTCACAATAATGAAAAAGCGGCCGTTGGGAAAATCCCGGCGGCCGCTTTCTGCTATAACGCTGACAGCCAATTCCATTGCGGGTTTCAAACGCTGTCAGCGTTGGCGATAGATCAGCGTTGAACCTGATACACCAGAAAATGCTGAATGGGTAAGAAATCACCCTGCTGCACCAATTTAAACCCATTCGCCTTCATCTCCTTACTGGCTTGGGCCACGCTAATTTTGTGGAGTTTTTTGATCGGAATGGTCGGGTCTTCGGCGCGGTATTCCAGCAGCAAGATTTTGCCGTTGGGTTTTAGCGCCTTGCGGAGCGCTTGCAGCATCTCGTGCGGGAATTCCAGTTCATGGTACACATCGACCATGACCGCCAGGTCCACTGAATTATCGGGCAGATTGGGCGATTGCGCGCTGCCTTTGTCGACCTCCACATTTTTTAAGCCCAGTTGCTGCGCCTTCTTTTGTAGGAATTGCACCGATTCATCCTGCACATCTACGGCGTAAACCTTCCCCTGCGGTACTTTGGGGGCAATCCGGAACGTGTAGTAGCCCGTTCCGGCCCCAATATCGGCCACGACGCTGTTGGGGCCAATGGGTAATTTGCTAATCGCCAGCGCAGTATTTTCCTCTTCCTGCCGCTCGTCCCGCTCCAACCAACTTGCGCCACCGAAACCCATAACGTGGGCGATTTCGCGGCCATAGTAGGTTTTGCCAATGCCGTCGTAGGTAGCAGTCATTGCACCATACACGCTGGTATCGGCCGTGGTATCGGTGGTGTTTTTTTGTTGAGAAGAAGAACTTGAACAGCCCAGGAAAAGGGGAAGGCCCAGTGTCAGAAATAGTTTGCAAAGCTTCATAAGTTTTTGATATTAGTATTTCAGTCAATACAGTTTTAGGTGGGCAGTTCCAACCTTTCGACTAGCAGGCGGCTGTATCCTAAACCCCACACAAAAAAAATTGTGTGATTTTTTTGGAAAATATATCTGATCAATTTAATCATAAACACTTCTCTCATAAAAAATTTCCTGCTTTCCCTGTTACTTCTCAGCTTTGGCTTTCCGGTCATGGCCCAAACTCCGCAATACTCATCCGTGAAGAGGGATCAAACTAAGACTTATATGCAAAAAGGCCAATGGTTTCTTGGCTTAAACGGAACAGGAGGCGTGGGCCGGGGAGGGATATCAGACAGTGACACTTGGTCGACCACCGGTCAGGCGGGCTATTTTATTGCGAACCGCTGGGTGGCTGGAATACAGCTTTCCTATGGAGCGTACCACGCTACTAATAAGCTCGCTGGAACTTCTAGTTTCACGCCGCAACCGGCCTTAGAAAGAAACGATCGTTATATCAGCCCGGAAATATTCACCCGCTATTATTTTACTGACTGGAAGGTAAAGCCCTTCGCGCAGTTATCGGGAGGTTGGAGTTTCCAGGATGGTCAGGCATCCTATCTCACAGGAGAAAATACTCAGATTTCAAGTTCTAAATTCACGGCTAAAGCCGCGTTGGGGGTGCGTTTCAGGTTAGGAAATCGTGCCTCGATAGATCTATTGTATAATCGAAACCTTACCAAGCCTATGAGCTTCGGAGATGCCAACGGGTTTCGGTTAGGCATATCGTTTCTGCTAAATAAAAAATGACTTACCGCGTGAGGCGGTACATCAATAATGCCGACCGCTGAATTAGCGCCGGGTACTCTTTCAAATTGATCGTTTCGCCCGGCGCGTGGGCGCCGTTGCCAGAAGCACCCAGCCCGTCGAGGCAGTCGACGTACTCGGCGATGTAGGAAATATCGCCCGCACCGCGCGAGCCGGGGTCGCCCGCATTAACGGGGCCCATACCCAGGTCACGGCTTACTTGATCCAATACGCTCAGGATTTTCTGGTTGCCCGCCTTAGGTTCCATGCCGGGAATTCCATCGCTGAACGTGATCTCGGCCGAAGTACCGGGTAAGTGATTCGCCACGATTGCCCGCATTTTGGTGCGGGCATTTTCTTTTTGTACTTCGGTCAGGAAACGAAGATCGCCCGTAACGATAGTTTTCTGGGCCACGATGTTGGTCTTGCCCACCGTAGTTCCTTCCGCTGTTTTCGGGTCGTAGTTTACCTCGGTACCCCCCACGATCTGGCCGGGGTTGAAGGTCAGGTACTGCTCGGTACTCAGCGCTTCCCGAAACTCGTCCAGGATGCGGGCCGCTTCGTAGATTGAACCATACCCCATGTTCTTGCTAAATACCCCCGATGAATGACCAGTTTTGCCGGTCGTCATCAACTCCCAGCCACTGGCACCCCGACGTGCCGTAGCCGCAATGCCAAAGCTTTGGGCCGTTTCGTAGGCTAACGCTATGTCAGCGGCCTTGGCACGATCGATATAATCGGCGCGGCTCACCGAGGTAGGCTTGCCCGAACTTTCTTCG
>JBBSSJ010000202.1:0-8703 GCA_038242095.1 Cytophagales bacterium
AATCCCAAGATCCTGGCCTTTACGCGTACCTACGAGGACGAAACCATCCTGGTCATAGTGAACCTGTCGCGCTACACGCAGCCCGCCGAGTTAGATTTGTCAGCATACAAAGGCCGACTCCCGGTCGATGTTTTTAGCAAGAATCGCTTTCCGGTCATAAAAGATGAAGACCCGTATTTCTTTACGCTGGGCTCGCATGGCTACCAATGGTTTCTGCTGGAAAAAGCCTTTCCCGATACGGACGAAAATAAACCAAAGCCATCGTTTACGCTGAACAATTGGGACAAGCTACTGAGTAAGGACAACGTCGAGAAACTGGAAGCACATATTCTGCCGGCTTATTTGCAGGAAGTCGGTTGGTTTGTGGGCAAAGGGCGCACGATCGTCAGCACCGAAATAGCCGATCACACCCGCATCGACCTGGGCGAAGCGCAGGCTTACCTACTCCTGGTGGAGGTGCAGTATGAAAGTGGCTTGCCCGAGACCTACCAACTGCCTTTGGCCTTTGTGACGGATGAGGCTTTACGCAAGATTGCTGAAAACTGCCCGCCCGCCATCATTGCCCATCTCACGATTGGTGAAGAAAAGGGCTTGCTCGTCGACGCCTACTATACCGCCGAAATGCAGCGGCTCATGTTGGCGCATTTTGTGGATGGGGCTCCCGTCAAGTTCAAAGGGGGCAGTCTGAATTTCACGACGCATCAGGCCGACAGCCTGCCCGCGCCCGACGATATGAAGGTAAAAATGCGCGGTACCTGGCACGAGACGATCATCACCTACAACGACGAATACGCGCTCAAACTGTACCGCCGCGTGGAACGCACCATCCACCCCGACGCGGAAATCACCCAGCTGCTAACCGAAAAGGCAAACTTCGAGCAGATGTTGCCCTACGCCGGTAGCCTCGATTGGAAAGTCGGCCGAGAAACCTACAATCTGGGAATTTTGCAGGAAGCACCGGACAGCAACGTGAAGCTTTCGAAATTCATGCGCGAGCGGGTCAACAACTATTTCGAGCGCGTGATGTCGCGCAGCGCCGACGGCTGGCCTGCGCCACTACTCTCCCAGGAACTATTGTTACCCAAGGCCCACGAAAATATTCCCGAAGATTTCCGTGATCTGTTCGGCGGCACCGTCGTCGGCCCGACCCGGCTGCTGGGCGAGCGGCTTGGCGAACTGCATCTGGCACTTGCCGCCGCCGACGCCCCCGGTTTTGGCTCGGAAGGCTTCTCGCTGCACTACCAGCGTTCACTCTTCTCGGGCCTAAAGTCACTGGTCCGCGAGACGTTCACGATGCAGCAAAAGAGCCTGAAAAAGTTGTCTGAAAACGCGCAGCCTGCCGCCAAAGCCATGCTGGCCCGCCAGGAGGAGATTTTGGCTTTGCTCAAAAAGATCTACGACAAAAAGATCGATGCGACCAAGATTCGCATCCACGGTGACTATATTTTGGATAATGTCTTGTTTACGGGCAAGGATCTCGCGATCTGTGAATTCGGTGGTAACCCCTACCGCAGTTTCAGCGAGCGCCGCCTCCGCCGCTCGCCCCTGCGCGATGTGGCCGACATGATCGATTCATTGTATTACGCGGCCTACGCCGGTCTGCTGTTCGAAGATCAGGTCAGTGCGGATAATATCGAAAAACTGGCCCCCGCCACCGAGCGCTGGATTCAGGCCGCCGTAGGCATATTCCTGGATGCGTATCTCAAAACGGTTGAAGGCAGCGACTTCATTCCCAACGACGCGCAGGATTTGCAGGTGTTGCTACAAACCTTCCTGCTGGAGCGCACGATGTTCAACCTCAAGCAGGAATTGAGCGAGCGCCCCGACTGGGCCATTGTGCCACTGCGGATTATGAAGTCTATTTTGGGGGATGAGTGATCAATAGATTGCGACTTTCGCAGTATTAATAGTCAAGAAAAAAATGGGAGTCTCGATAGTACGAGACTCCCATTTTTATATCAAAACCGAGAAAGATCTACCAATTGCGCCCAAGTACTTCCAGCATGGCGTCCGCCAATTTGTACAATTTTGTTTGCATTGCATCTGGAAAATCAGAATCCGGCTTGGCATCAGCACTTCGGGCATTATTGGCTGCCTGTTCGATTAGAGGGCAATAGTTTTCACAGTTAAATTCTCCGACCGAAGTACTGGGCAAAGTTCTTTTTAATTCAGTACAGCTAATATTGCTTGGATGAGAAATCGAACCGGAATGGTAATGAAGCCAGACTTCAAAACATCTGTTACTGATCGCAATGTTCCAGTTTGGCTCTTGTTGGCAAGAAACGCATAGTTCTTCGATTTGATCACGCCATCGGTCGACATCGCAAACAAACCAAACCTGATCATTTGCTTGTGGTGAGTACTTGTCTTCCCTTTCGGCTTTGTTTATTCTTTCTATAAAGTGCTTGGGGGCGGAAGCATTCTCCGGGCGATCAACGATAAGTACTTTTAATCGAGAGCTACGTGCGTCGAACCAGCGGAAATAAGCATCTTCTCTTTCACCTTCGGCAATAATGATAAACAGCCGGGCATCGCGATGAGGTGCCCCCTTCTTGTAGGATCTATTGCGCTTCGGCATATTGATCCCAGTTGAGGTTTTGCAAATCACCCATAAATGGGATGGCACCAAAGCGCCCGTTCAAATATCCTTTTCTAATATCCAGATCATACCTGATGTCAAAATCGCTGAGAGGATAAAGTTTAGTCTCTCCCTGATCTTTCTCAACAAACCAGATCTCGTCACGTCTGAAAATGTTTTGATCCAAGAGATTAGCTTCGTGCGTGGTGAAGATGAATTGACCACAAATTATGCCAGATGATACAATTTTACTAATAAGCTCTTTAAGCAGTATCGGATGAATACTTTGGTCAATTTCGTCAATCAACAGAACCACGTTTGGTTCTAGGAGACGATGAAATGCAGGTAAAAGTTCTAAAAGTCTATTCGTACCATCAGACTCTTCATGTAGAAAGAAACCAAAATTCTTACCATCCTCATTCTTATGGTTGCCTACAATTCTCTTTATACGAATTTCATCATTTTCTAAAACGGCTAACATATTACTTGAATCATTTCTTGACTTAAATTCAAGCATACCGTGTTTGACTACATCTTCTTTTATCTTATCATATACTATTCTTCCTGCCGTATTTTCCTCTGTAAAGGGCGATGACTCTATATGAATAGATTCCATACCTGTTTCCATAGCAGCAATATAATTATTCACATATTCTAATAGTTCTCTAGAATCTGAGATCATGGCAATCAATGCCGCTCCTGGTTTCGTGTCTGGAAAAACTGGTATTAGCTTATTTTTAAACCATTTGTATACGCTCTTTTCATCACTGAAATTTTCTTTTAACTCAGAAAGAATGTATAACAAAGTAACGTTACTTTTTACTAGGTTTTCTATAATAAAGTCCAATACAATTTTACCATCATTATCTTGATAGTATTTCTCTGAAAATTCAATTTTGAGATGCCTATTATCAAATCTTCTGTGAAAAATTAATTCGTCTTCACCTCCTCCTAATCCTGATATAAACAACCACTCTTCTAATATTTGGTTCGTTTTAACTTTTATACCATAAATGTAAGCTAATTGGCCATCAATGAACTCTATTTCAAACGAAGCAGGTATCTCCTTGAGCCCTTCATCAAGTCTAAATACATTAACCTGCGATAGCGTGTCCTCTCCTCCTTCAACTACCAATCTTTTTAAAAAATTGATAGCCTTAATCAAATTAGATTTGCCCGCGCCATTAGCCCCATACAAAGCAGCCGTTTTAAGCAAATCAACGGAGTTTCGTTTATAAATATGATCTTTGTGATGCTTTTGCTCGGTTCCGGCAAGCATATTGAACTCTGTCTCTTTTTTGAAAGACAGAAAATTGCTGACGACGAATCTTACAAGCATAGTGGTATCTCGTTAGTGGCAAAGCGCTGAGAGAAAAAATCTCCTAGCGGTGCATAGTTAACGGAATCCTCAAACAAAACGGTTAGTTTTTAAACGTTTTGTTAAAAAAATGATGAAACGTTCAAAAACTATTCCTCCACCTCACTCCGTTTCGCCATCTCGGCATCGACCAAATAAGCCCCTTTGACGACCAGCTGCTGGCCGACGAGGTTGACCGACGTCGTAACCGCCACGTTGCCCGACACGGTCGTAACGCCGATCTCGACGGGAATGCGGCGGAAGGTGCGGTCTTTTTCCTGGATATACACGAAGCCGTTGGCTCCTTTCCGCACCAGCGCGTCGGGTGGGACGGTAACGGCGGGATGGTTGCCGGTTTGAATGTAGGCCGTTACGTACGCGCCGGGCAGCAGGCTTTGCTCGCTCTTTTCGTTGCGGACGTGGGCGTGGATATTAAGCATCCGGGCGTCGCCTTCCAGCATCCGGCCCACTAGGTGGACGTAGGCTTGTATTGGCGGGCCGGTGGACGGCACGACACGTACTGACTGTCCCTTCTGAATGGCTGGTGCATCCTGCTCGAAGACGTTGAGCTCGATGTGCATGTGTGTCTTATCGATTACCTCCAGCAATACCTCGCCGGGCGCTATTTCCTTGCCCAAATTGATGTTTGCCACCGTGATGTAGCCGTTGACGGGCGACACGATGCGAGCCGCCGGGCTGATGCCGTTGGCTCCCAGCGTCACGGGCGACAGGCCTAGGAGTTTCATCTTGGCGCTCAGGGCCTGCACCAGGGCCTTAGTAGCATCGTAGTTGGCCTGGGCCTGCTCGTAATTTTTGCGGGCTCCCACGTTCTCGGTGTTCAATGTGCGCTGGCGTTCCAATTCTTTGCCCTGAAAAACGAGTTGACTGTTGTTTTGCAGGTAATCCTGCTGCAACTGAATGAAATCGAAGCTTTCCAGCGTGGCCAGGAGTTCGCCCCGGCGGACGCGCTGCCCCGGCAATGCCTTCACGTAGCGGATGCGTCCCCCAATGGGCGAACTGATCGTGGCGCGATTTTCGGGCGGCAGGTCCACGCGGCCATTGGCTTTCACCTCGGCGCTCACCGTTTCATTTTTGGCATCACCCAGCTCGACGCCGATAGCGCGGTATTGCGGCTCCGTGAGCGTGATTTCATCGACCGAACTGCTGTCCACAGGCGTAGATTTTTCGGCAGTTTTGGATTCAGTTTGGCAGGAAACGGTTGCCAATACTGAAAGCACGAAAAGGCAGGTCGCCGCCGCGCGGGAAAATATTTTCATTAGTATAAAACGAAGCTTGGTGAATCGCTAACGCAATTTTACCTAAATTTATCCGCAAGCCGACCGCCTAAATGCGCTTCGGTACCATATTTAGATTTATACTAAAAAAGGAAAATAACCCCTTATGAACCTCGACTTAACCGGAAAGACCGCCCTGGTGTGCGGTAGTACGCAAGGCATCGGCCGTGCCTCGGCGGTAGAACTGGCGCTTCTGGGCGCGAATGTGACCCTGATCGCCCGCGACGAAACCAAATTAAAGGAAGTGGCCGACACGCTGGCCACCACGCACGGCCAAATCCACCGCTTCGTGGTGGCCGACTTTGCCGACAATGCGGCCGTGCAGCAAGCCATCGAAGCATACTTGCGGCTGGTACCGGATGTCCATATTCTGGTCAACAATACGGGCGGACCGGCGGGTGGGCCGATTCTTGACGCCGAAACGGATCAATTCCAGCAAGCTTTTCAGATGCATCTGGTGAACAATCAAATCCTGACGCAAGCCGTGGTACCTGCCATGAAAAGTGCGGGTTTCGGCCGTATCGTGAATATCATCAGCACCTCAGTGAAGCAGCCCATCGCGGGCCTGGGCGTGTCGAACACGATCCGGGGCGCAGTAGCCAACTGGGCCAAAACCATGTCGCTGGAACTGGGAAGCTATGGCATCACCGTCAACAATGTGCTGCCGGGCTACACCCGCACGGGCCGCCTCGACGCCGTAGTGAACATGCGGGCCGAAGCCCAGCAAAAGACGCCCACCGACCTGGCTGCCCAAATGGAATCCGAAATTCCGGTAGGTCGCTTCGCCGAGCCGGAGGAAGTTGCCGCCGCCGTGGCATTTCTGTGTAGTCCGGCTGCCGCGAGTATCAATGGCATCAACATTCCGGTGGATGGAGGGAAGACGGGAAGTATGTAAGGCTATTTCTGACGCAAAACCGGCGTCAGGAGCTGACTCATTTAGTCAAAACCTTTTACCAACTGATAGTCCAAGCCAGGGTATTACGGCAAATTCGTTAATAATGGGTGTCAGACTTATCCGCTACAGTACATTTTTGTTCGTGTGACGTCTGTACCCAACACTGGGAACAAAATTTACAAAAATGTCTTTGTTAGAATTATTCGATCCTCCAAATAAATGGATGGCAGTACCTGTCCAGGTTGTACCAAGACCAGCTTCAACAAATGACCTCTCCTTTTTGAGTTCAAACAAATAATTCAAGCTAATCGGCACTGTCAAATAAAAACCCTTCTCTGGATAAAAACCAAGCCCGACTCTTAGCCCTAAGCCGGGTTGCCTGGTCAACTGTCTTTCGTAATTTACAGATGCAGTGAGGCCATTACCACCTGCTTCCAAATAAATATCATTTCGTTTAAACGTAGTCTGTCCAAAGGAGCTAATAGCAACAAGAGAAATAGCTAAGAATAATACGAAATGTTTCATAAGTTGATAACGGATCGTTTTTTATTGACAAGCGCCGGGTGGCAAAGCCTTTGAATTATCCCAACCTCAACTTCATCCCCTCGTGCGTAGCGCTAAACCCCAACGACTCATAAAACCGAATGGCGTCCGATCGCTGCTTGTCCGTGGTAAGCTGCACCATACAACAGCCCTTTGCTTTTGCTGTACTTATGGCGTAGTCAAATACCCGCTTCCCGATTCCCTGCCCCCGATAGCTGGATTTGGTTCTTACCGCTTCAATCTGGGCGCGTAGTCCGCCTTGGTGGGTAAGATATTGAATAAAAGTTAGGTGAAACGTAGCGACGATTTCACCATTCATTTCAACCACCGTCAGTTCCTGGTTCGGGTCGGCAGTTATTTTTTCAAATGCCTTTACGTATACCTCCGGTGCGATCGCGCCGACTTGTTCGCGCGCTGAACCGAGGGCATCATCGGCCAGCATTTGGATAATCGCCGGCAGGTCGTTTTCAGTCGCCAACCTGAATGTTAAAGCGGCATTTGTTATCATTGCTATCCCTTGATTACTTCTCCATTTTGACCAGAGAAGACTTGTAAAGCTTTTGGTGCGCGGCGTCCAATTTCTGGACGGGTATTTTGATCACTTCGCGATCGTAGGTCATCAGTCCGTTTGTCTCTACTTCTACGTCGGTCGTTTGGGTATACACCGCCGCCGAAAGACCGTTTTTTATTAAACCGACGAGGTCGTTCATGAAGCCTTCGTATCGTTTCGTCAATTCGTCGGCATTCTTGAAAGTCTGGTAGCCCCAGTTATTTTTTTCCTGCCAGGTGTGGCCTTCCACGGGCAATCCGAGCCCACCGAATTCGCCCAACACGATCACTTGCTCCTTGCCGTAGATTTTGGGCGCGGGCATCACAGGCGCGGGGTAATTGTGGATGTCGATTATGTCGCCCACGTAGTGAAAGTTACCGCCGCTGGCGCTGTTGACGAGTCGACTGGGATCATAGTTTTGCGTCCATTTGGTGATTTCCTCGGTCTTGAATTGTCCCCAGGCTTCGTTAAAAGGCACCCACACCACAATGCTGGGGAAATTGTGGTTGGCATCCATGATCGCCTTCCACTCCCGGCGGAAAATGGCCTCCGACTCGGCGGTACGGTCACGCTCCGTGCCGACGCCCTCGACGCCGGGCCGCGACTCCCACTGATTACCGAGGTCGCCGCTGGGCATATCCTGCCACACGAGCATCCCGAGGCGATCGCATTGGTAATACCAGCGGGCGGGTTCCACCTTCACGTGCTTGCGGATCATATTGAAACCCATGTCGCGCGTTGTCTGGATGTCAAAGACTAGCGCCGAGTCGGTGGGCGCGGTGTAAAGGCCATCGGGCCACCAACCCTGGTCAAGCGGACCGTACTGAAAGACAAACTTATCGTTGACCAACATGCGCTGAATGCCCTGGGCGTCGGCCTTGCGGCTGATTTTCCGCATGGCGAAATAGCTTTGCACTTCATCCACGACCTTATTTTTGCGCACCAGCGCTATCGTCAGTTCGTAAAGGTGGGGCTTGCCCGGTTCCCAAAGTATCGTGTTCACCACGGGTAGTTCGGCGGTACCGTCGAGCGGAATTTCCTTCTCTGACATCATCGTGGTCTTGTCCCAGGCGCGGATTCGGAAGAAGTCGCCCGCCTCGGCATCCTTAGCGATGGCCGACACACTGATGACATTTTTATCAATGTCCGGTGTGTTTTTGGTAGATTCGATGTAGCTCATCGGCACTTTTTCTAACCAAACCGTCTGCCAAATCCCCGTCACGGGCGTGTACCAGATGCTTTGTGGCTGGGTGATTTGCTTACCGCGCGGCTGGGGGCCGTCGCTGCTGGGATCCCACACGCGGAGTACGATTTCCTGCTGATCGCCCGTAACTAGCAGCGGCGTGATATCGAAAGAGAACGGGTCGTAACCGCCTTCGTGCGTCCCAGCTTTCTTGCCGTTGACGTAAACGTCGCATTGCCAATCCACCGCGCCAAAGTGCAGCAGCGCTTTTTCTTTTTTTAGTTTGGAGGAAAAAGGAATAC
>JBBSSJ010000203.1:0-8680 GCA_038242095.1 Cytophagales bacterium
GGTTGTACACGCCCCGCTCCGTGGGTAAAGCGCGCCGCGTAGCTGATGACACCTTGGCAGTTTTTTTATCCGACAACTGATACTGGTACAACGAATCACCCGGATTGGCGTCGGGGTTCCAGTCGAAATAGATGGTTTTGGAATCCTCGCCCCAGTATATTGCACTTGGGGAAGTACCGACCCACGTTTTCGGGTCTTGCATTATTTTTTCTACGGTAAGCTGGGCCTGAGCGGTCGCTTGTAGCAAGAATAACGCTATCAGGGTAATCGGTACACTTTTTTTCATCTAGCTTGCATGGTTAAAATTTAGGTTGGCAAGATAGCCAGTCTAGGTTTTAGACGTATATCCCACCATTATAAATATTGACAATTGCCCCTCTAACATTAAATAGTTCTCTCAAATTTTTTTAAAAATTTTACCAAAATGCAAATGAAAACCTTTTCCAAATTGGCTTCGGCCGTAGCACTGCTGGCCTTTATGGCGGGCTGTCAGGATCACGATGTTGACCAGGTCCTCGTTCAAAATGGCCTGTCCCTTACCTCGGGTCAGGAAGTACCCCCTAATACGAGCTCCGGCATGGGAACTGCCGACATCGCGTATGACAAGGGTACCCGCAAACTCACGTACACCGTTGACTATAAAAACCTGACGGGCAATCCCGTGATGGGACACGTTCACGGCAGTGCGCCGCGTGGCGAGAACGCTGGCGTGTTGATCCCATTCTCGGGCTTACCCGCTTCCACTTCGGGACGCATTACGGGAACTGCCGATGTACCCGCTGACAAGGAGATGGACCTGATGAATGGTTTGTTTTACGTCAACCTACACACCGCGATGCATCCTGGTGGCGAAATTCGGGGTCAAATTGAGTTTTATGGCTTACCATTCAATGTTACAAAGCGCGACATCCCGATGACTGGTAGCCAGGAAGTGCCCGCCACGCCGAGCACGGCTTACGCTACAGTTGACCTCAATTACAATAAGAATACAAAGCGCTTAAGCTATAATATCACCTGGAATGGCCTGGCGGGTGTGCCTACCGGTGCGCACATTCACGGTATTGCGGGTCGGGGAGTCAACGCGCCCGTCGTTCATCCTTTCACCGATAAAATTCCCAAAGTAGTTAGCGGTAACTATTCGGGTTCGGTGCTGGTGGACGAAGTAGCGATCAAAGAGGCCGATTTGCTGGCCGGAAAGTACTACTTCAACATCCATAATGCGGCATACCCCGCCGGAGAGATCCGGGCGCAGATTGAATTTTAAGAATAGAGTTTGAGGTTGTAGAAAAGGCGGACGGCACCTGTGTCAGTTCGCCTTTTTTTTGTAAAAGTAAAAGCGGCGATCCCAGTTTGGGGTTGCCGCTTTCATTGTATTTCAAATGTAAGATCACTGCCCTAAAGGAAGCGGTAGCGCGGGCGAAACAGTGTGCTTAGGCTTGAACTCCTCGCCCAACAGTCGGGCGATTGTTGCGGCCAGTTGTCCCTGTTGGAACTGGGCTGCTTGCTTACTTTCACCCGTAGATTTTACGTTGGGCCCCATTGCGGCGATCCAGATTTGGTCGGCACCCGGCACATCGCTGCCGTGGTCCCGCCATTTGCTGCCCAGCGCTGCGCCGCGGCCGTGGTCGGTGGTAATCAGGAGCGTAGTTTTGCCAGCATACTGTGGAGTCGATTGCAAGTACGTCCACAACTCCCGTATCCAGCCGTCGGCTTTTTGTGCGGCATCCAAATAGAAATCGTACTGTCCCGCGTGGGCGAATTCGTCGGTATCACCCAATCCAATGTGCATGAGGCGCGGTTTGTTGGCTTTCAGGTATTCCAAAGCCATGTGAAAGGTGGCCACATCCAGCCGTTCGCTGCCGTGAAATAAGTCGGGCAATTCGTGCTGGAGACGATTGTACAGCACCTGTTTTTCGGTAAGCTTCCCGGGTACATCCCGGAAACCATCGTTCACGAGGAATCCGCTTCGCTTTTCATTAAAAATAGAACCGAAAACATCCCAGGAACCAAAAGCTGCTACTTTTCCCCGGTAGTGCGGCATCTTATTGAGATACTCAAAAACGGATTCATTTGGGTTGGGAATCTTATCGTTGGAATCCACACGCGGATCGGGAAAACCGGTAAAGATTTCGTTGTAGCCCGGATAAGAAAACCTGTACGGATTGGCGTTATTCACCATACTGCCCAGGTTACGATTCCCAAGCAGTACGCCTTTTCCATTAACTACCGACCAAAAAAAAGGCATGAGCTTTTCGCGGCGTTGGCGGGCTGTTGGCGCCCAAAAGTGTTCCTTCACATAGCCGGTCCTGTACCGGGTGGCGGTGGTGTCGTAGGTCAACAGGCTATCGGCACCGCCGAATACTTCTTGCCAGCGCATTCCGTCGAGGGTGACGATGATAACGTTTTCAGCACTTTTTGTTTGAGCATTTGCTTGTGAGAGGCACGCAAGAAATAGCGCCAGAGCTAGTATTCTTTTCATAGTTGAAAGAAGGGAGTTAAAGTCAAACGATCTTTATTTAATTGATTTTTTAGCAAGGGTTTTCAGGCAAATTAGCTGAGTCCCTTCGCTCAAATCTAAGAAAATATAAATTTCAAGCCCATTCCATGATGGTAATTTATCCTGATTACTGGGTTGAGAGATCCCGTATTTGCCATTCCACCTCGTTTTACTTATTTTTGTAAAAATTAGAATAATTCAATACAGCCACCGCTTTACTTGAATTATTAATCATTATAACCAGAAATATTTATATGAAAATTATAAATCGTGAACTTGTAGAAGAGGATTATGAAGACCTGAAAGAAGCCATGATTGAAGCCTATCAGGGGCTCGGTGGCGAGTACTGGCGCAAGTCTAAGATTGACTCGCTGCTGGGCAAATTTCCTGAAGGACAGATATGCGTTGAAGTCGATGGCAAAGTCGTAGCCGTGGCGCTTTCCATTATCATCGACTACGAAAAGTTTGGCGACCAACATACCTACGCTGAAGTAACGGGCGATCAAACCTTCAAGACCCACAACTCCAAGGGCGATGTGCTTTATGGCATCGAAGTGTTTGTGCATCCCGAATACCGCGACATGCGACTCGGCCGACGCCTCTACGATGCCCGGAAAGAACTATGCGAGCGGCTGAATCTGAGAAGTATTGTGGCCGGGGGCCGCATCCCCAACTACAACACCTACGCCAAAGAGCTCACGCCCAAGCAATACATCGACAAGGTAAAGCGACGCGAATTGTTTGACCCGACGCTGACTTTCCAGCTTGCCAACGACTTTCACGTCCGGAAGGTGCTTAACAACTACTTACCCGGCGATACGGAATCGAAGGATTATGCCACGCTGCTCGAATGGAACAATATCTATTTTCAGCCCGGCAACACGCGCACCAATCCATCCGATTCCATTATCCGAATTGGCGTAGTGCAGTGGCAGATGCGTCTTTTTAAAGACGTGAATGCTTTCTTTGAGCAAGTGGAGTTTTTCGTGGATGCCGTGAGCTCTTACAAAGCGGATTTCATCCAATTTCCCGAGTTTTTCAACATGCCCCTGCTGGCGCAGTTCAACGATATGCCCGAGCCACAGGCCGTGCGCAAGTTGGCCGACTACACGGACGTAGTTCGGAAGAAGATGCAGGAATTCGCTATTTCATATAACGTCAATATCGTGGGCGGCTCCATGCCGCTTGTGGAAGATGGCAAGCTTTACAATGCCGCGTACCTCTACCGCCGCGACGGGACGAGTGAAGAATTTCGCAAAATTCATATCACGCCCAACGAAGTTCGTCACTACGGCATGGTCGGCGGTGACGAGGTCCGGGTATTTGACACCGATTGCGGTAAGATCGGCATCATAATTTGTTATGATGTGGAATTCCCTGAACTGAGCCGCCTCTTGGCGCGACAGGGCATGGAAATTCTCTTTGTGCCCTTCCTGACTGATACGCAAAATGGCTACATGCGGGTGCGCAATTGCGCCATGGCTCGGGCCATCGAAAACGAATGTTACGTGGCCATTTCGGGCTGTGTGGGCAACTTGCCCCGCGTCGAGAATATGGACATCCACTACGCTCAATCCGCGGTGTTTACGCCTTCTGATTTCCAGTTTCCCACCAATACGATCAAGGCCGAGGCTACGGCCAACACCGAAATTATGTTGATCGTGGATGTGGATTTGCTGCAATTAAAAGAACTCCACGAACATGGCTCAGTACAAGTACTGAAAGACCGCCGCACCGATCTTTACGATGTGGTGCAGCGTAAAAAGCCGAAGTCAAAACCCAAGGACGAATTAGTTTCTGATGGGACGATGTAAAGCATATAGGCTATTTTAATCAAAAAGGCGAGAATCACTTCTCGTCTTTTTTTATGCCCTACAACACGATCAACCGTTTACCATTCCCCCTTTTGCCTTTCTCCCTCTTTTTTCTCCGCCCATGTACTTTGTTATGCATAGTACCTGCCAATGCCTCATCTTTGTAGAGTCAATAACGACAACTGATAGCCAAGACCAAAAACTACAAAGCCATGAAAAATTCATTCAAATCCCTGTTCTGCGCCCTGGCGCTCGGTACCACCACTGCTTTTGCTGGCCCCGGTGACATTCACGCAAAGCCCACCACTTTCGAATCGGGCATTTATCAAAACCTCGACGGAGCACTGGTAGTCAACCTCCACAAAAGTAATCTAGCCAGCGCGGAGGTAATCATTAAGGACGCCAACGGCGACATTCTGGCCCGCGAAGGCGTTGGGCGTCGTCAGCAAAAAGCTTGCACGAAGTTTAATCTCGACGCACTCCGTGATGGCGAGTATCAGCTTGAAATTTCCAGCAAAGACGAAAAAACGGTGCGGGATTTCACGATCAACAGCGAAACGGCTGTCACCAAGCGCGCGCTGACTTTCGAGTAAACTCTTTTTGAGAAAGGTTAAGTTGATTAATCGGGCGGAGCAAATGCTCCGCCCGATTTTTGTGGTAGAGAAAGATTAAGCGCTGGCTTTCATCGAAAGCGCAATACGCTTGCGGGCCACATCGATATCCGTTACGGTGACCCGGACCTCCTGTTGCAGTTTGACAATTTCGTTGGGGTCTTTCACGAAACGGTCGGCCATTTGCGACATGTGCACCAGCCCATCCTGCTTGACCCCCACATCCACAAAAGCACCAAATGCCGTGATGTTGGTTACGATGCCGGGTAGTACCATGCCCGTCCGTAAATCGTCGATGCTTCTGACTTGAGCATCGAATGCAAACACTTCCCGCTGGGCGCGCGGATCGCGCGAGGGCTTTTCGAGTTCTTGTAAAATATCTTTGAGCGTCGGAAGCCCGACGTCCTCCCGTACGTATTTGGCGGGTTGAATTTGTTGCCGAAGCGCGGCATTCTGGATCAATTCCAAAACCGTACTTCCCGCGTCAGTCGCCATTTGCTGCACGATTGCGTAGCGCTCGGGGTGAACGGCGCTGTTGTCCAGTGGATTTTTGCCGCTTTCGATGCGTAAGAATCCGGCGGCTTGCTCATACGCTTTGGCCCCCAACCGGGGTACTTTGAGTAACTGCGTACGGGATTGGAAACCACCCTTTTCGGCGCGGTAGTCGACGATATTCTGGGCCAGCGCCGGGCCCAGGCCCGCCACATAGCGCAACAGGTGCTTGCTCGCCGTATTGAGGTTGATCCCCACCGCGTTCACGCAGCTTTCCACGACGGTATCCAGCGTATTTTTAAGCGCAGATTGGTCCACATCGTGCTGGTACTGCCCTACCCCAATGGATTTCGGGTCGATCTTGACCAGTTCGGCCAAAGGGTCCATGAGTCGCCTTCCGATAGAAATCGCGCCGCGCACCGTGAGGTCGAGCTGCGGAAATTCTTCGCGCGCTACGTCCGACGCCGAATAAATCGAAGCGCCCTGCTCGCTGACCAGAAAGCAATTTATTTTATCATTCAGTCCGGACGCGGTTAAAGTTTTATTGATAAATTCCTCCGTCTCGCGCCCCGCCGTGCCATTGCCCACGGCGATAGCCTCGATTTTATGGCTGACCAACACTTTTTGCAGCTTCGCCTGCGCCTCGGCGGGCTTGTCGAAAGGATACAGCACCATATTTTCCAATAGTTCGCCGTTTTCGTCCAGCACCACCGTTTTACAGCCCGTGCGGTAGCCGGGATCTACGGCCAGGATTCGTTTTTGACCCAGCGGTGCCGCCAATAAAAGCGGCCGGAGGTTTTCCGCAAATACCCTAATGGCTTCCGCGTCGGCTTTTTCTTTCGAAAGATGGGCGAATTCCGTTTCAATGGCTGGTTTCAAAAGTCGTTTATAGCTGTCCTTCACCGCCAATTCAATCTGATCGCGGCTGCCTTGGGTGCCTACAACAAACTGGCGGCTCAAAACTTCCAGCGCCGGAGCTTCCTCAGGAACGATGCTCACGCTCAGTATCCCTTCTGCCTCGCCCCGTCGCAACGCCAGCAGACGGTGCGACGGTATCTTGGCCAGTGGCTCCGAAAACGCAAAATAGTCGCGGTACTTCACGCCCTCCTCTTCTTTGTTTCTCTTGACCTTCGCGGCAATCACCGCATCCCGCCGGAATTGCGTTCGGATACGTCGCCGGGCGTCGGGGTCCTCGCTGATCCACTCGGCCATGATGTCGCGCGCGCCTTGCAGGGCATCGTCGGCCGTGGGTACCTCTGGGCCGAGAAAACCGGTTGCCCGCTTTTCAGGCACATTTTCTTTTCCTGAAAAAATAGCCCTGGCCAGCGGTTCCAGCCCCCGCTCGATTGCCATCGTAGCCCGGGTTTTTCGTTTTAGTTTGTAAGGCAGATACAGGTCTTCGAGTTCGGTAAGCGTGTTGGCTGCCCCAAGCTGATTCCGCAAGAAGTCAGTAAGTTTTCCCTGTTCGTCAATGGCTTTGACGACCGCAATCCGTCGTTTTTCTACTTCCAGTTGTTTTTGCCAGGCCTCCCGAATGTCAGCAATTTGAACCTCGTCCAGCCCTCCCGTCGCCTCTTTCCGATAGCGCGCGATGAAAGGAAGCGTGGCCCCATCGTCAAGGAGTTGAATGGTACTACGAACCTGTTTTTCAGGAATGCTGGTGTAGGTGGCGATGTACGGGTAGTTCATAATTCTTTATTCATCATTTATAACTCATCATTCCCTTACCTTCCTTTCCACGCCTGCCTTAAATCCAGCAGATTGGGGTATTCTAAATTGATGAGTTCGATTGGCGTGTCGTAGCGAAGTTCCATTTTGTGTTCGGCGACGAAGCGGGAAATGGTCGGAGCAGTTTTTTCGGTGATGGGCACCGATTCTTCGGTCGAAGGCGTGTGGCCAAAATTCCAGAAGCGGCTGATGCGGCGCGACTCGGCTTCGTAGCTGTTAACGGGGTAAGTATCGAAACTGCGGCCGCCGGGATGGGACACAAAATAGGTGCAGCCGCCTAATACACGGTTATTCCAACTATCGATGATGTCGAAAACCAGGGGCGAGTCTACGCCGATGGTTGGGTGCAGCGCCGAGGGCGGATTCCAGGCTTTGTACCGAATGCCCGCCACGTACTCTTCCTTGGTACCCGTACTGCGAAGTGGCACCCGACAGCCGTTGCAGACCAGGATGTGCCGATTCTCGACAAACCCGCTCACCTTGACTTGCAGGCGTTCGAGGGATGAGTCTACGAATCGTGCCGTGCCGCTGCTGGAAAGTTCTTCGCCCAATACATGCCAGGGCTCGATACCTAAGCGGATTTCGAGCTGGATGTTGTCCACCATAATGGTTCCGTAGTGCGGGAAGCGGAACTCAAAAAACGGGTCGAACCAACTGATATCGAACTGGTAACCCGATGCTTTCAGGTCGTTCACGACATCGATCATGTCGAGGTAGGCGAAGTGCGGCAGCATGAACCGATCGTGCAATTCCGTTCCCCAGCGCACCAGTTTTTTTTCGTAGGGCTCCCGCCAGAATTTGGCGACCAGCGCCCTTACCAGCAGGCTTTGCACCAGGGCCATGTGCTTGTGCGGCGGCATATCGAAGGCGCGGAATTCCAGAATGCCCAGCCGACCCGTGGACGAATCGGGCGAATAAAGTTTGTCGATGCAAAATTCCGTGCGGTGGGTATTGCCCGTGATGTCGGTCAGGAGATTGCGGAAAATCCGGTCGGTCATCCAGAAGGGCCCCTCCCCTTCCTTGGGGATTTGGGCAAAGGCGATTTCCATTTCGTAAAGCCGCTCGTCGCGGCCCTCGTCGATGCGCGGTGCCTGACTCGTCGGCCCAACGAACGAACCGGCAAACAGGTAGCTCAGCGCCGGGTGGTGCTGCCAGTAGGTAATTAAGCTGCGCAACAAATCGGGCCGCCGGAGCAGCGGGCTATCGGCGGGTTTGGCCCCACCGATGGTGACGTGGTTGCCCCCGCCCGTGCCGGTGTGCCGGCCGTCGACCATGAATTTCTCGGTACCTAGTCGCGCTAAAAAAGCTTCTTCGTACAATGCCGTGGTATTATCCACAATTTCCTGCCAATTTTTGGCCGGATGAATATTGACCTCGATCACACCGGGATCGGGCGATACGATGAGTTTTTGCACGCGGTTGTCGGTCGGGGGCGCGTAGCCTTCGATCCTGACGGGTATTTGTAGCTTCTGCGCCGTGGCTTCGATGGAAGCGATCAAATCAAGGTAGTGTTCGATGTAATCGACCGGCGGCAGGAA
>JBBSSJ010000204.1:0-8570 GCA_038242095.1 Cytophagales bacterium
AACGGCGTCCGCTTGATATAACCCTGATTTGAAATCGTCACGAGCATTTCCTCGTCGGCAATCATGTCTTCGTCGCTGAATTCCTCGGCGGCGTATTCGATCATCGTGCGGCGGTCGTCACCGAAACGCTCACGTACCTCAGCCAATTCAACTTTAATAATCTCGAACTTGCGGTATTCATTGGCCAGAATATCCTTCAAATCGTTAATCATGGCCATGATCTCCTCGTATTCTTTGATAATCTTGTCCCTTTCCAGACCCGTCAGACGCTGTAAGCGCAGTTCCAGAATGGCTTTGGCCTGAATTTCGGAGAGTGAGAATTGCTCAATCAGCCCGGTTTTAGCCGCTTCGGGATCTTTGGCGCTCCGAATCAGATTGATTACCGCATCGAGATTGTCCAGCGCAATCAGCAAACCTTCCAAAATGTGGGCCCGCTTCTGCGCTTCGCGTAGCTCGTATTCGGTACGGCGCGTCACCACCACCACGCGGTGATCGACGTAATGTCGGATAAGATCCTTCAAATTAAGGATCATCGGCCGCCCTTTTACCAGCGCCACGTTGTTGACACCGAAAGCGGTTTGAAGCGGCGTGTATTTATAAAGGTGATTCAGAACAATATTCGGAATCGAGTCCTTTTTCAAGTCGAAAACAATACGCATCCCGTCGCGGTCCGACTCATCGCGCAGATCGGAGATTCCTTCCAGCTTTTTATCGTTGATCAGGCCCGCGATCCGCTCGATCATGTTGGCCTTATTGGTCATGTACGGTATCTCGGTCACGATGATCTGCTCGCGCCCCGTTTTGGTTACCTCCATGTGCGTCTTGGCGCGAATGATGATCCGGCCCCGGCCCGTTTCGAAGGCGGAACGAACCCCCTGGTAGCCGTAAATGGTGCCGCCCGTCGGAAAGTCGGGCGCTTTGACGAACTCCATCAACTCAGGAATCGTGATCTCGTTGTTGTCGATATACGCCACGACCCCATCGATCACCTCGCTCAGATTGTGGGGTGCCATGTTGGTGGCCATACCTACCGCAATACCCGACGAGCCATTGACCAGCAAATTGGGGAAGCGCGCGGGCAGCACCGAGGGCTCCGTCAGCGAGTCGTCAAAGTTGGGCTGAAAGTCAACCGTTTCTTTGTTAATGTCGCCGAGCAACTCGTCGGCGATGCGCTTGAGGCGGGCCTCAGTGTAACGCATGGCGGCCGGTGAATCACCGTCGACCGAGCCGAAGTTACCTTGTCCATCGACGAGCATGTAGCGCAAGGACCAGGGTTGGGCCATGCGCACCATCGAGTCGTAGACCGACGAATCACCGTGCGGGTGGTACTTGCCCAGGACCTCGCCCACGATACGGGCTGATTTCTTGTAAGATTTATTATAACTAACGCCCAGGTCCGACATGCCGTAAAGCACGCGGCGGTGCACCGGTTTGAGCCCGTCGCGAACGTCGGGCAGCGCCCGGGATATAATGACCGACATCGAATAGTCGATGTAAGCCCCCCTCATTTCATCCTCTATATTGATTGGGATGATGTTTCCAGTGTTTGTATCAGCCATAAATTATGCGTAACGAATCGGAGAATTAAATGGTAAAAAATGATTCTGTTCAATGCCTTAAACGCCCTGCCATTTAGGGCCTGTTTATAAAGAGTCAAATTTCGTCATTTTTGGCGGTTCGTACAAATATTTGTGGCCTTTGCGGACGAAAGGTGGTGCTTTAAAGAGCCCCGTTTGGATAGTCGGGGTTTAAAACCTAATTTTCAACCCCTAAAACCATCCCTGGCCAATGCCCCTCCTACTCACCTTCGCCGCCATCCTTTGCCTGGTGCTGCTGATCGCCTGGCTAAAACTCGATACGTTCATTTCTTTTCTGCTCGTATCCATCGCTCTGGGCCTGGCCAGTGGCATGGGCGTGGCCCAGATCGGCGCGGCGGTACAAAAGGGTGTCGGCTCTACCTTGGGCGACCTGGTCCTGATCGTCGGTTTCGGCGCGATGCTGGGCAAACTCGTGGCCGACAGTGGCGCGGCCCAACGCATTACCGACGCGCTCATTGGGCTGTTTGGCCGCAAATACATCCAGTGGGGTTTGGCCCTGGCTGGTTTTATCATTGGTATCCCGCTGTTTTATAATGCTGGGTTCGTGATTGTGGTGCCTTTGATTTTCATGATTTCCGCCTCGGCGGGACTGCCGATTTTATACGTGGGTATTCCCATGCTGGCGGCACTCTCGGTGGCGCACGGGTACCTTCCCCCCCACCCCTCACCCTCGGCCATCGCAACGCAACTAAACGCCGACCTGGGCAAAACCCTGCTCTACGGAATCATCGTGGCCATCCCCGCCATCGCGATCGCCGGACCGATTTTCGGCCGAACGCTCAAACGGTTTAACCCCCAACCCGACCCGCTATTATTTGATGTTAAGCCCCGGCCAACCGCCGAACTGCCCGGTCTGGGCATCAGCGCGCTGGCGGCCCTGTTGCCGGTTTTTTTGTTGACGGGCATGTCGGGAGTGAACAAGTTTCTCCCTGGCTATAAAGTAATTGAGATTCTGGCCGATCCCAGTTTCAGCATGTTGGTTTCGGTACTTTTTGCGGCCTACGTATTAGGTGTCCGGCGCGGTGAGTCCATGGGCGCGCTTACCAAATCGATGGAGGAGGCTTTTAAAGGCGTAGCGATGATCCTGCTTATCATCGCCGGGGCGGGCGTTTTCAAGCAGGTAATGACCGAAAGTGGTGTCAGCCAGTACATCGCCGAAGGCTTAAAAGGCGTCGCCATTTCGCCAATTGTATTGAGTTGGGGCATCGCCGCCATCATCCGGGTGTGCGTGGGCTCCGCCACCGTAGCCGGGCTGACGACCGTCGGCATTCTGGCCCCGCTCCTGTTACAAAGTACCGTCGCCCCCGAACTCATCGTACTCTCCATCGGCGCGGGCAGCCTCATGTTCTCCCATCTCAACGACGGCGGGTTCTGGCTGTTCAAAGAATATTTCAACCTAAGTATTAAAGAAACGCTCCTCACCTGGTCGATCATGGAAACGTTGGTTTCAGTCGTAGGGCTAATAGCGGTGCTGGTGCTAAGTATATTTGTGTAAGTAGGGGTTAGGTTGTATAGTATTCACTCATTCTATCATTAATTTTATGACCGCCGAAGAAAATTTTTCAAAACTCAATCTTGAATTACCGCCCGCTCCAAAGCCACTGGGCGTGTACAAACCTTTTCTAGTCGTGGACGACCGCTGGGTGTACGTCTCGGGCCACGGGCCGGTACAAGCCGATGGCAGTCTGATCAAAGGCCGGATCGGTGATACGATGGCTATGGAAGAAGGCAAGCTGGCCGCACGACAGGTCGGGTTGGCGATTCTGGCGACACTGAAAGCGAACTTAGGTAGTCTGGATCGGATCGAGCGCGTGATCAAAGTACTGGGTATGGTCAATTGTGCGGGTAATTTTGAGCGTCATCCGTATATTATCAACGGTTGCAGCGAACTGTTCGCGGCGGTCTGGGGTAAAGAGAAAGGCGTCGGCGTCCGTTCGGCGGTGGGCATGGGCTCGCTGCCGGATAATATTCCTGTGGAAATCGAGGCGATGTTTGAGTTGGTTCGAGATTAAAAGTTCAAAGTTTATGCAGGTAGAAAACTGGTTCGAAGTAAAAAATCCCGAGAAGATATTCTCACCGGGTCTTTTGGTATATCAGGATCGCGTAGCGCATAATATCGACTTGATGATCAAGATCGCAGGCAGCGCCGAACGCCTTATTCCGCACGTCAAGACGCACAAGATGGCGGAGGTCGTGCGGATGCAATTATCGGCGGGCATTACCAAATTTAAGTGCGCTACCATCGCGGAGGCCGAGATGCTGGCCGAAGCCGGGGCGAAGTGGGTGTTGATCGCTTACCAGTTGGTAGGCCCCAACGTGGCGCGCCTCGCTGCCCTGAAAGCAAAGTACCCGGAAGTCCATTTTGCCTCGCTGGTCGATTCGCTGCCGGCCGCCCGGCGGTTAAGTAAATCCGATCGTGCACCAGCCTTCGTGTTCATCGACATCAACAATGGAATGAACCGCTCAGGCACCGCGCCCGGAGATTCGCTTTTTACGCTGTACAAGGATGTTAAAAAGTTACCCAACATCAAGATAGAAGGACTTCACGTGTACGATGGCCACATCCGTGAGGGAGAATTTGCGGAGCGAAAGGCCCACAGCGATGAGGATTTTATAGCCGTCGAAGAATTCATGAAAGAGCTTCATGAAATGGGTCAATCCAGTCCGATGATCGTGGCGGGCGGCTCGCCAACCTTTAATGTCCATACCCAACGACCGGGCGTTTTTCTTAGTCCGGGTACTTGCCTGTTGTGGGATTGGGGCTACGGCGATCGGTTCCAGGATCAGCCCTTTCAGCACGCGGCCGTATTAGCTACGCGGGTAATTTCAAAACCCGCCGAGCATATCATCACCGTCGACTTGGGACACAAAGCGGTTTCGGCCGAAAATCCCATTGATCGACGCTTTCGTTTTTTGAATCTGGACAACTACGAGGTATTAAGTCAAAGCGAAGAACACGGCGTGATACGAGTCCAAGATTGGAAAACTGTTCAGGTGGGCGATTTACTCTACGCCCTCCCCTACCATATCTGCCCGACAGTAGCTTTACATGCCCAGGTACATGTGGTCAGAAATCGAACGGCGATAGATGAATGGCCCGTTGCAGCCCGCACACGGAAAATTTCGGTATAAATTGCCTGTTTCTCTTCAAAAATGCTCTGTCCTTATCAGAGAGGTCATTTGGCTGCTTTTCATATTTCCATTTAATAAAGAACCTCCCCCATGTTTATCTTCGACGCCCACCTTGACCTCGCCATGAACGCGCTGGAATGGAACCGCGACCTCACCCAATCGTTAGCGGACATACGGTCGCGGGAGCAGCACCAAAGCGATAAGCCGGACCGGGGGCGCGGCGTGGTAAGCTTCCCCGAAATGCGGCGCACCAATATCGGTCTTTGCGTCGCCACCCAAATTGCCCGCTATGTGGAGCCTGGCACTTCGCTCCCCGGCTGGCACTCCCCGGCGCAGGCGTGGGCCCAAACGCAGGGTCAATTGGCCTGGTACCAGGCGATGGAGCATAGCGGGGAGATGGAGCAAATTCGCGATCTCGCAGGACTTCGTGAGCACCTGCAACTTTGGCAAAATGTGGACGACACCGCTAATTTACCAATCGGTTATATATTAAGCTTGGAAGGAGCGGATTCAATGCTCTCGCTGGATCATTTGCACCAGGCCTACGCCGACGGACTACGCGCCATCGGCCCGGCGCATTACGGACCCGGACGCTACGCCTACGGAACCGACGCTGACCAACCTTTATCACTAAAGGGAAAAGAATTATTGGCCGAGATGGCCAAACTCAATATTATTCTGGACGCCACGCATTTGTGCGATACCGCATTTTGGGAAGCGGTTCCTGATTACGATGGCGCAGTATGGGCGAGCCACAATCTGGTGCGGGCCATCACACCGCACAACCGGCAATTTTCGGATGCGCAATTGAAATTATTGATTGAAAAAGACGCCGTTATCGGGATGGCTTTCGACGCCTGGATGATGATCCCCGGCTGGCAGCGGGGCGTGTCGACGTCCCAAAGCACCGGCCTGACCATCGCGCATATCGTGGCGCACATCGACCACATTTGCCAGTTGGCCGGTAATGCGCGGCACGTGGGTATCGGCTCGGATCTGGATGGCGCGTATGGTACGGAGCAAACCCCCGCCGACCTCGACTCAATTGCCGACCTGCAAAAAATCCCGGCCTTACTGGCTGTCCGAGGCTACGATGCTGCTGACATCGAGGGAATCATGTGGCGCAATTGGGTTACTTTCCTGGAAAATGCCTGGAATTGAACTACTTCCCCTACTCTATTTTACCAAAATCTGACGCCCAGCCGAATGCCCGCCGTCCGGAAATTAGCTTCCGTTTTACCCTTTGAACCCGAAAGACTGATGGCGTTGGCATTGTATATGCCTGAGAAGTTATAACCCGCCGTGAGCTCAACGAAAAAGCCGAATCGGCGGCGGTGCAATTCCACTCCAATGCCACCCAATGCGCCCAGCGATTGCTTTTTTAGCAGGCTACGATCGGTGGTATTCTCGTTGCGGTAATGGTTTTGCAGGGAGTAGCTCAGCGGCAGCAACAATTCCAATCCCCCTTTCAGGTACGGCCGCAGGCGGTTGGGGTCGGTATTGGACTGGTGGAGTTTGAAAGCCAGGTAGGCGTCGGCACCAGTTACGGCGAAGTCACCCACCGGAAAATCAGGACCCAGGTCCGTACCAAGCGCCTGATAGTAGGTCTGAAAAAACTCCGCGCCAATCACTACATCCAGCGGATTGAGATACGATAAAAATGAAGCCTGCAAGCCCACCGAGGCAAAAGAGCCCGAAGCTATAGTTTTAGCGGCTCCGTCTTCAATATATTTTGGTTGATTGATTGCCGCTCGAAACGTTGGCTCGATCGACACGGCCACGTTACCACGCCGGCAGCGCTCCGGGTAGGCGTCACATAGCATATCGGCCATAATTTGCTTTATTTTCTCTTTTTGGGGTACCGTGGCGCAGGCTTCGGCTTTCTCGTAGGCATCGTACGACTTTTTCCAGTCGCGATTTTGGGCAAATTGTAATCCGGCGTTACGTGACGTAATGTAGCAATCGAGGCGTTCGCACTCGGCGAGCACCGGCACCGCCGCGCGGGTGAGGCTATCCCGTTCGCCGGGGTTGCACAGTAGCAGCTTGTCCATTTGGCCGAAAACCTGCCGGGCCTCCCCGCAATTTCGGGTAGCGACGGCAGCGTTGGCTTTTTGTCGCAAATCAGCAAAAGCTTGATCGGCGCTGAAAAACGTATCGACCGAATCGCGCAGCGCCACGTAAGGCGCGAAGAATACGGGATCCGCTTGTCCGCAACCCGCCAGAACTGACGAGGCCTTCACCCAATCGCGGCGGGCTTCACCGATACGGCAATTTTGCAACGCTGCCCGGATACCCGGCACCAGACTCGTGAATTCGCGTTGGGCCGACAAGCACCCTAGTTTAGCCGATAGCCTTGCCTGCCGCGCATCGAGCGCCGACTTGTACTCGGCCAAGTCGAGCCCGCGAGCGAGGACGACGAACCGCAAGGCTTCGGAAAATCGGCTTTTGTCGGCAGTTCCGTCGCCCGACTTCTCGTGAAGCGATGCTTGGGCTACCAGAAAGGAATAGGCTTTTCGCCGGGCGCATAATGCCAGAACTGCGCCCACCTTGGACACTTCGCGGGCCTTGACTGACAGATTGGCGTAGGCACTTTCCAACAAAACTTCGTTGCCCGGCGCTTTTTCAAAAGACGTGATCGAGTTGTCGAGCGTGCGGTATTCATTCAAAGAGCGCAGCAATTCTGCCGATCCAGTGATGACCGCCTGATTTTTTTCCACAAAATAATACAGGTCCTCGATCCGGCATTCCTCGGCGTATTTGCTTAGGCGTTCGGCGGGGTCGGTTTGGCCAGAAACCGTTATGTCGGCTTTTTCCCCCTCCTCGGCGCTCGTGATTTCGTACTCCAGTGACTCAACAATATACTTCGATGCTGAGCGGTAGGCCCGTAATTGTTGAAGTTTGCGTTCGGAGGCGCCGAAAGCTTGCGCGGTGCCATAGCTCTCACCCCAGCTACGTAGCGCGTCGGTTGCTTTCAGGCCTTCTTGGTACTGCTTCCTGAGCGTGGCATTAAGCCCGCCCCCCAATTGCCGGGCTTTGCTAAAATACTTGCGGGCCGCGGCAGTATCCAGCACGGCCAGGCGTTGGCCGCCTTCGTAGGCGTACTCAAACCCCGCTACCACACGGGTGCTCTCGTCGAGTTTCTTAATTAATACCTTATCCAATTGCCGCAGACAAGACTGAATGCGCTCATCAAGCACGGCCACGTGCAGATTAGGATCTACCGAACGGTACTGGCTGAAAATCTGCAAGGCCTCGCTGTAATTACGCGACCGGTATTGGCGCTCGGCTGATTGGAAAATCACCGTAAGTTTTTGGGTAGTCCGCAATCGATTCCCGAACTCAGCCACCGTCGGTGCGGATTCGTAAAGTTTGGCTGCTTCGGCGAATTTCCCCTGGTCCAGATACTGCTCCGCCGTCAGCCAGACATCGTACAGATTTCGGTTTGGAAACATCTGGGCGCTACTCCATAGAGGCAACGACACCATTAAAAATATAAAGAGTAGTCTTATTTGCATACTTCGGGCTCGGGCCAACGGTTTAGGATGGCGGTATATTGAAAATATTGGTTTGGGATAAAATACAAATTGGCGCTCTCCGTGCTTTGGTAGCGTTCGCACTCGCGGCGGGCCAACGCCTCATAGCTGCGCGCCAAACTATCGAGCCGGGTGTCTAGTTCATCAGATTGCGGGGCCGAGGCAGCGACTTTAAACGCCTCGATCGCAACCTCATATTCTCCCTTTTTTGCATGAATGACCCCGCGTTCGATAGCCCGGTCGAAAGCAACCCGGCTGGATGAAGTCGCCGGAGGCGATAGCAGATAAAGCAAGCCAAACAAAATGA
>JBBSSJ010000205.1:0-8454 GCA_038242095.1 Cytophagales bacterium
ACCACGGTGGCCCACTTGGCGTTGACGCGCTTGGCCACTTCCACTGCCCGCTCGCAGCCTTTCAGGAAAATATCGATGTATTCGGTCTTCCCCGCCGCTAGCGTGTTAGCACCATTGCCGCCTTTATCGATCACAAACACGCCCATTTCCATGCCCAGGCGGCTCATTTCCTTGCCGATTTTTTCCTGCATTTCCACCGGGCGGCCCATCATGCCGTTGTCTTCCAAGGCCATAAAGCCCTGATCGGCCATGAATTTGAGTTGGTCGATCGGATCGTCGCCCGCCGAATTCTTGAACATCCCGAAATGGGGTGCGTATTTGAGATTGAATTTGTTTTTGGCGGGGGTACTTCCGGCAAAGCTATCAGTAGCGAAGGCCGCCACTCCGGCAAGTCCGAGGGAGGATTTTACAAAATTTCTACGGCGCATCATGGTTTTTTTGTTTTTTAGGTTTTAGGAGATAAAGGAAGGAGACGGGTGAATTTACCTTATTCAAATATACTCTTTGCCCCGCCCCCAAAATCGAGGTACTTGTCGGCGGCGGTCCGAATTTCGGGGCGGTAGGCCTGGCTGATGCCGTCGAGGGCAGCCGCTTGTACTTCGCCGTGCAGCCGTGTTTCTTTATATAACAAAAGCACGAACTCCTCGCCCTCCCAACTGCCACCGAGGTAGCGCGCGGCGTGCAGCCGCACGGGGTAGGGCAGCGAAGTGCCCGCTGCCGCGCTCGCCAGAATAGTCAGCGAGTTCTGGCTCCCGACTTTCTTGATGGCCGCCAGCAGGGCGGTTTGCACCTCGTCGTTGCTGGATTCCAACTTTTGCCAAATGTAGGAGTTCGGGGCCTGCCGCAGCAACTGCCGCCCCGCGTCACGGCCCAGGTCAGTATCTGGCGTTTTAACGGCCAATTGAAAAAGCCGCTCGTTTTCAAAGTGCGGTTCGTAGCGCTCGGTCAGCTCGATGTAATCCTGGGTACCGTAAGTCTCGTTAAGCAGTTTCACCAACGCGATCTTGCCCCAATACGATTGCTGAATAAAATCTTTACCTAAATGGTAGAGCGCCAGCTTACTTACCTCCACGTGGTCGGGCAATGGTTTTTGGGTGATGCTCAGCAGCGCCTGTGACTTTTCGTAGCCCGTGGGGTTGAAGTCGAAAGCCCGAAAGTACCGCAGCCGCTCCGCCAGCGGCACTTTGGGATCGGCGGCTAATTTGGCTAGGTAGGGGATGGCTTGCTTGGTGCGGGCCCGCCACACAATGTCGCGGGTGGCCGGACTGGCGAGTGGGTCGCCGACCTGCTCGCGCCAATTCCGGAACAGCCGGTCCCACTGACGGTAGGCCCCGATGCCCAGCGCCTCGAGATACCAGCGGTCGTTGCCGGGATACTGCTGGGCGAGTTGCAGCCACACGCCCTGGGCTTCGTAGGTATGGTTACGGTAGATCGCCAGGGCACACTCGCGGCGAACCTGCGGGTCGGAGTCGGTGGTGAGGCGCTTGATGTACTCGGAAGGATCGGCGTTGCGCTGGCGGATGGCCCGCAGCGCCGTGATGCGCAAATTGGGGTTGATGTTGCGGAAGGTATTCTCGAAATGCCGGGCGTCGACGCCCTCGATGTTGTTGAGTGCCCACAGTGCCCGCGCCCGGAACCGGGGATTGGCGTTGTGCTGATGCAGGAGTTTGGAAAGAGCAGAATCGGCCCGAAAACTCATTTTGGTCAAAGCATTCCAGGCCAGAAAACGCGTCGCCTGGTTAGGATTTTGCAACGCTTTCGTTGCTGATTCCGGTGAACTAAGATCATACTGCGGAGCTTTATAAGGCGTTTTGGGCGGTGCAATACGATAGATTCGGCCCCGGTTGAGGTCGCCGAAAGAGGCATCGGGAGCGGTATCGCCCGGATCGTACCAGTCGGCGACGATGAGCGAGCCATCAGGCGCGGCGGCCACGTCGGAGGGGCGGAACCATTTGTCGCGGGTACCTTCCACGAGTGTCTGCATCGTGGCCTTGTAGCCCGCACCGTCGTTCTGAATCGGGTAGGAGCGGACGATATTGGGCCCGGCATCACAGTGGATAATCTGGTCCCAGAACTTTCGGGGCAACAGATCGCCTTCATAAACCGTCATACCCGCCGGGGCGCCCGAGCCGGTATGCAGCAGGTCGGGTATCACGCCGGGGTCGTTCTGGTGCCAGTGCCTACTGGCGATGTCGGTTTCGAGGTTGGTGCGGTTGACGCGCCAGGTGGTGCCGTCCATTTCGTCAGTGTAGCCGAAGTTGCCATGCTCCATCACATAGTTGATGCGCACGCTCTCGTTGCCGTCCTCATCGTGGTCCGACTGCCAGACGGAGCCATAACTATCCACGGCAACTTCCAGCCCGTTGCGAAAATTGTCGCCCAGTACTTCCACATTCTTGAAATTCTGGTCGCAACGGATTACCATTCCCTTACGATAGTGGCGGAAATTGATGGGCTGGTCAAATTTATCATAGAAGCCCCGGCCGCGCGCGTCGAGCAGTTGCTTGCCTTCGCTGCCGAAGTTGAAGTAGTACTTCCCATCCGGCCCAAATACAAAGGAGTGAATGCCCTGGTCGTGGTTGGAACCACTCACGCCCCGGAAAATGATTTCCTTGCGGTCGGCCTTATCATCGCCGTCGTCGTCGGTAAAAAGCCACACGTACGGACTTTGTGAGACGATCACGCGGTTGCCGATGACGCAAATGCCGAGCGGTGCGTCGAGCTCCGGTCCCTGGTAAAATACCTTGGTCACGTCCGACTTGCCGTCGCCGTCGGTATCTTCCAGAATCAGGATGCGGTCGCCGGTCAGGCGTTCATTTTTCTTAGTCGAGGGGTTGCTGCCGGGCAGGGTAGGACGGTAGTTGTAGGCATCGCACACCCACACCCGGCCCCGGTGATCGACGTCAATACTCGTGGGGTTCGAGATTTCGGGCTCGGAGGCAAAAAGCGTAGCCTCCAATCCTTCGGCTACGTCGAGCCCGGCCACCGCAAATTCGGGAAAGCGTTTTCCTTTTCGGTCAGAGAATCATATACGAAGGGCCGGGCGGGTGCAATGGTGTCACCGGGGCTGAACGCCTTAGGTACGGTAGCCATCCGAAAGGCGCTGTTTCCCAAGAATACGCACAAAATACCGCCGACAAGAAATATTGTTTTTTTATAAAAACCTGAATTACAGAACATAGACAAACGTACAAACCAGCTTCACGAGAACAATCCCAAAATTACGGCTTCTTTTCGGGATAAGGCAGGTTAGTTGTCGGCTTTTTTCAAAGTGCCAAGATAGGCTACCAGCCCCGTGAGTTCCTCGGTACTCATGGCATCCTGCAAGCCCGCTGGCATCATCGATTCGTCGAGTTGCTTCATTGATTTCACGTTGGCCATTTTGTATTCCTGGCTACTTCCGCCCGGAAATTTCATGATGAGGTCGGTCTCCGTCTTGCTGGACACGATGCCCGTCACCGACGAACCATCTTTGAACTTCACCTCCCAACCCTCGTACCCAAAACTGATGCCCGCGCTGGGATAATAGATGGCCAGGTACTGGCCTTCCTGCGGCAATTTGCTACCGATTTCGGAGAGCTTGGGGCCAAAATCAGCCCCCGCGCCGCTGACCTGGTGGCAGCTGGTGCAATACATCTTGAATATTTCTTTACCCTTGGCCACGTTGCCGTTCATTTTGGTGAGTTCCGCCACCGCCGGATGTTTTTTGGCGGCGGTCGTCGTCCCGCCATCCAGGTATTGAGCCGCTTCGGTACGCACCGATTTTCGCCACGCACCGCTCACGCCTTGCACGGCGGCGGCTTTCATTTCGCCCGTCAGTTTGTTTTGTTTCAGGAGGTCGAGAATCATATCTTCTCCGTCCTGACTGCCGCCAATGGCCCGTACTGCCTCCCGCCGTAGGGGCAGAGCCTGCTTGTCGTCGAGCGCCAGGGTACTCAGGATATTCAACGACTCCTTGCTGCCCACACCCTGAATGGAAGCCAGCGCGGCGGCCGCTTTGATTTTGTCGGTGCCTTTCACGGTGCTCCAAAGCAGCGGTGCCCCGCCCTGGGCTAGCAGAATGCGGCCCGCGTCGCGGCCAAGACCGTCGTAAGGTTTCTGCACCGCCAGATTCAGTAGTCGCTTGTTTTCAGTTGCTACCCCGAAGCGATTGACAAGTTCGATGTAGTCGGCGGTGCCGTAGGTAGCATCCAAGAGTTTCTGCAGCGCGGTCAATGCCTGGGGCGATTTCTTGACAAACGCCGGGTCGAGATGGCGGAGCGCGAGTTGGTTCAGTTCGTTTTGATTGGTCGCGTCACCGCCCATCATTTTGAGCAATGCCTCCGATTTTTCTTTCCCGCCGGGATTAAAATCGAAGGCCCGAAAGTACCGCAGCCGACTTTTCAAATCCACCGACGGATCGCCCGCCAGCGAGGCCAGCAGAGGCACCGAGTCGGCGGTACGCGCCCGCCAAACGATATCTTTTCCGGCCGCACTTGCCACCGGATTTTCGCCCGCCACACTGAGCCAGGCGTCGAAAAAACGGTCCCACTGACCCGCCGCGCCGATGCCCAGCGCTTCAAGGTACCAGCGATCCTGGCCATCGTATTGTTGCGCCAGCTTAGCCCAGATTTCAGCAGCTTTTTCTGATTTGTTATCGTGTAAAGCCAACGCGCACTCGCGGCGTACCTGCGGGTCCGGGTCGTTGGCGAGCTGGGCGATGGCAGGCGTAGCGTCGCCCAGCTCGACCAGTGCCCGCAGGGCTGTGATGCGTAAATCAGCGTTATAATCTTTCAGGGATTTTTGCAGACTGGGCGAGTTTTTACCCTCGATTTCACTCAAAACCCACAAGGCCCGCGCCCGCATCCGGGGGTTGGCAGACTCGTCATCAAAAAGTTTTGTGAGTTGTGGTACCGACTTTTGGCCCATCGCTTTCAAAGCATTCCAGGCCATGTAGCGCACCGACATATTGGGACTTTGCAGCGCTTCCATCGCACCTTCGGCGTTTGTGACGTCCACTGTGGGCAGGCGGTAGGGCGTATTCGCCGGGGCTACTCGGAAAATGCGGCCCCGGTTTTGGTCGCCCGCCTGGTGTCCGCCCACGCCGGGATCGTACCAGTCGGCCACGATCAGCGAGCCATCGGGCGCTACGCACGCGTCGGAAGGCCGAAACCACTGGTCGCGCTGTCCTTCCAGCACGTTTTCAATTTTGGCGGTATAGCCCGCTCCGTCTTTCTTGACAATATAAGCACGCACTATATTGGGGCCCGCGTCGCAGTGAATTATTTGGTTTTGAAATGTTTGGGGTAGCATGCTGCCTTCATAGACGGTGATACCAGTAGGCGAACCCGCTCCGGTTTGCAGCAGATTGGGTACCACGCCGGGGTCGTTCAGATGCCAGTGGCGCAACGGAATGGAATCTTCCATGTTGGTGCGTTTGGCGCGCCATCCCGCCTTCGTGAGTTCATCTTTATAGCCGTAGTTTCCGTGTGGCATCACATAGTTGATGCGCACACCCCGGTTGCCGTCGTCGTCGTTGTCCGACTGCCACATGGTACCGTAGCTGTCTATGGCGACTTCAAAATTGTTTCTAAAATTATTGCCCAGAATCTCGGCGTTGGTAAAGTCAGGGTCGCAACGAAAGACCATGCCTTCCTGATTTTTCTTGAAATCCAGCGGCTTGCCGTCTTTACCAACCACGGGCTTGCCCTTGCCGTCGAGCAGTTGTCCGCCCTCATTGCCAAAGTTGAAATACAGCTTGCCATCGGGCCCAAAAACGAAGGCGTGCATTCCATGGTCGTGCTGGTTGCCGCCGATGCCTTCAAAAATCACTTCTTTTTTGTCGGCCTTGTCGTCGCCATCAGTATCCGTCAAGAGCCACACGTAGGGGCTTTGTGACACGAGTACTCTATTGCCCATCACCAGAATACCGAGCGGCGCGTTCACTTCGGGGCCCTGGTAGAAAACCTTGCTCTTGTCCGACTTCCCATCGCCATCGCTATCTTCCAGAATTACAATGCGGTCGCCTTGGGCGTGCGTCGGATTGCCGTTAATGGCGGGACGGTAGTTGTAAGCTTCGCACACCCACACGCGGCCCCGATGATCCACATCAATGTTGGTGGGGTTGGTGATCGTTGGCTCCGAAGCGAAGAGGTTAGCTTCCAATCCCTCGGCGACGGTCAACCCGGCAACGGCATATTCAGGCGAGCGCTTCTGCTCGTCGGTCAGGTTATTATAGAGCGTGTCGAGCGCGGCCCCACCCATCCGGCTGGGGTTGGTGTTTTGGTAGGCCGCCGCCAGCAAACCCAACGATAGGACGCCACCGGCGACGAGGAGAAAACCTTTGGATGATTTCATTTTCTGAGATTTTTTTGTAAAATCAGCCGCGCCTCTGGAACAGATTTAACAGAGCCGGATCATTATAAAGGCGACAGCGTACGCTTTTATACCATTGTTACCGGCAAACATTCCAGGTTTAGGTAAATTGTTTTGAATTGAATCTCAGGCTTTGGACATTGAATGATGGACGTTTTGCCTCTTAAAATATTGATAATAAGCTATTTTACTTAATAATATCAAAAATATATTTGAATAGAAAGATGAAAGACTGGAATCTGAAAGGAAAAAAGGCCCTCATCACGGGTGGTACCAAAGGCATTGGCGAAGCTTGTGCCCAGCTCATGGCTGAGGCGGGTGCGGAGGTGATGGTGCTTTCCCGCCATGCGGACGATATTGAAAAAATGTCCACCGAAGCGGAAAAGAACGGACTTTCTATCGTCGGCCAAGCCTTCGATATGGCTGAGCCCAGGGTGGCAGGTAAAATCATCGCGCACGTGCAGGAGACCTGGGGTAGTCTGGATATTCTGATCAATAACGCGGGTACCAACATCCGTAAAGCTACGATTGCCTATTCGGATGACGAATACGATTTCATTATGCAGACTAACCTGCGCTCGGTGTTCGAACTATGCCGG
This sequence comes from Cytophagales bacterium, assembly GCA_038242095.1. Taxonomy (GTDB): domain Bacteria; phylum Bacteroidota; class Bacteroidia; order Cytophagales; family Spirosomataceae; genus Persicitalea. Next base: position 6,954 of record JBBSSJ010000205.1, read on the forward strand.
ACAGCGTATCCGATGCTGAAAGAAAGCAAGGGCTGCATCGTTAATATGAGTTCGGTATCGGCCCTGACGCACATCAGCAGTGGCTCTATTTATGGCATGACCAAGGCGGCACTCACGCAACTGACCCGTAACCTGGCCGTGGAGTGGGCGGCGGACGGTATCCGCGTCAACGCCATCGCGCCCTGGTACATCGAAACGCCATTGATCGAATCGGTTATGGCCGACGCCGAAAAGCTCAAAGGCATCATTGCCCGCACGCCCATGCGGCGGCTCGGCCAGCCCGAGGAAGTCGCCGCCGCCGCGTTATTTCTGTCGCTACCCGCCGCGAGCTACATCACCGGGCAGTGTGTGGGCGTGGATGGCGGGTTTATTATTAATGGATACTGAGGTAAGGACAATTTTGAACGAGTGAATGGTAGAATGAGTGAATTAATTTTTAAATTGAGAACTCGCTTTGCTTAATCTTTCAAAAACAGCAACTAAAATTAAATCTCACCAACCCGATACCCGATAATCCAGGACCTATGAAAAAAATATTGATTACCTCATTCGCGGCTTGCCTGACAATCGTCGCTGCTCAAGCCCAGACTACACCCGTGCCTAGTGCCGAAATACAGATCAAAACCGCCATGCTCGCGGCGCCCAGCGAAAAGCGCGACGGGGCCAAAGTATACGGCTACGGAGATGATGGAAAGTTCAAAGTACTGCGCGAAGGCACTAACGACCTGGTTTGTCTGGCCGACGATCCTGGTATTAAGGGAATTAATGTAGCGTGCTACCACGACAAATTGGAACCTTTCATGGCGCGGGGGCGAGAATTAAAGATGGAGAAAAAATCTTCCAAGGACATCGTTGACATCAGGGAAAGTGAGGCTAAATCCGGCAAAATGAAAATGCCCGACGGACCATCGACGCTGTTTGTGTATTCGGGAAAAGATGAGGATTACGACGCCGCCAAGGGCGAGATGAAGGATGGCTATCTGCGCTATGTGGTGTATATTCCTTACGCCACCGCCGAAAGCACGGGCCTTCCGTTAAAGCCCGAGGGCCCGGCGATGCCCTGGATTATGGATCCCGGCACGCACCGTGCGCACATCATGATCAGCCCGCCGAAGTAATAGTTTTCCATGCTGGAATTGCTCGCCGCCCTTACTTTCATCGGCTATCTTGTCTATCTCCGCTACTACGCCGACCAGCGTACCGATACCCAGAAGGAGACTGATCGGTTGCGCGAGGGGATTGAGGATTACGAGCGGGCTGCCTATCCTATGTCGAGCGTCGCGATGCTATACCTGGCCCGTATACAACGAGCTACGGGCCGGTTCACCGAAGTTAGGGAAAGTCTGAAACGAGCAAAAAGTTACGATGGCAGTACCGCCGAAGTGTATTTTGAAAGCGGGCAACTGTATTACGAAAATAGTGACTATCCAGCCGCCTTTGGGGATTTTGATAAAGCGGTACATTACAGCGGCGGCCGGGAAGCAGACCCCTTCCACTGGCG
>JBBSSJ010000206.1:0-8412 GCA_038242095.1 Cytophagales bacterium
ATTCTGGTGAGAAATCTGATATTAAATTGGAAGACAATGAGGGGAATCTTCTTCCGGGCAAAAGTTCTTGGCCATATCAGCAACTAGCTGCTTCCTCTTTTTTACCAGAAGATTTTAAAAGACTCAACATTGATTTAAGGGATGTAATTGATTACCTAACTCCTGCGAAAGAGGTGATTGACGGCCTTGATTTACATAGGCCTTACATTGATAAAATAGCCAAAATTCAGTTTTCTCCTTATTTTCCAAAAGGACTGATCTTCACCCGCGAAACTGACCTCATAGATGTTTGGTTTGATTCGGGTGCGATGCCTTACGCGCAGTGGCATTACCCGTTTGAGAATCAGGAAATTTTTAACGAAAGCTTTCCGGCGGATTTCATCAGTGAAGGCGTGGATCAAACGCGCGGCTGGTTCTTCACGCTGCACGCCATCGCCGGGATGCTGTTCGACTCGGTGGCCTTCAAGAATGTCGTTTCGACGGGTTTGGTTTTGGATAAAAACGGCAACAAGATGTCCAAACGCCTGGGCAACGCCGCCGACCCGTTCAAGACCCTGGCCGACTACGGGGCCGACGCCACGCGCTGGTACCTGATTACCAACGCCGAACCCTGGGATAACCTCAAATTCAACATCGACGGCATCGGCGAAGTACAGCGCAAGTTCTTCGGCACGCTGTCGAATACCTATAACTTCTTCGCGCTCTACGCCAATCTGGACGGATTCAGTCTCGACCCCAACCAGAAAATCCCGCACGGCAAACTACCCGAGCTGGACCGCTGGATTTTATCCAAACTGAACACGCTCATCAAAGAAGTCGGCGAGCAGTTTGAGAACTACAACCCCACCAAAGCCGGGCGGCTAACGCAGGATTTCGTCTGCGACCAACTTTCCAACTGGTACGTGCGGCTCTCGCGGCGGCGTTTCTGGACCGGAAGCACAGGCACTGGCCAACTCACACCCGACAAGCAGGCGGCTTACGAAACCTTGCAGCACTGCCTCGACGTGGTAGCGCAACTCATGTCGCCTATCGCGCCCTTTTACGCCGATTGGCTCTACCGCAACCTGCACGATGCTCAGGACAAGCAATCCGTTCACCTGACCGACTGGCACGTTGTAGAATACGACTGGATCGACCTCGGCTTGGAAGAATCCATGCAACTGGCGCAGGACATTAGTACGCTGGTGCATTCGCTACGCAAGGGCCACAAAATTAAGGTGCGGCAGCCGCTGTCCAAAATCCTGATTCCGGTACTAAGCAACAAAACCCGCCGCCAAATCGAGAGCGTCGTGCCGATCATCTTGTCGGAAGTAAACATCAAAACCGTCGAGTTCGTTAGCGACGACAGCGGAATTTTGAAGAAGAAAATTAAGCCTAACTTCAAAGCTTTGGGCCCAAAATTTGGTCCGCGCATGAAGGAAGTGGCTGCGGCGATCGGGCAAATGAAAGAGGAGGACATAAAGGTACTGGAACGCGACAACGAATTTCCGTTAGCCATCGCGGAGCCGGACGCCGGACCGCCGCCCGTCTTCATCACGCTGCACGAGGTTGAAATTACCGCCGAGGACGTACCGGGTTGGCTGGTCGCCAGCGAAGGCGGCCTCACGGTCGCGCTGGACGTGACGATCACCGAAGACCTACGGAAAGAGGGCATCGCCCGCGATTTCGTCAATCGCATTCAGAATCTAAGAAAAGACAGCGGATTTGAGGTGACGGATAAAATCCAGATCACCTTGCAAAACGACGACGCCATCCTTACCGAAGCCGTCTCTTCCCAGCGCGATTATATTTGTCAGGAAGTGCAGGCGGTAGGGCTTGAACTGGTATCTGATCTAAACGGATCGGCCACGGAAATTGAGATGGATGAGTTTTTGTTAAGGGTAAAAGTGGAGGTAGTTTAACCTTTTCGGGCTGAGCGGACGCACTAGGCGAAGCTGACCATTCTACTACTTCTGCTTCCCGTAACCACGTCAGCGGGTCTTCCGGCTGAGGCAGGTAAGAATTGTCAAGCCGCAGGAACATCATGTGGACATGCGTGGGGGAGCGTTCTTTGTAGGCGTTGAGGCCCGTTCGGCCTATTTCGCCTAGTTTTTGTCCGGCCTTGACAAGCTGCCCCGGTTGTACAAACACGCGACTGCTGTGGGCGTAATAAAAAAGGCCGTTCAGGCAGGGATCGTACACCCAAATATACTTGCCGCCACGCAGCTGGCTGTTTGGTTGCCAGGTAGTGTCGGTCGCCAGCACGACGCCCGCGCTAAACGATAATAAATCGACGGGCTGTTGCGTACGATCGTCGAGGTTGTCCTGGTCGCCGTCCTTGATAAATAGGTCGTGCGCCGGGTGGCTGCCGTGTACATCGGCATCGAAGAGATCGAAATTTCTGACCTGGTAACCGCGCCCGTTGCCGCCGATGGAAACCTTTTGCAGGTAGCCCCGCACCGGAAAGACAAATTTCCTGGCATTGGACGAATCGCAGGAATCAATGGCGCTCATCGTTCCCCGCACGTTGCGCATGACGGCCTGAAAAGCCCGCGCCGCCGAATCAGGACTCACGTTGTACTCCCGAACATTGATCTGTATTTGCTCAAACTCCCGCGAAAGATTCGCCATTTGCTCCGCGAGAGTGTCATCTTTTTCTTTTACATTCCATCCCATCAAAGCCATAATGACCATGAGGGCTAGCAAGCTGTTTAGTGTGTTTTTCCAAATCATAGATTTTTCTCCTGGTCTTAGTCCTTTCAATGCGTGAATGTAGCTATCTGTGAGGTTCAGCCTACAAATAATGTGCCTTGGTTAGCAAGCTCAAAATTCACAGCAATGATGTTATGCGGTGGCCGCGCTCCCGACATAGCCATGATGTCATTATTGGGCGGAAAAAGGGGTAAGCTTGATTCAGCCGTCACCAATTGGCCATCTCGCTCTTCGATGGGTTCACCCACATCGTGTAAATCTCCCCGGCGCGGTATTCGAGTTTGATTTCGGACTTGTCGAGGATGTCGAAATATTCGTCCCTGGAAAATGCGATGGTGATCGTGGCCATGGTTTTCAGTCTTAAAAAACAGATGAAAAAAGCAGCAGGAAGGGAAAGTCATTGGGCTTGCAAGATCACTTGCCAATAAATTTCCGCCATCTCAGCCTCACAGTTTCCGATTTGGACAGTGGAATTTTCCTCGTCATAGATTTTGAGCGTCCACTCACGGGGCGTCTTTTTGGAGAATATCTCTATCTCTTTTCTTTTGGTGGAAACCAGTACGTACTGTTGTAAACTCTCCAGAGTTCGGTAGCATTCGAATTTTTCCCCACGGTCGTAATTTTCGGTGCTTTTTGAAAGGACTTCGATCACTACGGTGGGATTTAGCAGGGCGTGCAAACCACGCTTGGTTTTTTTGTAGCGAGGCTCTTCACAGATGATTACTACATCGGGGAAAATTTCGAGTTCACATGCTTCGATGCTTATGAGCTGATCACTACTATGAACCCGACACCCAAGCTGTTGCAGGCACAATCCCAACCTTATCATTAGGTTGGCTGCCAATGCAGCGTGCGGAGGCTGAGCGCCTGACATGGCCAAGATTTCCTTGTTATCAAATTTTAGGGATAGCCCCGAAGCCGTTACCAAATCACCATCACGGTATTCGATTGGCTCACCCCACCGAGTGACGATTTCCCCGGCGTGGTATTCGAGTTTAAAGTCTGACTCGGCAAGGATATCAAAGTACTCATCCTTGGAAAATGCAGTGGTGGTCGTGGCCATGGTTTTCCGTTTTTATCAAATATAATAAAATTACCGCAAAGTGCTTCCAAAGCTACAATTCCCTTAATTTGCGGCAAGCAATCTTTAATTTAAACCCAAAATACAACGATGAAATACCGAAGATTTGGCCGTACCGACTGGCAAGTGAGTGAAATAGGCTACGGCATGTGGGGGCTGGCGGGCTGGACCGGCTCGGATATCGAGGAGGTCAACGCCTCGCTCGACCTGGCCGTGGAGCTGGGCTGCAACTTTTTTGACACCGCCTGGGGCTACGCCGAAGGAAAAAGCGAACAGATTCTGGGGGGATTGATAAAGCGCAATCCTGACAAAAAATTATACGCCGCTACCAAAATTCCGCCGAAAAACCGGACGTGGCCTTCGCAGCCAGGCTTTTCGCTGGATGAGGTTTTTCCTGCCGACTACATCGTGGAATACACCGAGAAAAGCCTGAAAAACCTGGGCGTCGAAACCATTGACCTCATGCAGTTTCACGTCTGGGAGGATCACTGGGCCACTCGTGACGAGTGGAAGGTAGCCATTCAGAAACTGACGCAGCAGGGAAAAGTGCAGGCCTGGGGTATCAGCGTCAACCGCTGGGAGCCGGCCAATTCGCTGGAAACGATCAAGACCGGCCTCATCGATGCCGTGCAGGTGATTTACAACATCTTCGATCAGAATCCCGAAGACCACCTTTTTCCGCTTTGCAAGAAACACGATGTCGGCATCATCGCCCGCGTTCCCTTCGACGAAGGTACTTTGACGGGTACTTTCACCAAAGAAACTACCTTTCCCGCCGATGACTGGCGCTCGACCTATTTCGTACCCGAAAACCTAAACAGCAGCGTCGAACACGCCGACGCCTTGAAACCGCTGATTCCCACAGGTATGACCATGCCCGAGATGGCGCTGCGCTTTATCCTCGCAAACGACGGGGTAGCTACGACCATCCCCGGCATGAGGAAACTGCCCCACGTAAAAGCCAACATCGCGGCCAGCGATGGGGAAACTTTATCAAAAGATTTACTGAACAAATTGAAACAACACCGTTGGGACCGCGAACCAACGGAATGGTCGCAATAAAGGGCGAGTGGTACGGGCGGCTCGCCCGTACCACGTTTTACTTCATCAGTTCTCGGCTTTTGAGCCAGTTTTCCATCGCCTGGGTCCAGGTATCGACGGAACCTTTGCCTTTGGTTTTAAGGCCGAAACCATGCCCGCCCGTGGGGTAAATGTGCATTTCGGCGGGAATCTTGTATTCTTTTAAAGCCAGAAAATATTCCATACTATTTTCGACCGGAACGCCCCCGTCGTCCTCGGCGTGGACCAGGAAAGTGGGCGGAGTCGTAGCAGATACCATTAGCTCGTTGGAGTAGTACTTTTCCAATTCCGGTGAGTCGTCGCCCCCCAGCAAATTTTTGCGCGAGCCGCCGTGGGCAAATTCGGGTAAGAAAGTAATGACGGGGTACAGCAGAATCGCAAAGTCGGGCTTCGCCAATTCACTGGCATTGGGTCCACGGTCGAAGTGCGTCGAGAGCGTGGCGGCCAGGTGTCCACCCGCCGAAAAGCCCATGACCCCGATTTGGTCAAACTTGATATTGTACTTTTTCGCATTTTCGCGAATCAACTTTATGCCTTGCATGGCATCCATAAGCGGCACTTCATGCTGCTTGGTCATCAGGGCGGGATTCGGCAGGCGATATTTCAGCACGAAAGCCGCAATACCCCGCGCCTTAAACCATTCGGCGATGTCGGACCCTTCGTGATCGTAGGCCAGGATTCCGTAGCCACCACCGGGACAAATCATCACCGCCGCACCAGTGGCTTTATTTTTATCGGGAATAAAAGCCAGCAGGTCGGGCACCGTCACGTTACTGATGCGCGTGATGCCGCCGTTGGTTTCCGATTTTTCTTTGACATCGTTGGCAATAGCGTTGGGAACCTTTCCGGCAGGCCAGAGCGGAATGGTTTCGTTTTGGGCAAACGCGCCCAGCGATAAGGCAGTAAAGGACACGAGGCAAAGGATTTTTTTCATGATTTTCAAAAGTGTTTTCTATTGTAAAGCTACGGTTTAGGAAAAATTACCCTTTCAGCGCGTGCGCAACCAGCCCGTAATACTCCGGCGCGGGCGAGTGGCGGGTAACACTTCGTGTTCGAGTTGGTCGCTTTCAAAGCAAATAAGCCGCCCACCCACCGGCAGAATGCGCTCAGATGCTCTACCGGCTGGAAAAATCACCAATTCACCGCCTTCATGCGCTTGCCAATTGTCGTTCAGGTAGCAAATTACTGAGAGCTTACGATGCGAGTCGGTACGGAAGCGGTCAAGATGGCGCTTATAAAAAGTGCCGACGGGATATTCGGCGTAATGCAGCTCGGCATCGGCCAAACCCAGGTAGCAGGTACGATTGAAGTACTCGATCAGCGCCTGAATCTTTTTAAAATAAGCAGCTTCGGCGGGTAGAAGGGAATCCTCCGATAGCCAGCAAATCACATCACCGCGCACGGTGGCTAGTACCCGCCTATCATTTTGATCACCCATGGCGGCTTGCCGGAACTCTCCAGCTTGCATTCGCTGGTCGAAACCAGCCCGGAGGGACAGGATTTCGTCGGGATTCAAAATAGCGTCAGAAAAGCCGTAGCCGTGGGCCAGGATACCGTCGATTATTTTTTCAAATTCAGCTTCGAGGGCTTCGGTCGTTATCATGGGAAGCGGTTTTTATCAGCATTGGACGGGTGCCAAATATACCGCTTTCGCGTCATCCGTGCCCCACCAAGTTAGGTGACGTTTACGGCAAGGCACAATTATTTACATTGCGCAAAATATCATTCATTATTAAAAATAGATGTTTCTCCAAGCTGATTCTACCAAAACACTCGAATCCATCAATCTAAACCTCAACGCCGCCGTCGAACGGGTGCAAAGCTGGGTCAATGGTTTCATCCGCCTAATTCCCAATATTGTGGTGGCGGTTATTGTCATTGCCATTTTTTATGGATTAGGGTATGTGGCCAAGAACTTAATAATGAGAAGAACCACCCGAAGTCAACGGGACAATTTAGGCGAGGTACTAGGAGGCTTTGTACGTTGGATCATTATTGTGTTAGGTTTCTTACTTGGGGCCACGATCGTAATTCCTTCGCTCAATCCCGGTGATTTGATTGCCGGGCTGGGCGTGAGTTCGGTGGCCATTGGTTTTGCCTTTAAGGATATTTTGCAAAACTGGCTGGCGGGACTGTTGATCTTACTTCGGCAACCTTTCGAGACCCACGACCAGATCGAAGTGAACGGCTACGAAGGCACCGTGGAACGCATAGAGACTCGCGCCACGATCATCAAAACCTATGATGGCCAACGCGTCGTGATTCCTAACAGCGATATTTATACCAATTCAGTACTCGTCAAAACCGCCCACGAAAAGCGGCGCAGCGAGTACGATGTGGGTATTGGCTACGGCGACAACATCGAAGAAGCTTGTGAAATAATCCGCAAGGCCGTAGATGCCATTCCCGAAATAGAGGGGGATCCCGGTGTGGAGGCTTTTCCCTGGGATTTGGCCGCGAGTTGGGTCAGTATTCGGGTGCGGTGGTGGACCAATAGCCGCCGCGCCGATGTAGTGCACGTCAGGGCGAAGGTGATTCTTGCCGTCAAGAAAGCCCTCAACGAAGCGCTGATTGACATGCCCTACAATACGGAAGTGCATCTTTTTCACGACCAAACCGAAGCCACCGAAGGCATCCGCAGTCAGCAGCGTGAAGGATGGCCCGCGCCCAAAGATGGTGAAACCCAACCCCGCTGGCGGGCGCAGTTGGAAGCACGCAATGAGAATTCTGATGAATCGGAGCCGCAGAAATGATTTTTTAATAAAAACCCAGTGCACTCAACTACTCACTATACCACATTTCGCTTTAAGACACCTCCCAACAAGCCGCCCACCAGAATAAGCCCCAGCGAACCATAGAGACTAAAAGCTGAAAGATCATTTTTCAGCGAGTCGTCCAAGAAGAGCGTATACGCTAGCCAAAGCACGACTACCTGAAATACGGCCAGAATCCAGCCTTTGCGGGGTTCGAGCCAGCCCAGTGCTACACCCGAAAGCACCGCAGCCAGGTAGGGCACGTGAATTCCGTAGCCTTGCCGAACGATAACCAAAACCAATATCAGAAAACCACCTAGTGCGGCCAAAACCAAACGCAGCAGTAAGCTACGGTTCCAAAAGGTAAGTTTCATAACGGGTTGCAACAAGAACGCTTGGTTGGCTGCGGCGGCCTCGGCGCTTGCCAAATCCTGCTGGTGGGCGTCAGCCGAGTTTTTGGCAAGTCAGTCCTCGCCAGTGGAAGGGGTCTGCTTCCCGGCCGCCGCTGTAATGTACCGCTTTATCAAAATCTCCAAAGGCGGCCGGATCGCCACTATTTTCGTAATCCAGTTGCCCGCTTTCAAAATACACTTCGGCGGTACTGCCATCGTAACTTTTTGCTTGTTTCAGGCTTTCCCTGGCTTCGGTGACCCGGCCCGTAGCTCTTTAGATACGGGCCAGGTATAGCATCGCGACGATCGACTTAGGATAGGCAGCCCGCTCGTAATTCTCAATTCCCTCGCGCAACCGATCAGTCTCCTAATGGGTATCGGTACGCTGGTCGGCGTAGTAGCGGAGATAGACAAG
>JBBSSJ010000207.1:0-8368 GCA_038242095.1 Cytophagales bacterium
CCGTCACCGTGACGCATCCCGACGTGATCCGTTATTTCATGACCATCCCCGAAGCCTGCCAACTCGTGCTGGAAGCCGGAGCGATGGGCCAAAGCGGTGATGTGTTTATTTTTGACATGGGTGAGCCGGTTCGCATCGAAGACTTGGCCCGGCGCATGATTCAACTCTCAGGCTTGGAGGTCGGCCACGACATCCACATCGTGTATTCGGGCCTCCGGCCCGGTGAAAAGCTCTATGAAGAACTCCTCGGCCGGGACGACGCTCATTTGCCCACCCACCATCCCAAAATCATGATCGCCCGACTGCCGGAGGTCTCGCTCCGCCATACGCAGTACACGATCGAGGCCTTGCAGGAAACGCTGGCCAACAGCGACCGCGAAGGTATGGTGTCCTTGCTGAAAAGCATTATTCCCGAGTACATCAGCAACAACTCCGAGTTTGAGAAGCTCGACCATCTGCAAGAGAATTTGTTGGACTAGCCAATTTTTCGCTTACTTGTTCATCCGATTTATCAAAATCGGCCGGGAAAGTGTGTCTTGCTCTGGCCCCCGGGCCGAAGCTTGGGGCAATTGATTTCGCTTCCTTCACTAATCATTGAATTTTAATTCTATTCACAATGGAAATCGACTATAACCTCGACCAGGGTATCGCCATCATTCGCTGGAATATGACTACGTCCGCTATGAACGTGCTCAATGACGCCTCAATTCCCGAATTCGCGGCCGCTTTGCAGCGCGCCTACGCTGATAAGTCGGTCCGCGGCATTATCGTGACCTCCGCAAAGCCGGAGTTTATCGCGGGAGCAGATCTGAAAATGATTTTGCGTAATCAGGATCAGGATCCGGCCGAGATGCTGGAAGTATCCATGAGTCTTAACCGCCTGTTCCGGCAGATGGAGACCAATGGCAAGCCCATCGTGGCCGCCATCAACGGCACCGTGCTGGGTGGTGGCTACGAGGTGTGCCTGGCCTGTCACCACCGTATCGCATTGGATCATCCCAAAACCAAAATCGGCCTGCCCGAAGTGAAGCTGGGCCTGCTGCCCGGCGGCGGCGGTACGCAGCGCCTGCCCCGCATGATCGGCATGGGCCGTGCGCTATCCATGATGCTGGAAGGCCGGGACGTGCCGCCCAAAACCGCCCTCGAACTCGGGATGGTGGATGCCGTAGCGGCAACGCATGAAGGCATGATGCAGGCAGCCAGGGACTGGATCGCGGCTAATCCCGCACCGGCACAGGCGTGGGACCGGCGAAACGAAGCGACGGGAGAAATTGAGGCCCGCGAAGATTTTGAAATCCCCGACGGAGGCCCAACGAGCGAAGCAGGCGTGCAGGTACTGGCCGCCGCCCGCGCAAACGTCCTGGAAAAAACGCACGGTAACTATCCCGCACCACTGGCGATTTTGGCGTGTGTGGAAGAAGGCCTCCGGGTCGGCATGGACCGCGCCATCCCGATCGAAGCCAGTTATTTCGTGCAGGTTGCCCGCTCGAAAGTCGCCGGCAATCTGATCAGAACGATGTTCCTGGGCCTTAACAAAGCAAACAAAGGGGCCAGCCGCCCCACCGAAATAGATCGGACGGAAGTGATGAAAGTCGGCGTATTAGGCGCCGGTCTCATGGGCGCAGGTATTGCCTACGTGTCGGCTTTGGCTAGTATTGACGTGGTGTTGAAGGATGTAAGCGCCGAGGCCGCCGAAAAAGGAAAGGGTTATTCCCGCAAAATTTTTGATAGAGATATCAGTCAGGGTAAAACGGACGAGGCAAAGGCCAACGCGATCCTGGATAAAATAAAACCCACCGCTGATGCCGCTGATTTACGGGATTGTGATTTGATTATCGAGGCGGTTTTTGAAAATCGGGACGTGAAGGCGCAGGCTATTCAGGAAGCCGAGCCAATGCTGATCGACGGCGGCGTTTTCGGATCCAACACGTCTACCCTACCCATTACGGGCCTGGCGACTTTGGTGCAACGCCCGGAAAATTTCATCGGTATCCACTTCTTTTCGCCCGTCGACAAGATGGCGCTCGTAGAACTCATCGTGGGCCGCGAGACGTCCGACTACGCGCTGGCGCTGGCGATCGACTATGTCCGCAAAATCCGCAAGACGCCGATTGTCGTCAACGATTCGCGCGGTTTTTACACCTCGCGCTGCTTTATTAGCTACGCCGCCGAAGGTATGGAACTGCTCAAAGACGGCGTCGACCCGGAGCTGATCGAAGCGGCTGCCAAACAAGCCGGGATGCCCGTCGGCCCGCTGGCTGTCACCGACGAAGTCGCGCTGGATTTGGTCTATAAAATCGCTTCTCAAGGAATTGCCGATGGAGCCCTCACCGAAGCCGACACCAGTTTTCAGGTGAGTAAGGCATTTGTTGACTTAGGCCGTTCGGGCAAGAAGGCCCGCGCCGGGTTTTACAACTACCCCGAGGGCGCTACCAAGCAGCTGTGGCCCGGTTTGGCCGATATGTTCCCGCGTGCCGCGCATCAACCCGACCTGGAAGAAGTCAAGACGCGGCTACTTTATCGGCAGTCGCTGGAAGCGGTACGCTGTTTCGAGGAAGGCGTAATCCGAACCAAGTTGGACGCCGATCTCGGTTCAATCCTGGCCTGGGGCTTCCCGGCCTATACCGGCGGTACGCTGTCGTTCGTGGATTTTGTGGGAGCAGAAAAGTTTGCGCAGGAGTCCGATCGTCTCGCCGATACCTACGGTGAGCGCTTCCGGCGAAAGTGAGTTAGTTTGATCTTTTATTGAAAAATTACCGTAAATAGAGTATTGAGCGGGAGTAAAATAGGCGCCTACTTTGCAGCGTGCAATGACCCAACGGACTTGCACCTCCCGAGATAATCACGATTTTACCACTTCCTCGTCTCCAATTCAAGCACCACTTGCCATTCCCCGTCCAGGACATCATGCGCCTGGACGGTAATGGCAGTTATACCGTGTTGATCCTTACCGACGGTACCGAATTCTTATCAAGCCGCAACCCGGGGCTTTACGAAACGATGCTGCCCAGTGGTTTTCTCCGGATACACAAACAAAGCCTCATCAATACGAATTACCTGCAATCCCTCAACGAAACAAACCAGCAAGCCACCCTCTCCGACGGCACCGAAGTTTCCATCTCGCGCCGCCGCTGGCCCGAAGTCAAGCAACGCTTCGCAGCCTAAGGCAATCAGAATAGTCGATCAAGAATACAGTTTGAGTATTCTGTGTCTGATTCAAAAGCATTCCTCATTCATCACTCCTCACTCCCCACAATCATCTCCGCTACCTCGCGGCCCGTTTGCATGGCGGCGTTAAGTGAGGGATAAGCGGCATAATCGCCACAGCGGTAAAGATAATCGGACAGTTGCAGCGATTCGCCCTTTGCTCCGGCGTTAAATTGCGGCAGCGCGTGGGGCAGATGGTACGTCCGCAGGTGCCGCCAGTCGTCCACTTCTACGCCAAACCACTGGTTGAGTTCCAGTTTGATGTCGGCGGCCAGTTTCGCTTCGTCCGATAATTCCAGGCCCTGGGTACTTACCGAAATCAAGCTTTCTCCGTTGGCAGCGTATTTCGGGGCCACATCGGTGGGCACGCACATGTGGTGCACCACCGAAAGCGGATGCGGATTGAGCATCAACAGTTTTTTGGTCGAGGGCGAGCTTGGTGCGACAAAATACGTGCAGGTCGTCACGTTGTATTGCCGTTTTTCTTTCCGATCCAGCAGGCGGTCGGCAGTGGCGGCATCGGTCGCTACCACGATGTGGCTGGCCCGAATACTTTCGCCGCCTTCGAGATGCACCGTTTTGCCTTCCAAAGCAGCTACCGGGCTATCGAGCCGGACGGTACCGCGGGCCAATCCCGCCGCCAATTGCGCCGGAATGGCTTCCATTCCGGCGGCGGGCAGTACGGCCTCGCCATTATAGAATTGTTTGAAGACAAAACGGAAGAAATTGCTGGACGTACTTAACTCGTTTTCCAGAAAAACCCCGCCGAAAAACGGCTTGAAAAAAGTCTCGATCATCTTGTCGCTCCAACCGTAATCGTGCAGGTACTGGAGCGTTGAGGTGTCGTCATCTCTGAAAAAATCGGGAGTGCTGGTTACCGCGTTGACATCCTGCATCAGTTCCACCAATTTCAGCTTATCACCCAGCGAGCCAACCGGGGCCGTAAGGGCTTTGAAAATACCCAGCGGTTCGCGTAAGGGATTAGGCATTTCGGTAAAGCCCTGGTTTTGCCGGATGAGCGCCCCCGAGCGGAACGCCCTCAGATCGAGCGCATCGTAGTCGAGTATTCGGCGGGCTTCGGGATAGGCCGTCAGCAGAATCTGAAAGCCCCGGTCAAGCCGAAAACCATCGACGAGGTCAGTACGGACGCGTCCGCCCACTGCATCGGCGGCTTCCAGCAGCACGACTTCCCGGTCGCCCGACTGTTGCAAATAGCGGGCAGCGGTGAGGCCAGCCATGCCGCCGCCAATGATTACGATTGGATAGGACGTTTCCATGTATATGGATATTTTACTTTAAAAAAAAAGGTAGCTTTGCGAGTCATCGATTCAACGATTTTGGAAAAATAGCTATATTTTTATAGAACCATCCCCCGTTTTGGTTATTATAGCGAAAGCTTTCTTCATTTCCTCTTAGTAAACCCGTCATTGTAAACCCGGCGATGGCCCGTCGGTTTCGATAGTTAAAAGATTTTAAGAAAAATGAAATACCAGGTACAGGAAGAAGGAGGTTTCAGGTACATCGACGAAGGACAGGGCGAAAATATGGTGCTGCTGCACGGCTTATTTGGTGCACTGAGCAACTGGGACGGGGTCATCGATGGCTTTTCGGACCGCTACCGCGTACTGATTCCGGTATTGCCGATTTACGAGCTCCCTGCCCGCAAGGCTAATCTCGAAGCTTTACTCGATTTTCTGGAACGATTCCTGACTTTCAAAAATCTCAAAAACCTTACGTTGCTGGGCAACTCTTTGGGTGGGCACGTCGGGTTACTTTATACTCTCAAAAACGCTGATAACATGCATCGCCTGATTCTGACGGGCAGCTCGGGCCTGTTTGAAAATTCGATGGGTGGTTCTTTTCCCAAACGCGGCAGCTACAAATACATCGCCGAACGCGTTGCCTACACCTTCTACGATCCCAAGGTTGCTACCAAGGAACTTATCGACGAGGTATTCGAGACCACCTCGAGCATCCCCAAGTGCATGAGTATCGTGGGCATCGCTAAGTCGGCGCAACGGCACAACCTGGCCAGGGAATTGCACCGAATAGAAGTTCCCACGCTGCTGGTTTGGGGATTGAATGATACGATTACACCGCCCTATGTGGGGCACGAATTTAATCGCCTGATCGCTGGTTCGGAGCTGCATTTTATCGACCATTGCTGCCACGCACCCATGATGGAGAACCCCGCCGAATTCAATGCCATTCTTGAACAATTTCTGGCCAAACATGCGTTATTAGAACCTGCCTGACGGCCCAAAACCCACACCATATGCTCGCTTCTTCGCTTATTAACCCGATGTTGCCCACCCTCAAAACCACCGACCGCGTGGCGCAGGCCCTCGACTGGATGAACGAGTATCAAACGCCGCAACTGGTAGTGGCGGAAAATGACAAGTACCGGGGCATCGTGCTGGAAGACATGCTCATGAACGCAGCCGACGACCACGCATCGCTGGGAGAGGTAATTTTGCAACATCCCGACGTGTACGGCAACGAGGACCAGCATATTTATGAATTGTTGCGGCTCGCCAATCAGTACCAGTTGAAAGTGATCCCAATCGTCGATGAAGATGGCCTTCTGACAGGCACCATTCTGGTGAGCGACCTGCTGGAGCGCTTTGCCGATTCGCTGGGCATTCAGGAACTGGGGGCGGTGCTGGTACTCAAAGTGGCTGAGCGCGACTACTCGCTGGCCGAAGTCAGCCGCCTCATCGAAACCCACGGCACCAAGGTCATCAGCAGCTACTATGCTTCCACGGCTACCTACGAAAACCCCGACGACGCCCGGCTGACGCTCAAACTCAACCGCACCAACATCAACCCCGTCGTGGCCACACTCGAACGCTTCGGCTACGCCATCGAAGAAGCCCATGCCAATGACCCTATCGACAGCATCGACCAGGAAAGGCTCGACTCGCTCCTGCGGTATTTGGCAACGTAAAAATGCGTGATTGTGTAGTTGTTTACCGGGCCGCCCACGCGGTCGTTCAATAGATCGCGGTCGTTCAATAGATAAGGGTAATTTTCCGTATTATCGTCTTCTTTGATAAAGGGGTTTTCTTTTTTTGAAAAAAAGAACTGCTCTTTGTACCTGCTTACGCACTGTCAACAGCGCGGGCTACCCCGTCTCAATTCTCAACTTTCCACTAAAAAAAATGGCTTCACGCAGAATATTTATCAAAAGCGTCTCGGGAGCGGCGGCATTGTCGCTATTGGCACCGGGACTAATTCGGGCTAGTACATCGGCCGAATTTTCGGCTAGAGAAGCCGAGGATGGCGAGCCGTTCCGATTGGGAATCGCAGGCTACACTTTCGCCAAATTCAAACTCGATCCGGCTTTGGAAATGATGAAGAAGGTGGACGTGCATTGGCTGTGCATTAAGGATTTCCACCTGCCCATGAAAAGCAACGCGGAAGAAATCGCCGCTTTTCACGCCAAATTGAAGGAAGCGGGCGTGACGGGTTACGGCGTCGGACCTATCTACATGAAGACCCGCGCGGCCATCGACGACGCTTTTGATTACGCCAAACGCGTGGGCGTGGATTTGATTGTCGGTATCCCCGAAACCACCGACCTGCCCTACGTCGAGCAGAAAGTGAAGGAGTACAATATCCGCTACGCCATCCACAACCACGGACCGGGCGACAAAGTGTATCCTAACGCTGAGACCGTCAACGGCTACATCAAAGACCTCGACCCGCGCGTGGGCATGTGCTTCGACATCGGCCACGATATGCGCTACGGCAACGATCCCATCGCCGACTTCGCCAAGTACCACAATCGTATTCTCGATTTGCACCTCAAGAACGTCACCTCGGCAACCCACGACGGCAGCACCAACGAACTCGGACGCGGCGTGATCGACATTCCTAAAATGGTAAAGGCGATCAGGAAGGTAAACTACAAAGGGGTTTGTGCTCTGGAATACGAAAAAGATATGTCTGACCCGCTGGCCGGCATCGCCGAATCAGTTGGGTACTTTCGGGGCGTGCTGGATGCAACGAGGAAAGGGTGAAAAGGGGAACGGTTGACGGGGGAAAGGGTCAACGGCTAACGGCTAACGGCTAACGGCTAACGGCTAACGGCTAACGGCTAACGAAAGCAAAACCAAGTCTAAATCCTTTTACTCTGCCATACGGTGTAATTTCACTTTGCCCCTCTGGACCTTTGCCCCTTACATAACAAACCTAACCACATATCGAAATGGAAAAAAGGAGAGAATTTATAAAGAAAATTGCCCTGGGTACCGCCGGGATTTCGCTGGCGGGTGCTACGCGGGGGATGTCAGCGAAGAGCTACGCCAAAATTATGGGAGCCAATGACCGGCTGCACATCGGCATTGCCGGACTGGGCCGTCGGTTGGGCGCTTACTACCAGCCCATCGGTTTAAAAAGTAGCAACGTAGAGTTGGTGTATCTGTGCGATGTGATGAAAAGTCAGCGCGAGTCGGCTGCAAAGAAATTCTCCAAGTACATCGACTATTCGCCCAAGCTGGAAAACGATATCCGCAAGGTCATCGAGGACCCGAAGGTCGATGTCCTCATCAATGCCACGCCCGACCATTGGCACGCGCCTGGTACCTGGATGGCCGTGAAAGCGGGCAAACACGTGTACGTGGAAAAGCCGTGCAGCCATAACCCCCGCGAGGGCGAACTGCTGGTCGAATTCCAGAAAAAATACAATAAGGTGATTCAGATGGGCAACCAACAGCGGTCGGCCCCGGAGTCGCAGGAGATCATTAAGGAAATCCACAACGGCGCGATCGGCAAACCCTACAAAGCGATTGCTTTCTACGCCAGCGCGCGCGGTGAAGTACCCAACCAGAAGAAAGCGCCCGTCCCCGACGGGCTGGACTGGGAACTGTGGCAGGGTCCGGCCCCGCACCGCGACTACACCAGTGAAACCTGGGACTACAACTGGCACTGGTACGGCTGGAACTACGGCACCGCCGAGTCGGGCAACAACGGGACGCACGAACTCGACATAGCCCGCTGGGCTTTGCAGGGCGACTACCCCGAGCATGTGGCAATCGTGGCCGGTAAGCGCTACTTCCCCAACGATGGTTGGGAAATGTACGACACAATGGAAGCGACTTTCCGCTTTCCGGGTGATAAAATAATTCAGTGGCAGGGCCAAAGCCGCAACGGCTACAAC
>JBBSSJ010000208.1:0-8353 GCA_038242095.1 Cytophagales bacterium
CGAAGTTTGAAAGCAGTTTTCTAAAACGACTCTCATCATATCCAGTCACAGAACGCCACTTTCTTTCCGTTGTTAAACTCGTAGTTGAAATATTCATAGCACCAAAAATACATTTATATTCCTATTGCAACAAGTCTATTATAAAAGAAGTAAAAAAAGGTTTGATCGATCTGAAGGATATTCTGATACTCACTCCGAGGAGGTTAATGGGGTATAAGCTTAGAGATGAATTAGAGAAAGAAGGGTTAAGTGTCAGATCATATTTCAAGGAATCAGTAATTGGCCACAAACAGGTAAGAATGGCCTACTCACTTTTATATCTTTTGTATGATAATAGTGACGCTATATCTTGGAGATATCTTTTAGGATCAGGTTCTAACGATTACAGAAGACTACAATACGTTAAAGTTAATGAGTTAGCTAAAAGTAGTTCAAAATCAATTAACGACTTTCTTGAAGAAGTGTCGCAGGGCAAAAGAAAGGTGTCTTCCATATCTAAAATATTGAAATCTTACGAAGATATAAGAGATAGTTTGGAATCGTTGAGGAAGGAGCTCATACAAAATCCTAAGAGCGGTATTATAAATATACTTTCAAATGAGGAATGCTGTATTTTTAAAGAGAAATTAGATGTTGATGAGTTTTATGAGTTGAATCAGCAGTATGTTAAAGCTATTGGAACCACAAGTGTTGAACTATCTGAGGCGAACTTTGATAATTGGTACAAAGCAATCTTCTCTATAATCAAAGATAATATAACAGTTCCTGAACCTCCGGAGGAAGTCAATCATATAAGGATAATGAGTTTGCACTCTTCAAAAGGTTTAAGTGCCAAATTTGTAATAGTTTGTTCAATGATTGATAATTTGCTGCCATATCTTAAACAAGGTATAGATGCGTCCAAAAAGGTGCAGGTAATTAGTGAAGCGAGAAGGCTCCTTTATGTTGCAATAACTAGGTGTAAAACATCTGACGATTATCAAGGGAGACTAGTTGTTAGTTCATTTTTGGAAGTCAGAGGTGGCTTATCGAGAAGACTTAATCTTTCGAATGGTAAAGTGAAAGCAACTAGATACCTAGACGATTTTAAGAAAAATGCTCCAAGCGCAATTTTAGGTAGTACACTTCTCAACGATTGATGGGAGCAAACTTAAAAACAATATGCCTAAACCCTACACATTCCTCTCCGACGAAGAACCTACTGACGAGCAGCTTCAAGAGCTTATGGAAGCAGCTTTGGTGGATGTGAAATCACGCGCGGCGGCAGCAAATGCGAAATTCAAAGCGTTGATGGATGGGCAACTCAAAGAAGCACTTGAGCGTCACAGACGAAGTGAAGAAGATCATGAGTAGCTAGGTGCGCTTAAGTAGTAAGACATTCATCCTGCCAAAAACTACTATTTTCACCGCATGAGCAGATATAAATTCTGAACCTCCTAAAACCTCCTAATTTAGGAGAAATTAGGAGGTTTTAGGAGGTTCTGGTCCTAGTAAGAAAACCAGGGGAATATTACCCCAGCCTTACCAGCGCTTCTTTAATCGTTACGATCTTGGCCTCGGCGTCGGCATGTTTTTGGCGTTCCTTTTCTACGACATCGCCCTTGGCGTTTTGGACGAAGCGTTCGTTGGAGAGCTTTTTGGCGACCGAGATCAGGAAGCCCTCAGTGTATTTCAGATCCGCCAGCAGCGTTTCGCGCTCGGCTTCCACGTCTACTTCTCCGGCCAGGTCCACGAAAAACTCATCGGAGCGTACCAGGAATGACATGCCGTCGGCTTGATCGGTTACGTACGTGATGTCCGAGACATTCGCCAGTTTTTTGATCAGATCGGCCAGCTTTTCGTAACGTGCCTTGGAATCCGTGCGGATAGCGAGCGGAAGCGCTGTTTTGGGGCTGAGATTCTTGGTGTTGCGGAGATTGCGGAGCGCCGTTACCAATTCGATAAGGCGGTCGAAATCTTCCAATATTGCGGCATCAACGGTATTGGAGTGTGGATAGGAAGCCAGACAAATACTTTCCTTCTCGCCGCGCTTGGCCAGATTCTGCCAGATTTCCTCCGTGATGAACGGCATGAAGGGATGCGTCAACCGCATGAGTCGATCGAAGAAGTCCAGTGTAGCGCGGTAAGTGGTCGCGTCGATGGGTTGCTGGTACTCCGGCTTTACCATCTCAAGGTACTGCGAGCAGAAGTCATTCCAGATCAGGCGATATATTGCACCCAGCGCGTCGGAAATGCGGAATTTTCCAAAATCATCGTGCAGTTGTATGAGCGTCTGATTGAGTTTAGACTCAAACCAAAGGATGGCTAGTTCATTGACAGCGGGCAGTTCTTCCGATACCTCCCAACCTTCCGTTAAGCGAAACGCATTCCAAATTTTATTGCAAAAATTCCGGCCCTGCTCCACCAGTTTTTCGTCGAAAGGCAGGTCGTTGCCAGCGGGCGAGCTAAACAGCATTCCCGTCCGAACGCCATCGGCCCCGTATTGCTCGATGAGCTCGATCGGGTCGGGCGAATTGCCCAGCGACTTCGACATTTTGCGGCCCTGCTTATCGCGCACGATGCCCGTGAGATACACATTCTTGAACGGGTACTGTCCCCGGTACTCATATCCTGCGATGATCATCCGCGCCACCCAGAAAAACAGGATTTCGGGAGCCGTAACGAGGTCGTTAGTTGGGTAATAGTAGTTGACGTCGGCGTTGTCCGGCTCTCTGATGCCGTTGAAAACGCTTATTGGCCACAGCCAGGACGAAAACCAAGTGTCCAGTACGTCCTCGTCTTGCCGCAAGTCCTCTTCGGTTAGGGCAAAAAGCTGGTGATCCGTTTGCGCCTTGCGGAGTGCTTCGCGCTTCGTCTTGGCGACGATGATGGTACCGTCGTTTAAGTAGTAGGCAGGAATCCGGTGGCCCCACCACAGCTGGCGGCTGATGTTCCAATCGCGGACGTTCTCCATCCAGTGGCGGTAGGTATTCTTGAATTTGGGCGGAATGAGCTGGATCGTGTCATTCATCACATTTTCCAGCGCGGGCTTACTCAAACGCTCCATTTTCAGAAACCACTGCTCCGAAAGACGCGGCTCGATAACGGCGTTGGTGCGCTCCGAATGCCCGACATTGGATTGGTATTCTTCTACCTTCACCAAATGACCGGCGGCTTCTAAGAGCTTCGTAATTTTCTTACGGGCCACGAAACGATCTTCCCCGACCAAAATCTGCGCCTTCTCATTTAGCGTGCCGTCTTCGGCCAACAAATCGATGATCGGCAGATTGTGCTTCTTGCCCAACTCATAATCGTTGATATCATGGGCGGGCGTCACTTTCAGGCAACCCGTTCCGAACTCCATTTCTACGTATTCATCCGCGATAATGGGAATAGCCCGATCGATCAGCGGAATGATGGCTTTCTTGCCAATCAAATGCTGATAGCGCGGATCTTCGGGATTGACGCAGATGGCCACGTCGGCCATGATCGTTTCGGGCCGCGTGGTGGCGATGGTTACACTGCCTTCCTGTCCTTCCAGATCGTAGCGAATGTAGACGAGCTTTTGACTTACTTCCTTCATCATTACCTCCTCGTCCGACACGGTCGTGCGGGCTTGTGGGTCCCAGTTGACCATGCGGTGGCCTCGGTAGATGTCACCTTTTTCGTAGAGGTCGAGGAAAACGTCGATGACCGAATCGTACAAATCCGGCTCCATCGTGAAGCGGGTGCGGTCCCAGTCGCAGGACGCGCCGAGTTTGCGAAGTTGCTGCAAAATAATGCCGCCGTACTTGTGCGTCCACTCCCAGCAATATTCCAAAAACTCGTCGCGACTCAAATCGCGCTTGTTGATGCCGCGCTCTTTGAGCATTGATACCACCTTAGCTTCGGTCGCGATGGAAGCGTGGTCGGTGCCGGGCACCCAGCAGGCTTCCTTACCTTCCATGCGCGCTTTCCTGACCAGTATGTCCTGAATGGTGGCGTTGAGCATGTGGCCCATGTGCAAAACGCCCGTCACGTTGGGTGGCGGAATCACGATGGTGTAGGGTTCCTTATCGGGATTGGGTTGGGAATTAAAGTAGCGGTTTTCGATCCAGTATCGGTACCACTTGTCTTCTATTTCCTGCGGCGAGTAGGTCTTGGAAATCATATTTGCTTTGCTCTCCTGAATGGCCCGGCGGGCACGTTTTGAAGGGCAAAGATAATGAAAAGCGGCAAGGTAGAATCGCTTTCCTACTGCACCTTGATAGGCACTACCGGACAGCCCTTGTTATATTTCGGGCCGGGTTGGTCGGGGCATTGGTCAATGCCGTCGTGTACGCCGTCGCCGTCCGTGTCGGGACAGCCACCGTTAGTGTAGGTACCCGGAATCGTGGGACAGAAGTCCACCTGATCGGGAATGCCGTCACCATCCGTATCAGGACAACCGCCAAAGCGCGGCAGGCCGGGCGTATCGGGACAACTGTCGAGATCGTCCTTCACGCCGTCACCATCGCGGTCGGGGCATCCATTGACGGTACCTGCCACAGTGGGGCACTCGTCGTAGCGGTCTAATACGCCGTCGCCGTCCGTGTCAGGACAACCGCGCGTTGCGGCCGCGCCGGGCGCGTCGGGACATTGGTCTACGTAATCGGGAATGCCGTCGCCATCGCGGTCGGGACAGCCGAAGAAACTTGCGCTGCCGGGTATGTCGGGACAACGGTCACGCTCGTCGGGTACCCCGTCTTTATCGCGATCGCGAGGATTATAGCGAAAGCGGTAGCTCAGGCCCACCGACAGAAAGCCAAACTTATCGTTGGGGGTGTCGCTATAAGAGTCAGCCTCCTCCGGATTGATCAGGCGGCGACCCGAGGTGGCATCCACTTTATCGGAGCGCACCATGTAAAAACGATAATCAAGGCCCAGCCGCCAGTGATCGGTAATCCGGTAGTCGAACATGACCCCCAGCGGAATAATGCGCTCGTGAGTTTTGTTAATACCCAATGGTCCCGAGGGAGGGCCAAAGCGAAAAAAGAGCGGATTACGGGCGCTCACGGCGCTATTCGAGAAGCGTACCAATTTATCAGTGGAGAGGTCGTAAGCGTTGGCGCTGAAAATCATCAGCCCCAGGCCGCCGTAAATGCCCGCGTGAAATCGATTGCTAGTGAGGTAGCGGTTAAACTGCTCGGTCAGGTCCCAGCGGGCCAGCAGCTCGATGGTATTATATTCGGTGACGAAGTACGAATTGAAAAAATCTTTTTTCTCTCCTCCCAATCTACCCGCCGTAAAATCCACGCCCAGGGAAAGCGCCGGCCGAACCTGCTTCATCACGCTGATGCCCACCATCGCTTTCATATCCTGCCCGTTGAGCTCGCCGAAAAATTGCGTAAGACCGCCCCGAACTGCCACGGAATATGGCGAAAGTATTGGGCGTACGACGCTTGCCTTGCGTACCCGCGTTACCGTCGAATCGGTCGATTGGACGCTGATACGTCCCTGCGCCTGAACTGAAAGTCCGGCTATAAGGAGACAAAACGTTAAGAAAAAATGCCGTACCATAATCTTCGGAAATTTCGGTGATGTACACAAATATAAAAATACGTTCCCGCAATTCCTTGATCTTTCTTAGTTTATCGAACATTTGGCCGAACTTTACCCGGTCGCAAGGGTTTAGGAGAAGATGAAAACTGCCTTAAAACATTGAATCGAAACATCCTATGAGCGTTGTCCCTTATAAAGACCAGAACAGCACCAAGCGCGAGCAGGTGGCCGAAATGTTCGATAACATTTCGCCTAAATACGATTTCCTGAACCACCTGCTCAGCGGCGGTATCGACATCCTGTGGCGCAAAAAAGCCATTCGCCTGCTCAAAAAAGCATCGCCGGGCGGCGCATCGCCCAAGACGATCCTTGACATTGCCACTGGTACCGGCGACTTTGCCATCGAGGCCCTGGCGCTAAAACCTGACAAGGTCGTCGGCGTCGACATTTCGGAGGGAATGCTGGCCGTAGGACGGGAGAAAATTCGCAAATTAGGGCATCAGGACATCATCGAACTACGGTCGGGCGACTCGGAAAACCTGCCCTTCGCGGACAATTATTTTGACGCTGTGATCGTTTCCTTTGGCGTGCGCAATTTTGAAAATCTGCTCGCGGGACTTTCCGACATGCAGCGCGTCATGCGCCCCGGCGGTACCTGCGTGGTAGTGGAGTTTTCCAAGCCCAAGGCCTTTCCGTTCAAGCAGGTTTACAATTTTTATTTCAAATACATCCTGCCCAACATCGGCAAGATGGTCTCCAAAGACAGTTCGGCTTACACCTATTTGCCCGAATCGGTGCAGGCTTTTCCCGATGGCAACGATTTTCTGGCCATTTACAAACAAGCGGGCTTCACCAACACGCAATGTATACCACTTACGTTCGGCATCTGTTCCATCTACATCGGTCACAAGTAGTAGCCGCACTTTTGTTACTGGGAATGCTGGCTCCCATGGCGGTGCGGGCGCAGGGCACAGGCTACGTACGACGGCATCTCGAGTTCTACGACGATAAGCCAATTCACTACGGCTTCTTGCTGGCGCTGCCCATCACGCGTTTCAACGTTCGACACAGCGACACCTTCTTGGAATCCGATTCGGCTTATTCCATCGTGTCGCCCGCGAAGGGGGCATTTCGGGTGGGTTTTACAGTTAACGCCTTCCTGACTGATCACTTCGACATCCGCACCACACCCTCGGTTTCGCTCTACGAGCGGCAGGTCAGGTACAGCTACCCCAACGCCGAAAATCGCTTCGAGAACCGCGAGTCGACTTGGATTGAAATTCCGCTACTGCTCAAATACAAGTCGGTGCGGCGCGCCAACACGCGTATGTATCTGGTGGCGGGCCTGGGGCTGGGCATCGAGACCAACGTCAAGCGTAGCCGGGGCGGCGGCGGCGGCACCCAGCTCGACACTAAAACCTCTGACCTCACGCTCGAGTACGGCATCGGATTGGAGCAGTTTTTCCAGTACTTCAAGTTTGCCCCCGAATTGCGCTTCTCGCACGGTCTGGGCAACATCCTGCAACCCGGTAACAACCCCGCCAACTCGGGCATCAGCCGCCTCACGACCCACACGGTATCCCTTTGCCTTAATTTTGAATAATTACCGTTGATTTTCAATCAGTTGATTTTTTAATAAAAAAAAGTCGACCGAATAGTTGCAAACCAAAATTCACTCCTCCATATTTGCACTCCCAAACGGAAACGTAAGGGCGCTTAGCTCAGTTGGTTCAGAGCACCTGCCTTACAAGCAGGGGGTCGGGGGTTCGAATCCCTCAGCGCCCACAAAAGCCGCTAAATCCTATGATTTAGCGGCTTTTTCGTATACAATTGTGCACAAACGGCAATATTTAATACCACTAGGTTGTGCACAATTTCGATTACAGCCTGGCTTGTGAATGTCTCTATCCTGCCGTTTTTAATAGCTGGTGGGTCATACGCTAATCCGTTATTACCAGGCCTGCCTGATCGGCTTTTTTTATATCCTAAACTTCCGGCTTCACTGCAGCAATGCGGAATTCTTGTTATGCGTACAGCAAGACAACCGCCTTCCTTTAATAGGTTTATATAAGCGTCGAGTCTGCCCCTTTTACCCTTTTACAAGCTGCAAAGCCACATTTCTAATTAAAATCGAGTTTTATTTACTTATTTTTAGGCAACCACTAAGGTATGAATTTTACGCCCCTTCTTTCAAAATGTCCAGTAGTATGGATACTTTGCCCCTTCCCGGCGTTTCGGCAAGCGACCTTGACCCCGCCGCCTTTCAATTGTTTCAAGCTTCCGCCCGTAGAGCAAAGCACTTAGACGATAAAGAATTGGCGGTGAATGATAAAGAATTGTTGGACGCCTTGCATCTCTACGATCAGGGCCAGCTTAAACGTGCCGCCGTCCTGTTGTTTCATCCCCAACCCGAGCGGTTCGTGACAGATGCCTGTGTCAAAATTGGCTTTTTAGGGTAGTAGGCCACGGATTTGAAGTTTCAGGATGAGGTCGATGGCCCGCTGCTGCGGCAGGGAGAGGGGACACTATATAGATCTGTTGACTTCTAAATATATGCAAACGGCCATCCGCTACGAGGGCATCCCGCGCTTGGAGGAATACCCGTATCCTGAAAAGACATTACGTGAGGCTGTATTGAACGCCATCGCCCTCAAAAAGTCGCTTACAGAATACACGCTTTCAGATACCGGAAAAAAACTGGCATTGCTATTGACAGAAGCACTCAGCAATCAGATTTTCTTGATATCGTTCAGCTCTGACTTTTTTCAGCCTGAGAAAACAGTCGGTTGGCTTTATGCGAATGATCTAATTCCCCAGCCATTTCTTGAAAGGCGTAATCCGGTCGCCGCTGACG
>JBBSSJ010000209.1:0-8257 GCA_038242095.1 Cytophagales bacterium
TAGCGGATATCGTCGGGTACATCTAACGAAAAGACCCAATAGGTGGGCAACGCTTCAAAACGGACAGCCGGGGCGTGGGCCAGCGTTTCGACCAGGCCAAGTTCCGGCGTCGAGGTGGTATATAACACACTGGTTCCTTTGGGATTCCAGCGTCCGCCAAACAACCGACTACCCGCAACCGATAGCGGCTCATGGCGGTACTTGTCCCGAATGATGCGGTAAAGGGTGGGCATAGCAATGAATGCTCAGGCGGGTAAGCCGTAATCTAAACGCCCCAGCACATCATCGACCAGACCGAAGCCGGTCACCGTATCCAGAAGCTGGATGGGGGCTTGATTCGCTAACTCACGGATGGGCGTTCTAAGCCACGACAAAATGGTTGGCTTTCGGTCTTCAAAGGTGTCGAGAGCGTGCATCAACAAATTCTTCAGGAGTAGCAACCGCTCGGAGGCATCCACGTTGAACCGCTGGTCATCTTTGAGTCGATGGAGATTTCTGGGGGTCATGTTAAGGGCGTAAGCCATCTCCTTATCGGTGAGTCCCACCAGCGCGGCTACCTCATCGACCTGTGAACGCAGGATGCCCTGGCGTGAGGACTGCACTAAGGCAAAGGGCGAAATACGGGAATCTGTGGTTGAAGACGTTACCATAGTATAGAAGAATTATGTCACAAAGGTAAGTGAAATATTTCACCACTACAACGGGTGTATAGGTAGTCTCTGTTTATGCCTTATCAATTTTCAACGCTTCAAACCCCGACACCACATCGAACAACTCCTTGTCAATCGCGCTTTGTCGGGTGCGGTGGTATTTATGCCCCAGATCGTCCAGCAGTTCGTCGATGTTTTTTTCGGCCCGTTGCATGGCCTTGAGCCGACTGGCATTTTCGCTGGCCAACGACTCGGCGCAGGCTCTGAATAAGGACACAAAAAGAAACTCGCGAATCAGGGCCAGCAAGGTGTTTTGCGGTTCTCCGGCTACCTGAGGAATCATTTTCGTGGGCCAGCTAAACGCGGCAGGTCGTTAAACTCGCCAGCCAGAATCCGCTCGCAACCGTTGAGGGCTTCTTCCAGACTAACGTCCTTACCGCTCAAACCACTAAACTGCTCGGTCGTAAAAAAGGGCTGCGTCAGGAATCGCTCCAGCCGCCGGGCCCGGTTCACGAGGTCCCGATCGACGGTCGAAAGTTGCTCCAGACCCAGCATGGCGATAATATCCTGCAAGTCTTCGTATTGCGCCAGCACCCGCCGAATCTCCTGCGCCAGGGCGTAGTGCCGATCGCCGATGATGCCGGGCGTGGCCATTTTAGAATTGGATTCCAACAGGTCGATGGCGGGGTAAAGCCCCTCGCTGGCTTTTTTTCGGGACAGTACAATGGAGGCCGAAAGGTGCGAAAACGCGTGTACAGCGGCCGGGTCCGTCAAATCATCAGCGGGTACGTACACGGCCTGAATAGAGGTAATAGCCCCGGCATCGGTATTGGCAATGCGTTCTTCCAGCTTGGAGAGTTCGGTTGCCAGCGTGGGCTGGTAGCCCAGCCGCGACGGCATCTGGCCCAACAACCCCGACACTTCCATTCCCGCCTGAATAAACCGGAATATATTGTCGATGAGCAACAGTACATCGCGGTGCTCGTCGTCCCGAAAGTACTCTGCCATCGTCAAAGCAGCATGACTCACCCGAAACCGGGCACCGGGCGGCTCGTTCATCTGGCCGAACATCATCACCATATTTTTCAGCACCCCGGCCTCTTTCATGTCGTGGTAGAGTTCGTTGCCTTCCCGGCAGCGTTCGCCAATGCCACAAAACAGACTCACCCCGTTGGAATGGCCCACCATGTTGTGAATCATCTCCGTGAGCAGCACGGTTTTGCCAACGCCCGCCCCACCAAACAAACCGGCTTTCCCCCCGCTCCAGCGGAATCAGCACATCGATTGCTTTGATGCCGGTGAGGAAGATTTCTGATTTTGTCGACCGCTTCGACAGGGGCGGGGGCAGTTGATGAATCGAGCGCTGAACCATGACGGACAAGGGCGGACCGTGATCGATCGTTTTGCCAAAGACATCGAACATCCGACCGATTATTTCCTTTCCGACCGGTACCGAAAGCTGCTTTCCTTCTGTTTCAATGCGCATGCCCCGCGCCAGTCCTTGCGTGGGGTTGAGGGCAATCCCCCGAACGCTATGGGCATCGAGCTGGGTGAGCACTTCAATCGTAACCTGCTTGTCGGCTCCGGCATACAGCACCGAGTAGATGGCGAGTAAATTCTGCTCGAACCACACATCCACTACACTGCCCCGAACGGAGATAATTTTTCCGTAGTTCAATTCGTCTGGTGAAGGAGATTTGGTCTGGCTATTTTTGGCGTTCAACGGGTTTGGGGAGCTCATGGGCATACAAACATCTGCCTCGCCCAGGTGTCAGAATCTGGCTTATAATCGAGTAGCACCATGTGAGTAATTAGGTAAGGCAAAGATCATCGCCTGCGCCAGTTTTAATCATGACCCACGACTCGGGTGTTACTGATAATGGTCATTCAGTCGTATGACAGCTATCAACTTATCGGGCCAGGAAAGTGCTTTGTGTGCATCCATTTGCCAATACCCAATGTGCGTTGGACATACAAATAGCGTTTTGCACCTTACGAAATTTGGCTAGCGCCTGGAACTGGATTAACCTACGCTAACACCGATTAGCTAACCGGTGTTAGCGTAGGAGGTGGCATAAAATACACTGGTTCTTTTGGAGTTCCAGCGCAGTCAATCCATGTACGCTTCACTTCTAATCGATTCTGATTCGTCCTGCCGCGGCCAAGCACTTACAATCAGCCTCCTGACTACCTCTTTATTGATGGGCAGGCTGGCCTTCTTATGCATCCATTTGTGAGGTGTAATGGTGTAGTCGGGGTTTATTTGTTTATTTGTTTAGGGGTTGAATCGATGAACAGGCCAGCCATTTGTTAAGGAAAGCCATCAATCACGCTGGATCTCTGGACCTTGCCCCCTTTGAACCTTTAAAATAATAGAATTACCAAGACACCATCATGCCCGAAATATTGAAAAAAGTCCTGTTCATCGACCGCGACGGTACCATCATTATCGAACCACCGACTGATTTTCAGGTGGACTCGCTCGAAAAACTTGAATTCCTGCCAAAAGCCATTTCCAACCTCCGTAAAATAGCCGAAGAAACGGATTACGAACTAGTGATGATCACCAACCAGGATGGCATGGGTACAGCGGTTTTTCCGGAGGATACTTTTTGGCCCGCCCATAATAAAATGATGACGATCCTGGCCGCAGAGAATATTCATTTTTCCGAAGTGCTGATCGACCGAAGCTTTCCGGAAGACAATCTCCCGACCCGCAAACCCGGTACCGGAATGCTCGGCGCGTACCTGACCGGTAGTTACGACCTTGCCCATAGCTACGTAATTGGTGACCGGCTTTCCGATGCGCAGTTGGCCGTTAACCTTGGGGCCAAAGCGATCCTGATTGCCAATACTTTGCCAGAAACGGGCTTGGCTGATGCTCTGGTAACTGCCATCGCGCTGACGACCACAGATTGGGATACGATCTATGAAAAAGTAAAACTCCCGCCCCGTGTGGCCGAAGTGCAGCGTAATACCAAGGAAACTGAAATTAATGTTCGATTAAATTTGGATGGCTCCGGGCATTCCACCATGAAAACCGGGCTGGGATTTTTTGATCACATGCTCGACCAATTGGCCCGCCACTCGGGAGCCGATCTCGACATTACCGTCAAGGGAGATTTGCACATCGACGAGCACCATACCATCGAAGATACGGGTCTGGCGCTGGGCGAAGCTTACCGCGTAGCGCTGGGCGACAAACGTGGTATAAGCCGCTACGGTTTCGTGCTGCCGATGGACGAGGCCCTCGCCCAGGTCGCTATTGACTTTTCGGGAAGGCCCTGGCTGGTGTGGGACGCGGAGTTTCGGCGCGAGCGGATCGGGGAGATGCCTACCGAGATGTTTCATCATTTTTTCAAATCCTTCTCCGACGGCTCTCTTTCCAACCTTAATATCCGCGTGGAAGGCCAAAACGAGCACCACAAGATCGAGGCGATTTTCAAAGCCTTCGCCAAAGCCATAAAGACGGCAGTAAAGCGCGATTTGAAAGCGCTCGACGTATTACCCTCTACGAAGGGAGTTCTGTAAAAATATCCGATAAAAATACGCAGGATCGCTTTTCTATCGTATTTTTGCAAAAATCGAATCACCAAAAATCGCCTTTGCCATGTTTATGAACATCGTTGCTTTACTTTTCTATACGGCTCTTTTAGGCTCTGCTTTTTTGGTAGGCCGCTGGCTGGAAAGACACGAGAAGGATTACGACCGCTACAAGCGTTCCCGTTGAACGCCGCTTTTCTGCACTACCGATTTACCCAGGCTCTCTCCTTGAAATTTTAGCAAGAGGCGTAAGGTAGATCATGTCTTTTCCGTTGTTTAAGTTGATGACATCGAAATTCAGCTTTATAGAGCTAATTTTCTCAGAGTCAATCTCTGCCAGAGTTCAATTGTCCTGATTGAATTCTATAACCTTTTCGCAATCTTTTGACGAACATCAAGCTTTACCCGAAATATTTTTTGGGTAAAGCATTTGCTGTATAGGCATATAATCAGCTTTTGGCTACATTCGCCAGGCAGTCACCCACGCCACTTATTTTAGACAAACCTTCTAAAAATTAATAATATGCCTAAATCCTACCAACAATTGTTTGATAACAATCGGCAATGGGTTGCCAAAATGAATCAGGAAGATCCCGCGTTTTTTGATAAACTGGCGGCGGGGCAACATCCCAATTTCTTGTGGATCGGATGCGCGGACAGCCGGGTGCCTGCCAACCAAATCACGGGTACCGCGCCGGGCGACGTATTTGTGCATCGTAACATTGCGAACATGGTCATCCACACCGATATGAACATGTTAAGCGTACTCGATTACGCCGTCAACGTACTGGAAGTTAAACACATTATCGTATGCGGGCACTACGGCTGCGGGGGCATCAACGCCGCGCTGGTCAACAAATCCGTGGGCCTTATCGACAACTGGCTGCGGCACATCAGGGACGTGTATCGCCTGCATCAGGCTGAATTGGATACAATAAGGGACCCTACCGAGCTAAGCAATCGTATGGTAGAGATCAATGTTCAGGAACAGGTGCGCCATTTATCCATCACTTCCATTGTGCAAAACGCTTGGGCACAGGGCCGTTATCTGCAAGTTCATGGCATTGTGTACGATGTTGCCAATGGCCTGCTTAAAGACTTGGAGGGAGTGGGAGAGGGCACCAAAGAAGTTGCCGAAGCTTAAAATAATCGACAATTTTTGATTCAATGTGTAATATGGGAAATCAGTGCGTGCGTAAAGCCCAATAACTGGTGATATGACCTTGGCGCTCCTGAACGCGATAGTGCTACTCAGACAATCAAAATAAAAAAAGCGCTCGGCCT
Organism: Cytophagales bacterium; assembly: GCA_038242095.1. GTDB lineage: Bacteria > Bacteroidota > Bacteroidia > Cytophagales > Spirosomataceae > Persicitalea. Next base: position 5,478 of record JBBSSJ010000209.1, read on the forward strand.
TTTCCGGCTGGGCGCTTTTTTATTGAGGTAATGAAGTTTTTAATTCAGGTAATACGTTAGCGTGGCCCGTGCAAAGAATGGGCTACCCGCCGTAAAGTGAATTTCCTCTACCGGGCTGGCTTCGTTTTTCAGTCGGCTTTCGGTGCCAAACTGAGTTTCTTTCCATTCAGTGTTGAAGATATTGATGATGGATAGCCCCAGGTTATATTTCTTTTTGGTGTAGTTGAGCTGCGCGTCGGCGATAAAATAGCCTTTGGCCACGATGCTGTTGTCTTCATTGGCGGGGCGGTCGCCCATGTATCGGTAGCGAAGCGAGCCGTTCAGGCCTTCCAGAATCCGGTAGGTGATACCGCCGGTGGAAGTGAAGAGCGGGGCCAGCGGAATAAAATTGTTACCCGCCTCTTCGTCAACCGAGCGCGGCTTGGTCGCGTTGGCATCGACGTCAATGAACAGGTTTTTGCCAATCTGATAACGCGCCGAGAAATCGATACCCTTTCTGACCGTCCGGCCGCTGGGCTCGACCACACCTTCGTCGCCTACGTACACAAATTCCTGCTTCAGGCGCAGGTAAAAGGCGGCGGCGTTAAGGTATAGCTTAGGGAAAGGTTTCCAGTTCAGGCCCAGGTCGGTACCGTAGGCAGGCGGTAGGATGTCTTTACCGCCTTGGGGTACCACCACGCGCGTATCGTTGGAGTGAAAACCCTTGCCGGTGTTGACGTAGAGTTGCAGGGTGCGGGTAGGGGAGTAGTACAGATTGAGCTTGGGGGAAACAATTCCGCTTTGGGCCTTGCCGCCATCGCTACCCAACAGGTCCTGGTATTTGTTACGGAAGTAATCATAGCGCACGCCCGCGTTCAGGCTCAGTTTGCTGGTGAGCAGGAATGTCTCGCTTACGTAAGCGCCAAGATTCGCTTCGTTGATGTCGCCCAGTTTAAGTGGGTCGGATATAAAGGTTCGATTAACGGTTCGTGAAAGCTCGGTATTATCGGTAAGATCCTGGCGGTAAGTTACCCCCGCCGTGAACTCGGCGGGCACGTTACCGATGTAGTTCGTTTTTGCGTAGCTACCGTTGTAGCCAAAAAGATTACGATTCTCCCGCTGCCGAATCTGGTCGCCATTGACGGGATCGACCAAAAAGAACGTAAAGTTGGAGTACAACTCGAATTGATTGTGAACGTAGTATACCTGGTTTTTCAGCAAGCCACCCTTGGGCAATTGACTCGTGAGCTGCACGCTGGCGTTAAGGCGGGAGGTTAGGCCGCCCTCGGTATCGTCGATAGCGCCATAGTGCGACACCAATCCTGATTCCACCGCGCGGTCAGGAATTTGGCCCGAATGATTCCATTTTGACCAAAAGTAGGAGGCAGAAGTGGTCAGGAAGTTATTCTCGCCAAACTTTTTGTTGTATTTGGCCATGCCATTAATGCGCTTAAAACGTTGGGGTGAGTCGAAGTAGCTGTTGCTGAAATTGTACTCACCCGCCACGTAAGCCGATTCGCCTTTGTTTTTTTTCTCCACACTCAGAAGATCGAAAGCTCCCAATGCCCGGTAGGTATCGAATTGACCGATTTCGGCTTTTACGAAACTCCGATCCAACACGTCGCGGGTTTTGAAATCTACCCAACCAGCGGTGGCGAAATTGCCTTTTTCGGTAGTGTAAGGGCCCTTCTTAAATGCCACCCGCTCGATCAACTCCGGGATGACGAAGTGCAGGTCGGCGTAGCCCTGGCCGTGGGCGTGCGACACCATATTGACGGGCATGCCATCGATCGAGATGGCAATGTCGGTGCCGTGGTCGATGTCGAAGCCACGCAGGAATATTTGCTCGGCTTTGCCTCCCCCAGCGTGTTGTCCGATAAACAGTCCCGGAACAATGCGAAGAACTTCCTGGGAGTTTAGGATCGGGCGCAACTTGATGTCGATCTGGCTGATGTTCTGCTGCTCGTGCGCCATCGGAGCCTGCACGCTGATCTCCGACAAATCGATCGCGCCGGAATTAAGCATGATTTCGAGGGCCGTACTTTCGCTGTCGCGAATGGTGAAAGGCTGCTCATAAGTCTGAAAACCCATATAGGCCACTTTCAAAACATATTTTCCCGGATCGAGGCCTTTGAATTTAAATTCACCCAGGGTATTCGTAATGGTCGTTAGATTGAGGCTTTCAATCGTAACCGTTGCGCCTTTGAGCGGCACCCTGGTAGCCTGGTCGTGAATGATTCCCGTCACGGTGCCCTGGTGGGCCCAGGCGACTGTGAAGGCCATTAGAATGGCCATGACGGTCATTTGGATTTTACGGGTAAATAAATTGGAAGTGTAATTTTTTTTCATAAATTTTTTTTAACGAATGAGGGTAAAATGATATTAGTAGCTTTAAAATAATGTGCCTGTGATTACCAGATAGGTACGTTAAATTGAGAAGTATGGTTGACAAGGAGGTGCAAAAAAAGGAGCGGTGAATTCTTTCACCGCTCCTCGTGTATGGTTTAGATTTTTCTACTTCTTTTCCTGTCCGTATTTTTCCTGGTATTTATGGTACAGGCGTTTTTGCTTGTTGTCAAGATTGACCTTTGACCCCTTGATGAAGGCATGCTCCACAATGTCGCCGCGCATGTCAAGTAGGTCGCCCGTCGTTACGAGCAGGGTGGCTTGTTTGCCTTTTTCCAGGGTACCCACCATTTTATCAATCCCCATAATTTGGGCGGGATTCTGGGTAATGAGTTGCAGGGCTTCTTCTTTGGTAATGTCGCCGAAGCCGGCAGCCGTACCAGCCAGAAAGGGCA
>JBBSSJ010000210.1:0-8157 GCA_038242095.1 Cytophagales bacterium
ATCGTCAGATACGGCGACAAATACCCCAAGGAGGCCTGTTTCGTCGTGTGGGGCGACACCATACCCGACAACTCCGAAAATCTGGTGGGCGAGCAGGTAGAGGTGTCCTTCGACATCGAAAGTCGCGAGAATAACGGCCGCGATTACACCGATGCAAAGGCTTGGAAATTTAAAATAACCTGAACCATGCAACAAACGACGATTATTATTATTTACTGGCTAGCCCTCCGTCTTGGAATTGGCGGGGCCTGGAATATCTTCCGCAACTGGTTGTTCGAGCGCAGTCAAGGCGACGATAACCAACGATAAACCAGCGGCGGGCCGGTAGAATTCTCCGGGCCGCCGCTTCAAAAAAAAGTGTCGATACCTTATAATTACAAACACATCATGCTTACCTCTTTAAAAAACATGCTGCTTGCTACTCTGGCGACGGTCTTGTCAGTGGCCACCACGGCACGCGCCCAGACGGTTAACAACATTCCGATCTCCCAAATCGATACGGAGTACATTCAGATCATGGCCACCACCAAGCTGCTTTCCACCAAAGTCACCGTAGACATCGACTTTGGGCAGCGAAATAAGGCTTTCGCTTTGAAAGACACCGAAATCCGCGATGAGAATAACCAGGTAGTCAGCTTCAACTCGATCATTGATGCGCTGAACTTCATGAGCGCCAGCGGCTACGATTTCGTGCAGGCCTACACGGTCACCATCTCCGGCACTGTCGTGTACTATTATCTAATGCGAAAGAAGAAAAAGTAGACAATCATTTCACTTAAAAACCACAGTACTATGAAACGGATATTCTTTGCAAAATTAATTGTATTGGCATTGCTGGCCACAGTGGGCTGCAACTCCGAAGGAGGCTCCGGTCAGCGGAGCAATAGCGGCAGCCAGTTCGTGGGGGCTTGGCAAGACCCCGAAGCAGACTGCTCTCCCTGTGGGAGGTGGGTTTTCACCGAAACGAAAGAAGGGGGACTGTGGGCCGAATACTATAAACATGGTGGCGGTGGTGCAAAAGTCGATTACGCAGCCAATTATGATGCTGCCAGCAAAATGGTGAATATTGAAAGTGGGAATGGCCTCAAAGCAGCGATTGTTAACGGCAATCTGAAAATTCGGAGTGTTACATATCAGAAAGTAACAGCGGAAAAGCAAGCGCTGGGTCAGTGACGACCTATGGAACCGCTCACCTTCGAGACATTCATGCGGGCTGAGGTCTTCCTGCCATGCGTGGGGGCTTACTGCATTCTGGTATACGGGGTGGTTTGGGTGGCATTCAGGCTACACACCCGATACTTGCGGCAAAAACAGCAGTCGGGTAGGGCCCCGATTGTTAATACGAACCCGCCCGCTGGCGCGGGATCTGCGGGCGCTGTTGAGCCGGATCGTTAACGTTCCGACCACAAACCCGCCAGGCTAAACGGAGCCTGGTCCGCTAATCGTTAACAGTCCTCTCATTTGCGCGTATTAGTTTCCTTGAACGGTTTTTCTTTTTTTTGCAATAGGGCGAGGGTTCGCACGAGATTGTAAACCAAGGGAGAACCGTGAAAATAGCTTACATAAGACCCACCATCGACGACGATAATAACAGAGACAAGTTGGAACAACTCAACGAACTTGGGTACGACAAGCTTTTCATCGAGGGCGATGTAGGCAAGAAAAAACCCCTGACAGTGCTGGATAAAGTCGTGGCCTTAGCCGTCCAGGGGGATGTCGTGTGCATCACAACGCTCACCCAACTGGGCCGTTCGCTGGAAGAGATCGTTCGTTTTGCCAAACTGATTTCCGATAAGCAGGTGGCCGTATTCTCCATTACGGAAAACACCGAAAAGAAACACCAGGAAAGTGATCTGAACATCAAGCTGCTGGCTTCCCTGGCCGTGGAGCAGCGCATCGAACTGGTCGCCCGTATCCAGTCCGGTCGTAAGGCAGCGGCAGAGCGCGGCGTACAGCTGGGCCGTAAAAAGGGACTCAGTTCCAAATACGCCAGCATTGCCCCGGAGGTCTTCGCATACGCCCAGCAACCCAAAAAGACCATCCCCGACATCCTGACCAAGTTTAACATCGGTTCACGCAACACGCTCTACAAGATCCTGGATTTCCAAAGGGAGGCCATTGGTCATCAAAACAGACTAGACGCCCGTAAGCGAAAGATAGCGCGCGCGCCCGCTCAGAAACTCTTTTACATGGACATCGAGACGACGGGCGACGAGCCCATTCTTGATTCGATTCACCACCTGGGGCTGATCTTAGAAATCAACGGGGAGATTGCATTACGCGATTCGCTGATCGTACGGCCTCAGGAGTACGATGACCTTCCTGAGGACTACCAGACGCCGGGCACGCGCATCACCAAAGCGCAACTCGGGGACAAGACAAACTTCGTACCCGCCGCTGAGGCATTGACCGAACTATGCCAAATATTAGGGAAACATATCGACCCGGTCAATCCCGCCGACCGTTTTCTGGTGGTGGGCTTCGACTCGCAGGGTTTGAAGCTGCCGTTTCTAAAAAAACTCTTCGAGAGCGGTCCCCAACGCTTCGAGGACTATTTCTTCGCGCCGTCTTTCGACGTGTTGGTCTTGGCTGCTTACTACCTGTGGCCGCGCCTGGCGCAGCTGGGTGACTTCACCCTGCACATGGTATTCAATGCCTTAGGAGGAAATGAAAAAGTCAGAATGGTGCAAGAGGGGGGAAACGGACCGCACGTAGCGGTCGGGGTGGAAATGACGCGTCAGGTCTACAAACACATTACAGCAGACGGCTTCGTTTTTAACGATAATTAACGCTTGCGACCGGGCTAAAACCCGATCCGGGTCAGAGCGGCGCGACACCACCCATCAATCGTTACCGATCCTGCCGACGTCCACCCCGTGGCCAAGCGCTGCACGGACCGTTGACAATTTTCCTTTTTCACCGCATCGTAATAGAACGGACCCAACTACTCAGAGGTACAATTCTCCCCGCGAATCTCGTCCACGAAGTTTCCAGCCCACCCTTGAGCAAATAAGTGAATCTCGGGCCGTGAAAAGATTCAGGCTTTCCTACATTTCAAAAACGGGCTTTACCTGCTGCTGGGCAAAGTTGACCGGGACGTTGGAACATTTCCCCTTGCGGGTTGATGTGAATTACATGTAGATGTAGATGTAGATGTAGATGTGCATCTGGATTAGGTCTACAAAAGTGATGGTCTTTCAATTCATATAAGGGGTTCTTTTAGTAAATGGCCCGCAGTGGGATCGGCCATCCGACGCGGACGGTAAAGAATTACTCTAAGCGTTTTCGGGCAGTATCCACTACTCATTGGGCTTAAAATAGGGTACGTTGATTTCCGCCGGGCCGCCGGGCGGTCCATTTACTAAAAGAAGCCCATAAAGGACGCCGTCATGCACCGCTTCAAAAGATAAATAGTAAGATCTTGGTGCAACCTCGGACAAAATCGCTTGGATCAGTTTAATCCAGCACTTTGCGAATCATGTCGTACTCGCCTCGCTCCAATAAGTCCAGCCGCCCGTCAGTGGCCAGCCGAACCTGATCCCGGAACTTCTTGACCCGTGAGAGCATGGGCTCGATGATCGTGTTACTGTGACTGATAAAATTGTAAAGATCCGCCTCACAGGCAGGCAACTTGTATCCGCGCGAACTGCTGGCGATCAGAATGCCCGCGTCCCGGAGCGGAGCGATTACCTTGGTCTGAAAGTAGTGCAGTGAAACGGCTTTGCCCCGGCGGGCGCGGATGTGTTCCATGATCTCCCGGCTGGCAATGTAACGCGTAGGGTCCATATGCCTGAAATGGAAAACGAGGTAAGCCAGGCAGGTCGTCTGGTCGATGACTTGCGGGGCGGGGCTGTGGGCGCGGCGGTGGATGTAATCCGTGGCCAGGTTCACGCTCAGGTCGGCCAGCGTCGCGTTGTACTGCTCTCCATCCAGTTCGGTCGTCACCAAACTGGGTTCGAACGCGTCGGGCCAAAACTTCATGGTGAGGATTTTGGGTTTCAGCAACTCGGTGAAGGTATGCCGCTGAGGACCGATCAGCGTCTCATCGTAACAGTGCGCCAAAGTCTCGGCCAGGAATTCTGCCGCCCGAACCAGAATCCGGTCCTTAGGATTGGCGAAACCGAAGGCGGCCTGGTTGAAGATATTGGGAATATGGCGCCGGTGGACATACTTCACGAAACCATCCATGAAGCCTTCGTCACCCTTTTCTGCGGCGAGCATTTGCAGGTCTGGAAAAACGCGGTAGAGTTCGCGATCGGCCAGGCCGTGCAGGAACTTGTAAAAGGATCCCCGGTAACGCAAGCCCTGACTGACGAGCTGCCGCTTGTCAACCACCAGAGCGAAAATCCAGAAGGGGGCTTGCATTAGCTCGGCAAGCGCCTTCGTCCGCAGGGAGTGGTTGTTGCCTATTTCGTCCGACCAGACAGGGCTGGTGTCGAAATACTTTTTCTGCACCTGCCAGGCTATTTCCTCCGCTTTGCTAACGTTCTGCTGTGGTAGGGTGAGGGCGGCCACGATGAAATGCGTCTTTGTTTCCCTTTTGGTAAAGTCGAGTCCGCTGTCCCCCCAGTCGGCGAGGTAGGCGACGCGTGAACCGTCGTGCATAGTGTCTAAAAGTAAGGGACTGGATGGTATTGCATATTATGGCAGCGGGAAAAGTTCAGGAACATAAATACACACCACCGGCCATTGTTGTCGGTGGGAAAATATCTTATTCTGACGAAAATTCAATTTACAATTAAAACAACTGATTATGAATACGGAATTAAAAATAGGCGACAAAGTGAGCTGGAACTCTGAAGCAGGAAAAGTTTCAGGCACTGTCATTTAAATACATAAAAGTGATTTCGATTACAAAAATCATACACACTATGCTACGGCAGAAGAACCTTAGTATGGAATAAGAAGCAGCAAGACGGATCATATTGCAGCACACAAAGGTTCTGCCCTTAGCAAACTTTGAAAGAATAGTCAGAAAAAGAAATTGAGAACCTAAGGAGTGATCCCTTGTGGGTTATATCCCGTAATTACAAGCGCCAAAAACAATCCCAAGAATGTCCTTTCAGATCCTGCACCCAAGCAACCCCTTGGATCCCGTGACCACGTTCACGATCTTTAAGTTTCCGAAACGAAAAAGCTGGTGGGCCTTTGGTCAAATGGGACGTAAAACGCTGGAAAACGGCAGAGGCGCAACGTTCAGCAAGATGCTCGGTAGCGGACGGAATGGTTTCGACATAATTCCAAACTTTCAGCAGTACGCCTTTCTGGCCCATTGGGAAGACGACCAGGCTGCTGACGCCTTCTTTGGCTCACCTGTCTTTCAAAACTACGCCGCCCAAACCTCGCAACACTACACGATTAAAATGCATCCCATCCAGTCGCACGGCCAATGGGATGGGCGTGAACCATTTGAAATCTCCGATAATACTGGAAAAGGCTACGCGGGCCCCATTGTCGTGCTGACCCGCGCCAAAGTCAACTTCACCAAACTAATCTATTTCTGGCGGAAGGTTCCCAAGGCGCAAGCTTCCCTGGGCCAATCCGAAGGGGTACTGCTCGCGCTGGGTATCGGGGAAAAACCCCTGGTTCAACAAGTCACCGTCAGCGTTTGGGACAGCATGGAATCGATGAAAAAGTTTGCCTACCAGCAGCCGGGACACCGGGAACTCGTGAAGCTTACCCGGGAGGGTGACTGGTTCAGCGAGGAGTTATTCGCCCGATTTATTCCGGTGGCCGAATGGGCTGAGGGCGACCCGGACGGCGGATTGTTTAACCCGCTCTGAAAACGATACGGTCAACCCCGGCGGGGGGGCCGCTGCCGTTACACCTTCACCGCTATTTGCCATTTGTTTTTGGGGGCATGTAAGAAAGGTTGGCGGGAGGCCCGGACGCAGCGGCGCCTTGCTTTGTAATCCGCCAAATCACCCCGGTTCCGGGAGACGGCAGGGGAAAAGGCCCGGCCCCGCCCAACGTAAAGCCGATCACGCCTAGGTCGACAACATAAAGCGTATTCCCGTCTGGTGAAAACCTGGCCTCCACCGGATGCCTGGGCCCGGCAGTGGTGACAAACTCCTTGCCGACGGGTCCCTTGAGCTTGTTGCTCAAAAACGGCTCCGCCTGTTTTGTCGAAGGGTCAATCCGCACCACCCCGTAGCCGTTTGAATTGGAATTGGCTGCCGTAAGGGGGGTGCCTGCGCCAAACTCGGCGAGGAACATCTGCCCCTCGTACCCGAAAGTGGCGCTGGTGCTGAAGTCAAACTTGGCTACGGCGGCATTTTCGGGTCGTGCGAGCCAGGGCTGTTCAACCGGCGGGTGTTCCTTCATCAGGAATTCGGGCTTCGGCCCTCTGCTGGAACGAAATTGTGGGTCGGTAACCGGCGTGCCACCGGAATAATCCGGCCATCCGTACCAGCCGCCCTGCTTTACCTGAAAAATGTTATCCCTTGCGTGGGCTATCGGCCGGCTGCCACGCTCGTCGTAGCCGTTGTCAGTCACGTAGAGTTGGTTGTCCGGTCCCCAAAGCACGCCATAGGGATTGCGAAGCCCCCAGGCGTACACTTCAAGGCCCGTGCCGTCGGGATTCATTCTAAGTATCGTTCCACTGGCCTTCACCTGCCCTTTGATGTCGCGCTGCTTTTCACCGAAGGGCTGGAAGGCCCTGGTGCGCACCAGCAGGGACTCGTCTTTCTTCCGGTTGAACACACTGGTGACGGCGTAAGCAACATCCTTCCCAAAAGTGGTGAGCCTTCCCTGACGAGCCAGGACATTGTTGGGCTGAGGGGTCAGGAAGCTCTCTTTGGCGAGGCGAATATCGTGCGCGGGCACATCGTGCGCATCGGGATGGAGCAGAAGCCATACATAGGGATAGGCGTTGTCAAGGCCCACCACGCCCGAGTTCGTCGTGGTGCCCTGGCCAAAGTAAATCCTGCCATCAGGGCCAGCGGTCATTTGATTGTTCTGATGGTCCCCAGTACTGGGAAGCCCGGTCACCAGGTCTTTGACACTCCCGTCGCTTTCAACGGCTGAAATCTTCCCCCGATGGGAGACGTACAGTCGTCCTCCGTGCCAAAGGATGTCGTTTATGGGGCCGTTGAACCCGTCCGCGTACCGGGTGATCTGCCCGCCGGGGGCGATGCGCAGAATTTGGGCGGTTGCGTAGGGATCGCCATACACGTAGCCCGCCTCGGCCACGTAGACACTCCCGCCCTCGCCAAACTCGATACTGCTCGGCCAGACCAGGTCCTTCATGAACACCTCCACGCAGTACCCCGGCGGGACCAAAGCTGCATCGACGCTGGGATCGGGCACGCTGGGCACATCCTTGGGGTAAAGGCCTACGGGAAAAGAGGTTTTTTTAATGCCGCAACTGGAAAGGGCGAAAAGAATCACGAAAAACGGCAGGAATCTCAGGCGCATTTTAGGGAGTAACGAGGCCATAGGGCGGGTAGTTTGGAATGATTTTCAGCGTGCTGATTATTCTAAAAAAACGTACCAATGCCCCACTCCGACCAATCATGCTGCCGGACATCTCATGAGGAAGGGCGTAGGAAACAACCCCCAGTGGTCAGCCAAAACCAGACGGCTGTATACCTACGCCCCTTTATCCAAAACTGGCGAATACTTTTCGGCAGCCCTCGAAAAGTAGTGATTGAGATGGTCCGGTCTATCGGCCCAGTGAACCTGCTTAACTTTCGGTCCGCTGTGTCAGGTCGTGGTGAGCTCATGGCCTGAACTTCTTATGACCGTGTCAAACTATTTCAGGGTAATACAAGGCCGAGCTAATGTATAAAGAGGGACGTTCAACCCAGGTACCCACTGGCCGGATGATAGCCGTAAAGGGGCGAGTAAGTCTCAAAATCGGGTACAAGGGAGCGTATATAGCTTATGAGCATGTCTCTTGATGAAGCGCTGCTTGAAGAAGTGGCCTTTGTGAAAGTCGGTATTTTTTTCTACCCTAAGTCTTAATCCATACACGCATTCAGACACAAGACCGTTTTTGAGAAACACAAAAGGTCGCGCTATCCTTCCACCTTCCACCCAATCGGCTTGAAGGCATAATTGTTCGACATTTCCGCCGAACAGGCTGTTAGTCCCACAATCAGATCCATCCTTGCTTCAATTACAATGTAATCGCCCGCTCTGCTTTTTGGTGGCAGC
>JBBSSJ010000211.1:0-8154 GCA_038242095.1 Cytophagales bacterium
GAAGTTTGAAAGCAGTTTTCTAAAACGACTCTCATCATATCCAGTCACAGAACGCCACTTTCTTTCCGTTGTTAAACTCGTAGTTGAAATATTCATAGCACCAAAAATACATTTATATTCCTATTGCAACAAGTCTATTTAGTTAAAAGCCAGCCAATTAGCGACCGCGATAAAGACAATATTTTGCGTAATATCTCTGTAATTAGATATTTTAATAAAACAGTAATTATTTTTAAAATCGAGTCTGGCGATACCCCCTCAGTATATGATGGAAAATATTTCGTTCGACATGGAAGTAACGTAGATGAAGTAAAGGCTGAAAATTTTAGTCAACTATTCTCTCGTTTCAAATAAAGGCTTTTAGGGTAGCTAAGATCTTATCACTAGTTGCGTATATATGCTCTTTCTAATTGGTAACCAAAACGAACTAAGAGTTGGAATAAGTATCATGTATGTGTCCTATTTTGTAAAGCTTACCAGAATTTGTGAACAGGATGTTTTATCTGACGTTTATAATTTGATTTGGCCAATTACATCTGTAACTAGAAATTTAAAACAGTTATTGACTCAATCCTAATTTACAATCTAATCCTCGTAAAATACATTTTAGTTTCTCATGTAATTTGAAAATGTGCCAATTGGAATCCGTTACAAACACAAAAAAAGCCCCGACCATAAGTCGGGGCTTTTCCAATAAAAAGTATTTATTACTTATTCAGCAACTTCCAGTTGCTCGTTCAGTTTCTGCTCCAAAACAGACTTGGGTACCGCGCCGACTACTTTGTCGACCAGCTCGCCGTTTTTGAAAATCATCAGAGTGGGGATGCTGCGAATGCCAAATTTGGCGGGAACCTGCGAGTTAGCGTCGACGTCCATTTTGCCAATGACCACTTTGCCTTCGAATTCGCCGGCCAATTGCTCGACCACCGGGCCGATCATCTTGCAGGGACCGCACCATTCCGCCCAAAAATCAACCAATACGGGTTTATCGCCCTTTATAAGTTCATCAAAATTGTTATCTGTTACTTCGAGTGCTTTTGCCATGATTATGATTTCAAGGTGGTTTGTTTAATTTAAATACTAAACCTTCCGCGTCGCTCCAAAAGTTCCTAATAGTCGCGGGGATCGGATTAGTTCAGCGAAAGCTCTACGCCCTCCAGTACTTTCAGGGTATCAAACAGTTCGTTGGATGCATCCACCTGATAAGTTCTTGACAGCATCTGCACTTCCAGCCGACTCTCGGGGTCCAGGATAGAAAGGCTCAGCGTACACTTGCCAGGATGCACTTTAAGCGCATCGTTCAAAAGCTTGACAAATTGCTCGTCGATGTTGTCGAGCATACATTGCACCTTCACTTCTTTGCACATCTTCTCCCGAATCTCGGTGAGAAGCTGGATGTTGGCGATTTTGAATTCAAACTGATCCTCGTTATAGTATCGACTCTGCACTTTCCCTTTCATGTACAGAAAGTTACCGACTTGCAGGTAGTTTTTCATCCGCACCATATCGTCCCCACCAAGTAGCATTTCCAACGAACCCCGGTAATCCTCGATCTTGAAAATCACAAAGGGACTTCCCCGTTTCGAAACCCTTTCCATCACGCTGGTTACGATGCCCGCGATGCTGATATCCTTGCCCAGGTAGATCGGGTGCGTCATTTCTTCGGGAATGTCCATCACCTTTTCAAGGGTGCAGGTGCAGAAATTGTCCATTTCCAGCCGAAAGCTGTCGAGTGGATGCCCTGATATATAGAAGCCCACCACTTCCTGTTCGTGGCGGAGTTTCTGCAAATCGCCCCACGCCTCAACCACTGGAATCGAAAACTTACTCATGCCTGAGGTACTACTACCGACGCCGCCGAAAAGCGACACCTGGGCAGAGTCTTTTTCAGCTTGAATCGTGTTGCCGTAGCGAATGAGTTTTTCAATCAAATTGCTGTTGCTGCTGTCGCCCACCTCGGCCTCGAAGAATTGCGCCCGGTGCATGTCTTCAAAGCAATCGAAGGCCCCGGCGTAAGCCAGACTCTCGATGGTTTTCTTATTGACCGTGCGAAGCTCGATGCGGGTGATGAAATCAAAAATATCTGCGAAAGGACCATTCGTCGCGCGCTCGGCGATGATGGATTCCACGGCCGCATCGCCCGTACCTTTGATGCCGGCCAGACCAAAGCGGATTTCGCCTTTTTGGTTAGGATTGAATTGGCGATCCGATTCGTTGATGTCAGGCCCCAGCACCGGAATACCGATGTTCCGACATTCCTCCAAGAAGAAGGTGATTTTTTCGATGTTGCCCAGCGAGCTTGTCATCACGGCCGACATGTACTCGGCTTTGTAGTGGGTTTTGAGGTAGGCCGTTTGATAGGCCACAAAAGCGTAGCAGGTCGAGTGCGATTTATTGAAAGCGTATGAGGCAAACGCTTCCCAGTCCGTCCAAATCTTGTTGAGCTTCTTCTTGTCAAGCCCACGCTCCGCACCGCCGTCCATGAAGTAGCCCTTCATCTTGTTCAGCGTCTCAATCTGCTTTTTACCCATTGCCTTCCGTAAAGTATCCGCCTGGCCTTTGGTAAAGCCCGCCAGTTTCTGCGACAGCAGCATCACCTGCTCCTGATAAACGGTAATGCCGTAGGTATCACCCAGGTACTCTTCTAACTCGGGCAAATCGTACTCGATGGGCTCCTGGCCGTGTTTGCGGCGGATAAAGTTGGGAATATAGGCCAGCGGACCCGGACGATATAAAGCGTTCATAGCGATGAGGTCCTCGAAGCGGTCGGGCACCAGCTCGCGCATGTACTTCTTCATGCCATCCGATTCGAACTGGAAAATGGCATTAGTTTCGCCGCGTTGGAAGAGCTCGTACACCTTCATGTCGTCCAATGGAATCTCGTCGATTTCGATCTCGATGCCGTGGTTGAGCTTTATGAGCCGCAAAGCTTCCTTGATGATCGTCAGGTTTTTGAGCCCCAAAAAATCCATCTTGATAACGCCCGCATCCTCAATAATTTTACCCTGATATTGGGTAATCAAAAACTCAGATTCCTTGGAAGTGGATACGGGGATAATCTCGGTGAGGTCGCTGGGCGCGATAATGATGCCCGCCGCGTGGATACCCACGTTACGGACAGTCCCTTCGAGTCGCTGCGCCTCGGCCAATACCTGGGCGGCCATATCTTTGCCCTGCGCCAATTTGCGCATTTGCTTGACATTTTCCATCTCGTCGTGCCCGATGCCCTCGCGCTTCATCAGGCTATCGTTGCCTTCCAGCGGTGCGTTGAAAATCCGGTTCAACGTCATGTTGTAAGCGGGCTTGTCGGGCACCAGCTTTACCAGTGCATTGGCCTCAGCCAAGGGAAAGTCCAATACCCGTGCTACGTCCTTAATTGCCGACTTAGCTGCCATCGTACCGTACGTAACGATCTGCGCCACTTGATTTTTACCATATTTTTTGACTACATAATCTATTACCTTTTGCCGCCCTTCATCGTCAAAGTCGGTGTCGATATCGGGGAGTGAAATCCGGTCTGGATTCAGGAAACGCTCAAACAGCAGATCGTACTTGATGGGATCGATGTTTGTGATTCCCGTGGCGTAGGCCACCACCGAACCGGCCGCCGAACCGCGGCCCGGACCAATGAAAACGCCCATTTTGCGGCCCGCGTCGATAAAGTCGGCCACGATCAGGAAGTAACCCGGAAAGCCCATACTGCGGATGACCTCAAGCTCAAAGTTGATTCGCTCCTCAATTTCGGGGGTAATCGTACCATACTTTTTGCGCGCGCCTTCAAACGTAAGGTGGTTTAAGTACTCCCACTGGTTAAGCACATCAGCCGTCAGTTCTTTCTTACCCGAAAAATCGGAGAGCGTATGCGTCTTAAATTCCTCAGGAATCGGAAAGTTAGGCAGCATAATATCTTTCTGCAATTGCAGGTTCTTGATCTTGCCGACGATTTCGTTGGTGTTGTCGATCGATTCCGGCAAGTCGTGAAACAACTGCGTCATTTCCTGCGTGTTCTTGAAATAGAACTGATCGTTGTAAAACGCGAAGCGCGAGCCCTTTGGAATTCCCTTATCGTCGTCAATATCCTTAGCCGAAGGCGTACTTTTCTTATCACCTGTATTGATACACAGCAAGATGTCGTGCGCATTCCAATCCTCCTGCTCCACGTAATGGGAATCGTTGGATGCAATAATTTTTACATTGTGCTTGCGGGCAAAGCGTACGAGAACCTCATTCACAATCAACTGCTCGCGAATATCGTGGCGTTGTAATTCGATGTAATAGTCCTCGCCAAACATGTTGAGCCACCACTTGAATTCTTTCTCGCCCGCTTCCTCACCCTTTTTTATGATCGCCTTAGGCACCGACGCGCCGATACAACAAGTGGTAGCGATCAATCCCTCGTGGTACTGTTCGATCAGTTGCTTATCGATGCGGGGATATTTACCGTACATACCCTCGATGTAGCCCAGCGAACAAAGTTTAACCAGGTTTTTATAGCCGATTTCGTCCTTGGCCAGCAAAAGCTGGTGGTAACGAACGTCTTTATTTTCCTTGGTGAACTGCTGTTTGTGACGGTCCTCCACCACATAAAATTCGCATCCCACGATGGGTTTGACGCCCTGCTTGTTGCCCTCGGCTACAAATTCGAACACGCCGAACATATTACC
This sequence comes from Cytophagales bacterium, assembly GCA_038242095.1. Lineage (GTDB taxonomy): Bacteria > Bacteroidota > Bacteroidia > Cytophagales > Spirosomataceae > Persicitalea. The sequence goes on from JBBSSJ010000211.1 coordinate 4,665, forward strand.
GTGGTCGGTAATCGCTACGGCGGGCATATTATCCTCCTTGGCTTTTTTGAATAATTTCTTGATATCCGCCGCGCCATCGAGCAGCGAGAATTGGGTATGGCAGTGGAGGTGGGAGAATTGCACTTCGTGAATTATGAATTATGAGATATGACGGGGGCGCCCGCGCGCTTATGAGTGTTCCTTTTCGTCGTGAAAAATATAGTTCAGGAAATCACAGTAAGGCTTTACAATGTCAATTCCCTGCATGATCTTGGGGACGAAGTCTTTTGACAGCACTTCTTTATCCTTAAAACGATGCAGGAAGAACAACTCTTTACGGCGAAGGAGTTCTATTTCGGGGTGATCTTTGGTGAAGCCCTTGGGGCTCGTTTTGATTGACTCCCCATCAACTTCGGGAAAAAAGGCCCGAAACGTCTCACTCTCAATTATCTTTTTGAGCTCGGCGGCGTTGTAATCGACTTCCTGCCGGAATTTGGCCAACTGCTCGGACGTCGGATTCCACATACCGGCACCCAGGAAAGTCTTGTCGCCGGGCTGGACTTGCAGGTAATAGTCGACGCGCCCCGAGTGTCGCCCGCCCGGCCCGATGGCCATGCCGAAATTATTCTTGTAGGGCCGCTTGTCTTTGGCAAATCGAATGTCGCGGTTGATTCGAAACACGCAATCTTTGGGTAAGGTATTCCCGAGTTCTTCAATTTTTTCGGTTTCGGCTAGCACTTCCGTTACCAGTTCAATAAAATTTTCTTTGGCGGTGTCGTAGCGCTTCCGGTTTTCCTGAAACCAGTCGCGGTTGTTGTTTTTGGCTAGATCGGTGAGGAATTTTAGGGTGTGGGGGGAAAGCATTTTAATTGTGTAATTGTTGAATCATTGACGGGTACGCCCGCGCGGTCGTGTAATTGAAGTTTTGCTGTTTAGAGGGCGTTCTTTATTACTAGGGAGACGTAAAATTTGGCAGGTTCCTTAATTATCCGCTCCAATTTACCGAATTTTGGCTTTTCATACGCCTACAAAAGTTAAACCTTACACCGATAGATTATTGACTAGAATTAGATTAGGACTTAACTTCCTCATTTATAAATAATCAAAAGTCGGGGTCCGAAATTTCTCATGTCTCATAAATCATATCTAATTATTCATTAATGCGCATCCTCACCGGCATTCAAAGTAGTGGCCGCCCACATTTGGGCAATATCTTAGGGGCGATACAGCCCGCCATCGAGCTATCTCGTGACCCGAACAATGAGTCTTTTTTCTTCATTGCCGACCTGCATTCGCTCATTACGATTAAAGATGGCGAGCTGCGCGAGGAATACGTGCGGGCGATTGCTTCGACCTGGCTGGCCTTTGGGTTCGATACCGACCGTAACACTTTTTGGCGGCAGTCGCGGGTGCCGGAGCATACCGAGATGGCCTGGTACCTCAATTGCTTCACGCCCTACCCTATGCTGGCCACTGCGCATTCTTTGAAAGAAAAGTCAGAGAAACTTTCAGACGTTAACGCCGGTTTGTTTACCTACCCGGTGCTGCAGGCCGCCGACATCCTATTATACGACGCCAATATTGTCCCCGTCGGCAAGGACCAAAAGCAGCACCTGGAAATGTCCAAGGATATTGCCGCCGCGGTTAACGCTCAGGTTGGATCGGAAATTTTGGTACTGCCCGAATCGCGCATCGACGAGCGATTAATGGTCATACCGGGCGTCGACGGCCAGAAAATGAGCAAGTCCTACGGCAATTACATCGATATTTTTGTGGGGGAAAAGGATTTGTTGAAATCCATCAAGAAAATTCTGTCGGACTCGACGCCGATGGAAGAACCCAAAAACCCGGCGACCGACCTAACATTTCAGCTTTACTCGCTGGTCGCAGCCGATGATCAGGTTGAAGAAATGCGACAAAACTACGAACGCGGCAGCTACGGTTACGGCCACGCCAAGAAAGCCCTGCACGAGGTAATCCTGGCAAAATTCAAGGAACCGCGCGAGATTTTCGACTACTACATGAATAACCACAATGCCCTCGAAACTAAATTGGAAGAGGGCGAAGAAAAAGCGCGGGTTGTCGCCCGACAGACCATTAGCCGGATGCGGCAAGCCCTCGGATTTGGCGCGTGAGTGAAACCATCGACCATATCGTCCACACCGATCAGGAACTGTTTTTGTGGTTAAATGGCCAACATAAACCGTTCTGGGACGCCGTTATGGCCTTGGTCACTAACAAACTCACATGGATTCCGCTCTATTTATTGCTGGTTTACAGTCTGATAAAGCAATTTAAGATCAAGTCGATAGGGTACATTCTCAGCATTATTGCGGTCGTGGCCTTGTCCGACCAACTGGCATCTACCTTTTTGAAACCTTACTTTGCCCGTCCCCGCCCCTGTCACGATCCGGCCCTCGAATCGCTCGTTCATTTGATCGGTGGGTGTGGCGGCGCCTATGGTTTCGTATCTTCTCACGCCGCTACCAGCTTTGGCATTGCCATGATATTCAACCTTTTACCAACCAAGCAACTACCAGGTATTCGATGGCTTTTTGTTTGGGCTTTGGTCTATTCTTATTCCCGTATCTATGCGGGTGTCCATTATCCGCTCGATCTTGCGGGCGGAGCCGTGGTAGGCGTTTTGGTGGCACTTCTGGTTTGGATAGTTTTCAAATTTTATACAAACCCTAGAAATAGCCAGACCTGAAACGCCACGGGGCCGCTGCGGCGTACCGACCCCGCTAAACCCTAATACCTAATACTATCATCTTTTTTCCTTACTTTTGCGCAACTTTTTGATTTCATGGCAGCTATCAACACCGTTAAGATTTTTTCAGGAAGCAGTTCCACCCACCTCTCCGAGCTTATCGCTAAGGAATACGGTCGGCCGTTGGGCGGTTATACCTGCCGCCGATTCAGCGATGGAGAAATTTCCCCGGCTTATGACGAATCCGTGCGGGGCTGCGATGTGTTTCTGATTCAATCCACGCCGCCGCCGAGCGACAACCTTCTGGAACTGCTCCTAATGGTCGATGCGGCGCGGCGCGCTTCCGCACACAACGTCACGGTGGTATTGCCCTACTTTGGCTACGCCCGACAAGACCGGAAGGACAAGCCCCGGGTGGCCATTGCGGCTAAGTTGATTGCCAATTTGCTAACGGCCTCAGGTGCCGACCGTCTCATGACCATCGACCTGCACGCGGGCCAAATTCAGGGCTTTTTCGATTTTCCGGTGGATAATCTGGAAGCCAACTCGGTGTTCATTCCGTACGTGCAGGCGTTGAAGCTCGATAATCTGCTGATTGCTTCCCCCGATGTAGGCGGAGCGGCCCGGACCCGCAACTTCGCCAAGTACCTCAACGCCGACATGGTTATTTGCGACAAGTACCGCAAGCGCGCCAATGAAATAGCTTCGATGCAAATCATTGGTGACGTCGAAGGAGCCAACGTGGTGCTGTTCGACGATATGATCGACACCGGTGGTACCATCTGTAAAGCGGCTGAGATC